>PDQT01000047.1 GCA_002747875.1 bacterium DOLZORAL124_64_63
CAGGTGGTGGGCTTTGGCGGGCGCATCCTGGGGGAGGGGCAGCCCAAGTATCTGAACAGCGCGGACAGCACCTATTTCAGCAAGAGCAGATTGCTGTACGGGTTCGCGGCCTCACGCATGCCCATCGCCCGGGAGAAGGAGGCCTTGCTGGTGGAGGGCTATCTGGATCTGATCGCGCTGGCCCAGGCTGGCATCACCAACGTGGTGGCCACCTGCGGCACGGCCTTCACCGAAGAACAGGCCAAGCTCATCCGGCGTAGCGCCCGGGCCGTGAAGCTGGTTTTCGATGGGGACAAGGCAGGGCGCAAGGCGGCGGTGCGTTCGGCCGACGTGGCCTTGCGCACCGGGCTGGAACCCAAGATCGTTTCCCTTCCCGCAGGGCAGGACCCCGCCGATGTGGTCATCGGGCAGGGGCCCGAGGCCATGCACCGGCTCCTGGCCGAGGCGCAGAATTTCCTGCCCTTTCTCAAAGGGTTGGCCGATGCCCACGGCGGCTCCCGCGAGGTGACCGAAAGGGCCTTACGGCAGGGGCTGGGCAGCATTGCGGGCATTCCCGACGCCTTGCGCCGCGCCTATGTTCTGCAGGAGGCCAGCGAGGTCTTCGGCATGCCTTTGGACCTGTTGCAGGAGACCATGGAAAGCCTCCAAAAACAGGAAAAACGGCCGTCTGGGGCCTATTCCCGGCCATCGGCGCCACCTGGGCAGGAGCCCGCTCCGCCCCCGCCGGAGATGCCCGGCTACCTGGCCAACGAGGACCCGGAGGACGCCGATTCCGACCCGCGTGGGGCCGTGCGGGCGGCCCGGCCCCACGCGCGGGGACCCCGGGTGCGGCACCGTCTGTCCCGGATCAATATCCCGCGGGTGGAGCGGGAGCTGTTCTGGCATATTCTGGTGGATGATTCGGGGAAGGCGGCCTTGCTCTTCGCGCAGCAGCGCGGCGACTTGCCATTTTTCCTCGATGGTGCTTCATTGCTTGCCGACGAATTTTCCGCCTGGGCCGCCACGCCGGCCGGGCCGGATACCCCGACGCCCCGCGAATTCGTGCTGGAACGCTGGAATCAATGGGGCGATGAAGCCTATCGGGCCTTCATTTCGCAACTACTCGACAGGGGGGACCTGCCAGCCAATATCGATTTTGCCCAAGTTATCACGGATTGCCTCGGGCGGCTGCGGCAGGGACACGAGTCCTCGGGCGGCTGATCGACACGGGATGTACCGGAAACGGGAGGGCCCCGTGCGCATGGGGCGGCCGGCTGCGGTCCTGCTTGCGCATAGCGGACAACGCGGCTGGGGCTTAGAAGGACGACCGGGAGAATCAAGCGCGCATGGATAACACTCAGTTCGACGAACTCATCGCAAGCATCCGCAAACAAGCCACCGCCAAGGGCGGCTATATCCTCCACGGCCAGATCAACGATTTGCTCGGCGACGAAACCGATGTCGAGGTGATCGATCGTATCTACGAGAAGCTGGGGGAGCTGCAGATCGACTACTTCGACAGCGAGGACGAGGCGCAGGCCCGTATCGCTCGCCGCCGGAAGAAGGAGAAGAAGAAGGCCGCGTCCGTCAAGAAGGTCACCCGCACCAACGTCAAGTACGACGACCCGGTGCGCATGTACCTGCGGGAGATGGGGCGCGTGCCCTTGCTGACCCGGCAGGGGGAGGTGAACCTGGCCCGCCGCATGGAAGACGGCATGATCGCCATCATCCAGGCCACCCTGCGCAGCAGCCATGCCCTGGGCGAATTGCGGCAGACGGCCAATCACTTGATCAACGAGGCCATCCACGTGGATGAGGTCATCAAGGCCGACACCAGCACCTGGAACGTGCACCTTTCCGCCAAGAAGGAAGGCAAGCGTGTCCTGCGGACCATCGACCGCATTGAGAAGCTGCTGGCCGAGCGCGTGGAGCAGCGCAAGGAACTGGCCGGCTGCAAGGATCAGGCGCGCATCAAGGTCCTGAACCGCATGATCGAGACCCGGGACAAGAAGGTCCTGGAGAGCTTCATGGAGATGCACCTGGCACCCAACCAGGTGGAGCAGCTGGCCAACAAGCTGCTGCTGGTCGCCAACAAGGTGAACGACCTGCAGGAGCGCATCATCGCCATCGAGGAAGAGGTGGGCGTGCCGTTCGGGGGGATGGCCGCCGCGCTGAAAGAGCGTGAGCGCGACGATGCCGAGGTCATCCGCGAGGCCTATCGCCAGATCAAGGCCCTGCGCAAACGCGTTCAGGATATCGAGCGGGAGATGGGGCTGGACGCGACGGAGATTCGGCGCATCGGCGGGGACATCAAGATGGGCCGCCAGCAGGTGGACACGGCCCAGCGAGAGATGATCGAGGCCAACGTGCGGCTGGTCATCAGCATCGCCAAGCGCTACACCAACCGCGGTCTGGAATTTCTGGACCTGATCCAGGAAGGCAACAGCGGCCTGATGCGCGCGGTGGAGAAATTCGACTACCGCAAGGGCTACAAGTTCAGCACCTACGCCACCTGGTGGATCCGGCAGGCCATCACGCGGGCCATCGCCGATCAGGCGCGCACCATCCGTGTGCCGGTGCACATGATCGAAGCCATCAACAAGGTGAACCGGGCCAATCGGCAACTTCTGCAGGAACTGGGGCGCGACCCCAAACCCGAGGAAATCGCCAATTTTCTGGATATCCCCCTGGAGAAGGTGCAGGGCGTGCTGCAGGCCAGCCTGGAGCCCGTCAGCCTGGACCGGCCCATCGGCGAGGAAGAGGACAGCAACCTCAGCGACTTCATCGAAGACGACAACGCGCCTTCGCCCGCCCGGCTGGCCGCCCACAGCATGCTCAAGGATCAGATGCAGCGGGTGCTGAGCACCCTGACCCGGCGGGAGGAAAAGGTCATCCGCCTGCGCTTCGGGCTGGGGGACGGCACGCCGCGCACCCTGGAGGAAGTGGGGACCATCTTCAAGGTGACGCGGGAGCGGGTGCGCCAGATCGAGGCCAAGGCCCTGCGCAAGCTGCGACACCCCAGCCGCAGCCGCAAGCTGAAGGGTTACGGCGACATGGTCTAGGCCCAACGGGGGTTTTCGCGGGCGAAAGAAATTTTCCGGCAATTGGGAGTTGACCGCGGGCCGTTCATGGCCTATCTTCCCGATCCGGCTTTTGGGCCTATAGCTCAGTTGGTTAGAGCACCCGGCTCATAACCGGTCGGTCCCAGGTTCAAGTCCTGGTGGGCCCACCACGCTTTGTCCGGCGTCTTGTAGGATTCTACGTTCTGCGAGATGGTCGGGAGTGGAACGAAAAAAGGATGGGCGATTAGCTCAGCTGGCTAGAGCGCTCGCCTCACACGCGAGAGGTCACTGGTTCGAGTCCAGTATCGCCCACCATCTTTTTTTCGGTCGACTTCTCCGGAAGTTGGCCCTGGCTAGACTGTGGTGAAGCTGTCCACTTCACCGGGTTACGGCTAGACGAGCGAACGAAGAAAGGGTGCTTTGGCACCCTTTCTTTCGTTGGTGCGCTCTTTGGAAGATGCGTGTCCTTGGAGGGAGTCTTCCTGCTATGGAAAAAAAAGTTCTCATCGCCCTGCTGGTTGAGATCGCCGAGTTGGAACAGCTGCGCATGGAGGCTGAACAGACCCTCGGCCGGAACGACGAGATTCGCTTCTCCCTGCAAGAACTCCAGGAAGAGTACGAGCAAGACGCCGCCGCGGCGGCCGCCGCCAACCAGGGCGCCCAGGCCACCGTGCGGGGGCTGGATAAGGAAATTCACCAGGTCCAGGAATTGTTGAAGGTCAAGCGGGAGATGGAAATCGGCCTGACCGACCGTCGCGCGCTGCGGGCCCTGCGGGAGGAGATCTCCGGTCTGGAAAGGCGTCTGGAGGCTTTGGAGGAACGGACCATTGCTCTCCTGGAGCAGGAAGAGGCCATGGGCCAGGCGGCCCGGGAATCGGCCGAGGAAACGGCGGAACACAAGACGCGGGCGCAACGGGAAGTGGCCGAACGCGCGCGGCAGTCGGCGGAGCTGGTCAACCGTCTGGGGCACATCGACGCGGAACTGACCCGCCTGGTGGGCATGCTCCCGACCGCGGAGCGGCGCCATGTGGAGCGTCTGCGCGGCAAGCTGGATCGGTCGGTGGTGCATCTGCAGGATGGCGCCTGTCTGGGCTGCTTCCACAGCCTGCCGGTGCAGCAGGCCCTGGACGTGGAACAGGGACGCGCCCTGGTGCGTTGTCCCTCCTGCATGCGGTACGTTGTGCACCGCAGTTGGAATTAGCGGAGAGCCGGATGGTGAGCGAGAACAGGAACCCCAAGACCCTGACCGATCTGCTGCGCGCCCTGGAGCGCAGTGGCGATTTGCGCAGCCTGGCGCGGGAGTGCGGTCTGTCGGTGCGCGAACTGCGCCGGCGCCTGGCCATCTGGCGCCGGGAACTGGCCCAGGAAGCCGAGCAGCCGGGCACGGCTGCGGCCCGCGCCACTGTGGCCGATACCTGGCCCCAGCTACCCTCTGCCGCCCACCTCAAGGGCAATCCCCTGCCCAAGGACGGTTCCCGTATCATGGAAATCTTCACCGACGGCGCCAGCCGGGGCAACCCCGGTCCGGCGGCCATCGGCATCGTCTTCCGGCAGCGGAACGGGCCGAACCTGGCCGAGCATAGCGAGGCCATCGGCCGGGCCACCAACAACGTGGCCGAGTACCAGGCGGTGGTCACCGCCCTGGAGCACGCGCGCCGCTGGAAGGTGAAGAAGGTGCACCTTTTTCTGGACAGCGAGCTGATCACCCGGCAGCTGACGGGGGTTTACCGGGTCAAGAGCCCGGATCTGCGACCTCTTTTCCAGCAGGTGGTTTTTTTGAGCCGGGGTCTGACCGAATTCCAGGTCCGCCACGTCAAGCGCAGGCAGAACGCCCACGCCGACGCTCTGGCCAACAAGGCTCTGGATGCCGACTCTTGACCGCCAGAGTGTGTTTTCCGACGACATTTCCGGTGACATCGGCCGCGTTTCCGTCTATCATGGAGGCTGAGAAGTCGGAGAGACAGTCACGGGTCCATTCCCGCCAAAGGAAAGGTTTCGAGGAAAGTCCGAGCTCCACAGGGCAGGGTGCTGGTTAACGGCCAGGGGGAGCGATCCCACGGAAAGTGCCACAGAAAACAAACCGCCACGCCTTCGGGACGTGGTAAGGGTGAAACGGCGAGGTAAGAGCTCACCGCGTCTTCGGCGACGAAGATGGCAGGGTAAACCCCACCTGGAGCAAGACCAAATAGAGGAGGATGAGGCGGCCCGCCTCGTCAGCACTCCCGGGTAGGTCGCTAGAGGATGTCGGCAACGGCATTCCCAGATACATGACTGTCGCCGGCGCTGCGGCGTTCCGGTAACAGAACTCGGCTTATGACCGGCTTCTCACGTTGATTTTCACGACGGGGTCCCTTCCCTGTCGCTTCCGGCAATTCAGGCCGCGGTCCCGGGGACCATGGCCTTGAGTGGAGGGCGTGAGTGCAGTTGGAATCCGGCACCGATATCTTCGATGTGGAAGAGCCCGTAGGCGTCCTGAGTGGCCGCCCCTGGCAGCCGCATTTCCATGTCGATGACGAGCTGCTGGCCGCCACCCGACGCAAGGTCTGCCTGCCGTTCTCCGTCTCCGATCACCTGGTCAGGCTCCTGGCCGGCCGCGGTTTCACCCAGAGCAGCGACATCGAGAGCTATTTCTACCCCAGCCTGACCCAGCTGCACGATCCCTTCCTGTTGCTGGAAATGGACACGGCCGTGCAGCGCGCCCGCCAGGCGGCGTCCCGTGCCGAGAAGGTGGCCATTCACGGGGATTTTGACGTGGACGGCATCACGGGCTGCGCCCTGCTCTGCGAAACCATGCAGACTTTGCGGTGCGACGGCTCCCGGGCCCGTCTGGAAGAGGGCTTCATCCCCGACCGCCTGCGCGATGGTGACGGTGTGGCCGAACGCCGCGTGCGCCGCTGGGCCGCCGACGGGGTGACCCTGTTGATTACCGTGGACACGGGGGCGTCGGCCATCCGGGAGATCGAGCTGGCCTCGGAACTGGGTATGGACGTCATCGTTCTGGATCATCACATCTTCGAGGAGCGCCCGCCCGCCGTGGCCGTGGTGAACCCTCGGCGCGGCGACGCCACCTATCCCAACGACGAGCTATGCGGTGTGGCGGTGGCCTTCAAGTTCGCCCAGGCCCTGCACGAGCAGGACCCGGATTGCCTGCCCGCGGATTTCCTGGAATCGGTGCTGGATCTGGTGGCCATGGGACTGGTCGCGGACCAGATGGCCATCGTGGGAGAGAACCGCATCCTCGTGAAAAAGGGGCTGGAGCGTTTCAATGACAGCAGCCGCACCCGGGTGGGGCTTTCCGCCCTGCTGGGGGTGTCGGGGCTGGATCGGGGTTTCCCCGTGACCACCAGTGATTTCGCCTACCAGTTGGCGCCGCGCATCAACGCCTGCGGGCGCATCGGCCGGGTGATGAGCGCCCTGGAGATGCTGCTGACCCATGATGAAGGCCGCGCCCGGGAGTTGGCGCGGGAGGCGGACCACACCAATAATCGCCGCAAGGTTCAGGACCAGATCCTCAAGAAAGAAGCCCTGGAGATGGCCCTGCCCTATGTGCAGCGCGGGGACTGCGGTCTGGTGCTGGTGGGGCGGAACTGGCACAAGGGGATCATCGCCATCGGGGCGGCGCGGTTGGTGGAACAGTACCAGTTGCCGGTCATCCTGATCAGCGTGGAAGGGCCCGAGGCCCGCGGCAGCGCCCGCAGTGTGCCCCGGGTGGATGTGAAGGCGGCCCTGGATCAGTGCCAGGATCTGCTGGTTCGTTACGGCGGGCACGCCCAGGCCGCCGGCATGACCCTGCGCACCCGGGATATTCCCGCCTTCCGGGAACGGTTCCTGGGGGCCCTGCGCAGCCTGCCCCACAGCGGACCCGTGCCGCAGGGGTACGACCTGGACCTGGACCTGTCCACGATGAGCGTCAAGGACGTGGCGGATCTGGTGCGGGAGATGGAGCATCTGGAACCCTTCGGCGCGGGCAATCGCAAGCCGATTTTCCGTTGCAGCAATTTGCAACTGCAACGCGCGCCCACACCCCTGAGCGACGGCGCCCATCTGCGCTTCGCCTTCCGGGGCCCGGCCATGACCTGCGGCGCGGAGACGCCTGCCCTGAGCCGGGAGTTCGTCTCTTTCGGCAGCGGCGACGCCTGGCGGCGCATGCTGGCCCAGAAGGGGCTCAGCACTCCGGAATTGCTGGGACAGCGCTGGGACGTGCTCTTCCAGGTCGGACGCAGCACCTACCGCCCGCGGCATGGGGTCTATGATCCGGTGCAGCAGCTGCTGGTGGACATCAAGCCGGCGGGGGCGGGATCATGAGCGCCCATCCGGAACAGCAGCGCGAGCCTTTCCTGGCCATCATGGACCGCATCTGGGATAAGGTCCACATCTACAATCCCCAGGCCGACAAGACACGCCTCTACAAGGCCTTTGAATTTGCCCGGGATGCCCACGACGGACAGATGCGCAAGAGCGGCGAGCCCTTCTTCATCCATGCCCTGACGGTGGCCGACATCTTGGCGGACCTGCGCATGGATGTGGACACCCTGATTGCCGCCATGGTGCACGATGTGGTCGAGGACACGGACTTCGAAATCGAGGACATCATCAGCCGCTTCGGCGAGGAAGTGGCCAACATGGTCAACGGCGTGACCAAGATCAGCGGTCTGAAGGAGGTGAACAAGGAGGCCCGCAAGGCGGAGACCTACCGCAAGCTGGTGCTGGCCATCGCCAACGATCCGCGCACCGTGCTGATCAAGCTGGCGGACCGGCTGCACAACATGCGCACCATCGAATTCCTCAAACCCGACCGGCGGCAGGCCATCGCCCAGGAGACGATGGATGTGTACGTGCCCTTCGCCAACCGCTTCGGCATCGCGCGCATCAAGTGGGAGCTGGAGGATCTGGCCTTCAAGGTGCTTTTTCCGAATCAGTACGATGAGATAGAGAAAGGCATCAACCAGACCCGCGCCGAACGCGAGCGCCTTATCGCCAGGCTGCTGATCCCGTTGCAGGAAATCCTGGACCGCGCCGGCATCAAGGGCGAGATCACGGGCCGCCCCAAGCATTTCTACAGCATCTACCGCAAGATGCTGGCCCAGAAAATCGGGCTGGACCGCATTTACGATCTGCTGGCCCTGCGCATCATCGTGGAGACCAAGGCCGACTGCTACCACGCTCTCGGCGAGCTGCATGCGCTCTTTCCGCCTCTGCGGGACCGGATCAAGGACTTCATCGCCACGCCCAAATGCAACATGTACCAAAGCCTCCACTCGACGGTGCGCACGCCCCAGGGCAAGTACATCGAGGTGCAGATCCGCACCCGGGAGATGCATGAACGCGCGGAGTTGGGCATCGCCGCCCACTGGGCCTACAAGGAAGGCGGCGTGAGGGATGCGGCCGGCCTGGGGGAAATGGTCAAGATGCTGCGCCAGATCATGGCCTGGCAGGAGGACGTGGCGGACCCGCGCGAGTACATGGACACGCTGATGAGCGACTTCCTGCGCGACGAGGTCTTTGTCTTCAGCCCCGCGGGCGATGTCTTCCAGTTGCCGGCCGGGGCCAACGCCCTGGACTTTGCCTTCCGCATCCACTCGGAGGTGGGCTTCCGCTGCATCGGGGCCAAGGTGAACGGGCGCATCGTCAGCCTCAAGGCGGAGCTGAACAACGGCGACACCGTGGAAATTCTGACCGCCAAGACACCCAACCCCAGCCCCGGCTGGCTGGATATCGTCAAGACCAGCCGCGCCAAGCACCACATCCGGCGTTGGGTGAAGGCCAGCAAGTTCACCGAGAGCGTGAAGCTGGGCCGGGAGATCCTGGAAAGGGAACTGAACCGGGCCCACCTACGGGTGAGTATCGACAACGATCTGGACGACGTGGCCCAGGCCATGGGCTACCCCGACACCCCCAAGCTGCTGCAGGGCATCGGCAGCGGCCACCTGAACGCTCTGAAGGTGGTGGGTCGGTTGACGCCGCGGGAAGAGTCGGCGGCGGAGAAGGTGCTGTCCAAGGGCAAGGATCTGTATGCCTCCCTGCTGCGTCGCAGCAGCACCGGCGTGCGCGTGGCCGGCGTGGACAACCTGATGGTGAGCTACGCGCGCTGTTGCCAGCCCATCCCCGGGGACAGCATCGTGGGCGTGATCACCCGCGGCCGGGGCGTCTCGGTGCATCGCGTGGGCTGCAGCAATCTGAACGATCCCAACCTGGGCCCTGAGCGTCGCATCGAAGTCAGCTGGGACGTGGCCCCGGACCAGACCTTCCTGGTCAAGCTGACGATCACCGCGGAGGACCGTAAGAACCTGCTGATGGACCTCAGCAACGTGCTGCATCTGACCAACACCAACATCCAGAGCGGCTCCTTCGGGGCCGAGGACGACGTGGCCACCGTCACCCTGGTAGTGGAGGTCACCAACCTGAACAAGCTGGAGAAGATCCAGACCGCTCTGCGCAAGGTGCGCGGCGTGCAGTCCATCCAGCGTTACCAACTGAATTGAGGACGATGCGCTGTGTGGTGCAGAGAAGCGGCCCCGCCCGCGTGGAGATCGATGGCCGTCTGAGCGGCGCCATCGACAGCGGCCTGGTGGTTCTGGTGGCCTTCGCCGCCACGGATACCGAGAAGGAAATGGCCTGGATGGTGAACAAGCTGCTGGGCTTGCGCATCTTCAGCGACGATGCGGGCAAGATGAATCTGGCCCTGCGCGACGTGGGTGGGGGCATCCTCCTGGTCAGCCAGTTCACCCTCTACGGCGATTGCCGCAAGGGCATGCGTCCCAGCTTCATCGGCTCGGCACCGCCGGAGGCGGCCCGCGCCCTGTATGAACGTTTCGGGCAGCTTCTGCGCCAGGCCTGGCCCACGGTGGCCGAGGGCGAATTCGGGGCTTCCATGCAGGTCAGCCTGGTGAACCAGGGGCCGGTGACGCTGATCGTGGACCGGGACGCCCCATGAACCCTCCCCGCAGCCCTTTTGTGCCCTGGCCCGCCGGCCTGGAACTGGTCTTGGCCAGCCGTTCTCCCCGCCGCAGCGAACTGCTGCGCACCGCCGGTCTGCCCTTCGTCATCATACCGGCTCCGGAAGTGGAGGCGGATCTGGCCGCCACCCTGGACCACCTGCACCACCGTCCCGCCGAATACGCCGAGACTCTGGCCGCGGCCAAGGCCCATGCCGTGGGGGAGCGGCATCCCGCCAAGCTGGTCCTGGGTGCGGATACCATCGTGGTGCTGGATGGCGATATCCTGGAAAAGCCCGTGGACCGGGCCGATGCCGTGCGCCTCTTGGGGCGCCTTTCCGGCAGGCGGCACACGGTGATCACGGCCATCGCCCTGTGCGGCGGGCCCGCCGGCCTGCCCCCTGTGCGGCGGCACGCGCGCACGGAGGTGGAGTTCCTCACCCTGGAGCCCGCCGCCATCGAGCGCTACGTGGACAGCGGCGAGCCCATGGACAAGGCCGGCGCCTACGGCATCCAGGGCCTGGGGGCCCTGATGGTGCGTGGGGTTCGGGGCTGTTATTTCAACGTCATGGGCTTGCCTTTGGCCTTGCTGGGTGAGACAATGCGGGAGCTGTTCACCCGCCAAACATCCGGGTGATTTTTGCCACCGCGTGTCCTGTCCCGAGGTGAATCCCATGACCATCCTGCCCTTCCCTTTCCCCGTGGTGACCTGGGACGATGGCGAAGTCGTCCTGCTGGATCAGACCCAGCTGCCGGGCCGGATCGTCTGGCGCCGCTGCCGCGACATCCCCTGCCTGTGCGCGGGCATCCGCCAACTGGCGGTGCGCGGGGCTCCGGCCATTGGCGTGGCCGCGGCCTACGGTCTGGCTCAGAGCTGGCGCCTGGGCCGTGAAAAGACCGCCGATCCCCACGCTATCCTGGAGGGCTTGCAACGCGATCGCCGAGCCCTGGCCGCCACCCGACCCACCGCCGTGAACCTTTTCTGGGCCCTGGACCGGGTGGCCGCGCGCGCGGAGGCTCTGGTGGCCTCGGGCGCGAATGCCGCGGACATCGGCACCGCCATCCTGGCCGAAGCCCAGGCCATCCTGGACGAGGACATCGCCATGTGCCGCGACCTGGGCATGCACGGCCAGGCCCTGCTGGCCGATTTCAGCACCGTGCTGACCCACTGCAACGCCGGTGGGCTGGCCACCGGGGGATACGGCACGGCCGTGGGCGTCATCTACGCGGCCCGGGAAATGGGCAAGACCATCCGTGTCTTTGCCGACGAAACCCGCCCCTTGCTGCAGGGTGCCCGGCTGACGGCCTGGGAGCTGCAGAACCAGGGCATCGAGGTGACGGTGCTGTGCGATTCGGCCGCGGCCTCGGCCCTGAAGCAGGGCAAGATCGACGCGGTGATCACGGGCGCGGACCGCATCGCCGCCAACGGGGACGCCGCCAACAAGATCGGCACCTACCCCCTGGCCGTGCTGGCCGGTCGGCACGGCGTGCCTTTCTACGTGGCCGCTCCGGGCAGCACCTTCGACGCGGGAACGGAGACGGGCGAGGGGATCGAGATCGAGATCCGCGATCCCCAGGAGGTTCATGAATTCCACCAGGGGCGGACCACGCCCGAAGGCGTCGCGGCCTGGAACCCGGCCTTCGATGTGACGCCGAACGATCTGATCACGGGCATCATCACCGAGCACGGTGTGGTGCGGCCGCCTTATCGGGAGAACCTGGCCGAGGTCTGGGGGCGTTAGGAGCATTCGGACCAGGGGGAGGGTGGCGCGTTTGACCCGCGCCCGGGGTTTCTCTATATCCATCTGACGGCTCATGGTCGTCGATATCTTGTCTGGTTTGTCTGGTTTATCTGGTTAGGGGGGGGACATGAAACGGATTCTTATTCTTCTGATCATTCTGGGCTTGTCCGGCCCATCTTTCGCCGAGATGATGGATGCTCCGTCCCGGCGCCCCGTCACCTGGGAGGCCCCACCGGAACTGGTGGCCCGGGCCGACACCACCGGTTACTCCCATTCCCTGCAGAAGATCCTGGACAGGGATGAAACCATGGCCGCGGCGCAAAGGAAACTGGCCAGGTCACGTTGCGCGCCCTGGTTGGGTGCGGCGGACTCTCCCCGTTCCCTTCGGTCCAGGTTGGCCCACGGGTTCATCGACAAGGTGAATTCCCTATTCATGTCCGAGGAAGACGATCACTCCATGCGCCAGGAATGTCTCCAGGCTCTGGAAGCCGCGGCGGTTCTCTATCCCGCCGACCCCGAGATCGTCCTGGCCCTGGGGCATGTGGAGTCCTGGGGGGGCGACTACTGGCGGTCCCTGGGGTACTACCGCCAGGCGGCTCGGCTGGCGGAACTGCTGGCTGAGAGGGGAAGGCCCCTGAAATCGGGCCTGGAACTGGACATCTGGAATTCCTTGATCTGGTGCCAACTCGACTTGGGGCTATGGTCATCGGCGGAGGCGGCGGTGGAACGGGTTCTGGCCCTGGATCCCGAGCACAAGGGGGCCCGGGTGGCCAAGGGCCTGATCCTGGCGGAAACCGGGCGCGGGGCCGAAGCCATGAGCTACGCCATCCGTATGCCCCCTCTGAAGTTCTGGAAAATAAGCCTGAGCATGGGGTTTTCCGACCGCCCCTCCGGTTTCGCCAACCAGTGGATCAAATCCCGCGTTCTGTTCCATGAAGGGAAGTTCCGTATGGCCGTGACCGTCCTGGGTGATCTGAGGGGAGAAATGGAGCAGCCCTGGTTGCCGTTCCGGAGACGGTACTGGAACGATGTCGGGCTGATTCACGAAATGCTGGACGACGGCCAGGCAGGATCCTTCTATAACCATGCCGGCATGCGCTTCAGCCAGTTCATGCGCACCCAGGGGCAAACGTGCTCGGAATTGGTGACCCGTTTCCCTCGGCCGAACACTCCCGTCTTCATGGGGGAAGATGGCTATTATCTGAGTGGCTCCCCTTTCGGGTTCGTGGCTGAGCAAGTGAGGCAAATGAGTGATCCCGAGAACAGGGAGGCCTACCTTCGCGGCCTGGACGCCGTGCGCATCATGCGGGCCAGGGGAGTACCCGAGGGCCTCTGTCTGGCCTTCCGGGGACGATTGCGGTTCCTGAATGGGGACTATTCCGAGGCGATATCTGACCTGAGCCGGGCCAGGGAGGGCTTCCAGGCGGACGGTGAAGTGGATGCCGGCACCATCACTTTTCTGGGGGTGGCCTACCTGACGCGGGGACAGAATGAACAGGCCAGAGAGGTTCTGGAGGAAGCGGTGGCTCTGGATGCGGATAATCCGAACCTGCGGGGGTATCTGGGGGTGGCCTGGGCCAGGACCGGAAAGCCCCTCCGGGCTCTGGAACTGATGGATGAGGCCCTCCTGGAAGATCCCGCTGCCGCAACCATCTGGTTCAATCGGGGGCTGTTGAACGCCGAACTGCAAAGGTGGGACCAGGCCTTGAGCGACCTGAGGAAGGCCTATGAGTTGGATCCCGACAACGCGCGGATTCCCATCCAGCTTCAGCGCGTCAGCCGGGCACGGCAGGCTGCTCTGCAGGTTTCCGCGTCTCCCTGAATCCGTCCTGAATCTGGGCCTTGGCGAATCTTGACAACCTCTGGTCTCTTGGTTACGTTACCTCTCCCGCAGCAGCCGGGTTTCCCGATTTTCCGGCAGTATCGGCCCTTCAAGGCTCTGGCAAGGCTTGGGCCGATCTGTTGTGGCACAATGTTTTATCTGAATCTACCGAATGCTTGAGGCGCCCGGTCGGTGTCCTGCGTTCGGTGGGCCTTTTTGTGGTGACACCGGGTCGGCCTCGTCCCGTCCCGGTTCCTTGAGGAGAAAATCCGTGAAGACTTACAGCATGAAGCAGGGCGAAATCCAGAAGGACTGGCTGGTTGTCGACGCCGAAGACATCCCGCTCGGTCGTCTGTCCACCCAGGTGGCCACCTTTCTGCGGGGCAAGCACAAGCCCACTTTCACGGCGCATCTGGACATGGGTGACAACGTCATCGTCCTGAACGCCGCCAAGGTGAAGCTGACCGGCCAGAAGTTGGAGAAGAAGGTTTACCTGCACCACACCGGTTACATGGGCGGCCAGCGTGTCACCACCATGAAGAAACTCATGGCGACCCGGCCCGAAGAGGTCATCATGCGCGCCGTCAAGGGCATGCTGCCCAAGACCAAGCTGGGCGCCGCCCAGTTGAAGAATCTGCGGGTGTACGCCGGCAGCGAGCACCCCCACGGGCCCCAACAGCCCAAAACCGTCGAACTGTAGGCGTTAGCCCTATTCTGGAGGTTCTGAGAAGTGGAAGAAAGGTATTACGCCACAGGTCGCCGCAAGACCGCCGTGGCCCGGGTCTGGATCACCCAGGGGACCGGCCAGGTGAAAGTGAACAACCGTGACGTCGAGGAGTACTTCGGCGAGGCCGTGCGTCAGCAGGCCCTCATGCCCCTGACCCGCCTGGGTGTCGACGCCGAGTTCGACGTCTGGTGCACGGTCAAGGGCGGCGGCATCACCGGTCAGGCGGGCGCCATGCGCCACG
Organism: bacterium DOLZORAL124_64_63; assembly: GCA_002747875.1. Taxonomy (GTDB): domain Bacteria; phylum Krumholzibacteriota; class Krumholzibacteriia; order LZORAL124-64-63; family LZORAL124-64-63; genus LZORAL124-64-63. The sequence continues at coordinate 14,509 of PDQT01000047.1, forward strand.
GTCTGGCCCGCGCCCTGGTCGTGGCCAACGAGGAAAACCGCAAGCCCTTGCGCAAGCACGGCTTCCTCACTCGTGACAGCCGCATGGTCGAGCGCAAGAAGTACGGCCAGCCCGGCGCGCGCAAGCGGTTCCAGTTCTCCAAGCGTTAAACGCCGGATTCTATCCTGCCAGCTTGGGAATCATGTCCGTCCTGCCGCGTTCCGGCGCGGCGGGGCGGATGAACATCACACACCCTGTCGGAGAGCGGGACCAGGTGGCACCGCAAGGGAAAGCACCGCGCGTGTTTGTTCCGCATCTGTGAAGACAGGGGAGGCTCAACCTTTAAGTGGAGGCAATCATGGCCAAAGTCGGATTGAAAGACCTGCTCGAAGCGGGCGTCCATTTCGGGCACCAGACCCGCAAGTGGAACCCCAAGATGAAGCCGTACATCTTCATCTCCCGGGGCGGCATCTACATCATCGACCTGCAGCGCACCCTGCGCCAGCTGAACAAGGCGACCGCGTTCCTCAAGACCGTGGCGGCCAAGGGCGGCAGCGTCATGTTCGTGGGCACCAAGAAGCAGGCGAAGGTCGCCATCAAGGAGTACGCCGAGCGCGTGAACTCCCCCTACGTCATCGAGCGCTGGCTGGGTGGCATGCTGACCAACTACCAGACCATCTACAAGAGCGTGCAGAAGCTCGATGAGATCGAGGCCATGATGAATGACGGCCGCATCGAGAACTTCTCCAAGAAGGAGCAGCTGGAATTCAGCCGCAAGTTCGAGAAGCTGAACACCAACCTGGGTGGCATCCGCAAGATGAAGGGCCTGCCCAGCGCCGTGTTCGTGGTGGATACCGCCGAGGAAGAGACCGCCGTGAAGGAAGCCCGCAAGCTGGGTATCCCCGTCATCGGCATCGTCGACACCAACTGCGATCCCACGCTGGTGGATTACCCCATCCCGGGCAACGATGACGCCATCCGCGCCATCACTCTGTTCACCCGCGCCATGGCCGAGGCCATCGAAGAGGGCCGCAACCAGCGGACCGAGGGCGCCGTGGATATGGCCGAAGCCCCCAAAGCCGCGGCCACCGCCAGCGCCACCCTCGAGGGTGACGCCAGCAAGGTCGAAACCGAGGCTCCCGCAGCTGAAGCGGCCGCCAAGGAAAACGAGGCCCAGGAAAACGCCGCCGAGAACAAGACGGCGGAATAACCCACGTTTCGTTGGAACGACGGGCCCGGTCCCAGATCCGGGATCGGGCCTTTTCTGAATAATTGAGCACCGGCCCGGGCCGGGGTGATCATCCTCCGCGAGGGCGGGGGAGTCGGAGGAGTCATGGAAATCAAAGCGAAGATGGTCAAGGAGTTGCGGGATGCCACCAATGCCGGCATGATGGACTGCAAGAAGGCCCTCAAGGAATGTGAAGGCGACATGGAGAAGGCCGTGGAGTATCTCCGCAAGAAGGGCATCGCGTCGGCGGCCAAGAAGGAAGGTCGCACCACGGCCGAGGGTTTGGTCGGCAGCTACATCCACATGGGCGGCAAGGTGGGCGTGCTGGTCGAGGTGGCCTGCGAGACCGACTTCGTGGCTCGCACCGACAACTTCAAGGAATTCGTTCACAACCTGGCCATGCACATCGCCGCGGCGTCCCCTGTGGCCGTGACCCGGGATGAGGTCGACGCCTCCGTCATCGAGAAGGAGAAGGAGATCTACCGCGATCAGATGAAGAACGAGGGCAAGCCCGAGCACATCATCGACAAGATCGTTGAAGGCAAGGTGGACAAGTATTACTCTGAGATCGTCCTTCTGGAGCAGAAGTACGTCAAGGACCCGGACATGACCATCGAGGAACTCCTCAAGTCGGTCATCGGCGAATTGGGCGAGAACATGCAGATCAAGCGTTTCTCTCGTTTCCAGATCGGCGGCTAGCTTTCGCCGGCCAGAGCCCGGGCTCCTGCGCCCGGGCTATTTTTTTATTCTGCATTCGGCATTTCCACCTAACGAAAGGCACCGTGCGTGAAATTCACGAGGATCCTTCTGAAACTCAGTGGCGAGGCCCTCGCCGGCGAGGATGAGCAGTTCAGTCACGAGCGTCTGACGGCCCTGGCCCGGACCGTGGCCCAGGTCGTGGAGCAGGGAGTGAAGGTGGGCATCGTCTGCGGCGCCGGCAACATCTTCCGCGCCCGCAGCGCCAACCTGGAGATCGTGGACCGTGTCACGGCGGACAACGTGGGCATGCTGGCCACCATCATGAACGCCTCCGTGCTGCGGGATTATCTGCTGAGCGAAGGGGTGAAGACGAAGGTCCTTTCCCCGCGCGAGACCCAGCCTTTGACCGAGGCCTTCGCCCAGGACAAGGCCTTGGATTTGTTGCGCTCGGGCTACGTGCTGATCTTTGCCGGTGGCACGGGCAATCCCTACTTCACCACGGATTCCGCGGCCAGCCTGAGGGCTCTGGAAATCAGCGCCGACGCCCTGCTCAAGGGCACCCAGGTGGATGGGGTTTATGACAAGGATCCGCACAAATACGATGACGCCAAGCGCTATGAGCAGTTAACTTATGATCAGGTCATTGATCAGCGTCTGGGTGTCATGGACCTGACGGCGGTCACCCTCTGCGCGGAGCAGGGGCTGCCCATGTTTGTCTTTGATATTTCCGACCCCGCCAGCCTGTTGCAGGCCGTCAAGGGGGAGCAAGAAGGAACCTGGATCAAGAAGGAGTTCTAGGATGAGTGCAGAAGTACGGGAAAACGCGGAACTGAACATGGACGCGGCCGTCGAGATGGTCAAGACGCGGCTGGCGAAGATTCGCACCGGCAAGGCCACTCCGGCTCTCCTGGACGGGATCACCGTGGAGTATTACGGGGCCCCCACCCCTCTGAATCAGCTGGCCACCATCTCGGTGCCCGAGCCGCGTCTGCTGACGGTCAAGCCCTTCGATCGCGGCGTCATCGGCCTGATCGAGAAGGCCCTGCAGCAGGCCAACCTGGGCATGAACCCCGCCAGCGACGGCATGATGATCCGTCTGGCGGTGCCCGAATTGACGGGCGAACGGCGCAAGGAACTGAGCAAGGACGCCCGCGAGGTGGGTGAGGACGGCAAGATCGCCGTGCGGAAGGTCCGGCAGGAGGCCAACGACACCCTGAAGAAAGAGCAGAAGGACGGCGACATCACCGAAGACGATATGCACAAGGATCGTGACGAGGTGCAGAAGCTGACCGACAAGTACTGCGCTCTGGTGGACGAGGTCGTGGCCGCCAAGCAGAAGGAAATCACGGAACTCTAGAGGAAAGCGCGCCATGTCTGCAGATCTGGATCCCTCCCGGCTTTCCCGGCTGTCCACTGCTGAACTTCTGGGCACGCTCCAGGGGTACGACAACCTGCCTCGGCATGTGGCCATCATCATGGACGGCAACGGCCGCTGGGCCAAGCGACGATTCCTGCCCCGGGTGGCCGGCCATCGGGCCGGTCGCCACTCCGTCCGGCGCTGTGTCCGGGCATGCGGTGAGCTGGGGGTGAACGTTCTGACCCTTTACACCTTCAGCCAGGAGAATTTCCACCGTCCCGAGGCGGAGGTGAAGGCCCTCTGGCATTTCCTGCAGGAAACCCTGGCCGCCGAGGCGGAAGACCTTCGGCGGCAGAACGTGGTCCTGCGCGCCAGCGGAGCTCTGGAGAAACTGCCACCGCAGGCGCGGGACGGTTTGCAGAAGGTCATCGACGGCCTGGCCGACAACACCGGTCTGATCCTGAACCTGGCCCTGGCCTACGGCGGGCGGCAGGAGATCCTCCAGGCGGCCGTGAAGCTGTCCCGGCGTCTGGCCGCCGGTGAATTGCGTGAGGAAGATGTCACCGAGGAGCTTTTCGCCGCCGGTCTCTACTCTCCGGATCTGCCCGATCCCGATCTGGTGATCCGCACCAGTGGCGAGGGGCGGTTGAGCAACTTCCTGCTCTGGCAGTCGGCCTACTCCGAAATCCTCATCACCCCCGTGCTGTGGCCCGATTTCTGTGAACGGGATCTGTATCTGGCCGTGGCGGACTACCTTTCCCGGGAGCGCCGTTTCGGCAAGATCAAACCCCAGGATGCGGAGCGTCCCTCCGAGGACCGCGCGGGCCTGCTGGATCCCGCCCGCTGGAAGCGGATGCTGAAGGGGCGTCCGTGAAAGCGGGGGACGCGAACCCGGGTGCCTGGGGCCGGTTTCTGCGCGCGGGCATCATGCCTCGGGTTCTGGTGATACTGCTGGGCGTTCCCTGTCTGTATCTCATCGCCGCCCGGGGTGGCATCTTCTTCCTGCTGCTGGTCAACCTGGTCATCTTCCTGGGGCTGCGGGAGTTCTATGTCCTGATGCGGCACAAGGGGTACCGGCCCTATGGACTGCTGGGCCATTTCTGCGCCTTGAGCATCGGCGTCTACGCCTGGCACCAGGGGGTGGTGGTGCCCCTGATCATGACGGGCAGCCTGCTGGCCATCATGATCCGCGAGGTCTTCCGCAGCGACATGGACCAGAGCCTGAACCACATGGCGGTGACTGTTTTCGGCATCATGTATGTGGGCTGGCTGGGCAGCCACCTGATGCTGTTGCGCCAGTTGCCCGTTTCCCTGGGCGTGGAGCGTGAGGTGGGCGCGCGCCTGGTTTTCCTGGTGGCGTTGCTGACCTGGTCCACGGACACGGCGGCCTACCTTTTCGGGGTGGCCTTCGGACGGCACAAGCTGATCCCCCGGGTCAGCCCCAAGAAGAGCGTTGAAGGGGCCGTGGGCGGCTTGGTGGGCGCCGGAGTGATGGGGTGGTACCTGACGGGTAACCTGACGCCCTTCATGACGCCGGTGGCCGGAGCGGTTCTGGGGCTGGTGGTGGGTATCATGGCGCAGTTGGGAGATCTGGCGGAGTCGCTGATCAAGCGGGATGCCGGCATCAAGGATTCGGCGGAATTGATCCCCGGCCACGGCGGGGTGCTGGATCGTTTCGACTCGCTCCTGTTCACCGCCCCGGTGGTCTACTACTACTTCCGTTTTTTCCATATCTGATCCAGGGGAGATGACTTGGCAGCCGAGAATCGTAACGACCGGGTTTCTCTCTATCCCTGCGGACGCCCCCGCAAGGAATTCCCCGAACTCCTGCGCCTGGTTCTGCTGGGGGCCACCGGCAGCATCGGGACCCAGACCCTGGCCATCGCCAGGGCCAACCCCGCGCGGCTGCGGGTGGTGGGTGTCAGCTGCCACAGCCGGATCCATGAACTGGCCGCTGAGCTGGAGACGCTGCGCGCGGCGGCCCCGGAGGCGCCCCGGCCGTTGGTGACGGTGGTGGATGAGCAGGCCCACGCCGCGGCCCGGGCCGAGGGGCTGTTCGGTGACCGGTTGCTGCCCGCGGGAGACGGGGCTCTCGAGGCCTTGGTGCGGGCGCCGGATGATCTGCACGTGGTGGTCAACGGCCTGGTGGGCGCGGCGGGGCTGCGGCCTACCCTGGCGGCGGCCCGGCGGGGGGTGCGCATCGCTCTGGCCAACAAGGAATCCCTGGTGGTGGGCGGGGAACTGGTCCGGCGTGAAGCGCGGGCCCACGGAGCGGAGATCCTGCCGGTGGATTCGGAACATTCGGCCATGGCCCAGTGTCTTTCCGGACGGCGGGAAGAGGAAATCGACAAACTCATCCTGACGGCCAGCGGCGGGCCTTTTCGCCAGACCCCGGCCGCGGACCTGGAGCATGTGACGCTGCGGGATGTCCTGCGTCATCCGACCTGGGACATGGGCCCCAAGATCACCGTCGATTCGGCCACGTTGCTGAACAAGGGACTGGAAATCATCGAGGCCCACTTCCTGTTCGGCGTTCCCTATGAGCGCATCGAGGTGCTGGTGCACCCGGGCAGCTACGTGCACAGCTTCGTGCAGTTCGTGGATGGGGCCTTGTTGGCCCAGCTGGGCACGCCCGATATGCGGCTGCCCATCCAGTACGCCGTGACGGGCGAAAAGCATTGGCCCTTGGCGGGAACCCGGTTAAATTTGCTCCAAATTGGTCGTCTGGTCTTCGAGGAACCGGATACGGGCCGTTTCCCCTGCCTGGATCTGGCCCGGCAGGCGGGCCGCGCCGGCGGTTCCGCCCCGATTTTGCTGAACGGAGCCAACGAGGTGGCCGTGGCCGCCCTGCTGGCAGAAAGAATTCGCTACGTGGATATCGCCGGGATCATCGCCCGCACTCTCGAGGCCGCCCGGAGCGGACCGGTGGGCAGCTTGGAAGAGGCTTTGGAGTGGGACGCCCTGGCCCGCCGGATGGCCACCGCCGAGGTGGCGCGGCGAGCTTCGTAACCCTGGAAAGGTTCGCTTTTGATGTACAACGTTCTGATGGGCCTGCTGGGCTTCGCCCTGGCTCTGGTCCCGGTGGTGGTTATCCACGAACTGGGGCACTTCCTCTTTTGCAAGCTCTTCGGCGTTTACGTCAAGACCTTCTCCATCGGTATCGGCCCGAAAATTTTGCGGCGGCGCCTGGGGGAGACGGAGTATGTGCTTTCCGCCATTCCCTTTGGCGGCTACGTGAAGATGGCCGGCGAGGGCCTGATGGAAGAGATCCAGGACACGGGGACCTGGGAGGAGCGCAAGTATCCCCTGGGCACGGAGAAAGGCAATCTGGAGGCCGCCGCTCTGGACGAGGATATCCCGCCGGAGAGGCTTTTCTTCAATCGCCCCGCCTGGCAGCGGGGGCTGGTTTTCATCGCCGGACCGTTCTTCAACCTGATCCTGGCTTTCCTGGTGTTCAGCTGGGTGGTGTTCAGCGATGGCATCGGGCACATCCCGACCACCACCGCCGTCGTGTCCTCGGAATCCGTGGCGGCGGCCGGTGGTCTGCGGACGGGGGATGTCTTTATCAGCGTGGACGGTCAGGAGGTCCACTACTGGGAGGACATCCAGGAGGGGCTTTACCCTCTGACCCGCCTGAAGGCCGATGATCCGGTGGTGACGATCCCGGTGACGGTGGAACGCGACGGCCGGCGGCTGGATCTGGAGATGAAGGGGGACGCGGCTCCCGCCGGGGAGTACTGGGCCCGGGGGCTGAGCCCCTGGTACACCACCGTGGGCATGATCCAGCGCGGCGGCAAGGCCGAGGAACTGGGGCTGCGGACCGGCGACACCATCACCGCACTGAACGGCGAGACGGTGCGCTCCTTTGCCGATATCAGCCGGGTGGTGGGCGCCTCGCCCGACGTGGCGGTGGAGGTGACCTGGTTACGGGGCGACCGGGAAATGAAGGGCGTGGTGGTGCCCCAGGCGGTGGATGACATCAACGGGCAGAAGGTGGGGCGCATCAGCATCGCCATCATGCAGGAACGGCAGAAGGTGGGGCTGCTGCGGGCCGCCGGCCTGGGTTTGAAGGCCACCACGGCGACCATTGTGGGGGTCAAGGACTTCTTCCTGCACAAGCTGAGCCTGGAGGCGGTGGGCGGGCCGTTGCGCATCGCCCAGGCCGCGGGCGAGACCCTGCGCTGGAGCTTCACCACCTTCCTGAACTTCGTGGCTTTCTTCTCGGTGAATCTGTTTCTGCTGAACCTGCTGCCGATTCCGGTGCTCGATGGCGGGCACGTGCTGTTCCTGGTCTTCGAGGTGCTGCGCGGGGGCAAGCCCGTGCCTGAACGCTTGCAGGCCATCGCCACGCAGATCGGGTTGATCATCCTGCTGCTGTTCATGACCTTCGTGATCGTGCTGGATGTGTGGAAGGTCAGCGGGCACTGACCCTGGGCTTGTCCTGTCGGGGAATTGTGTCGTTGGGCGTCATGTCGTTGGGATTTGTGGGCCGGGGTATGGGGGCGGCCAGGCAGCGGGCCGTGGGTGCGGTCATCAAGGAGTCCTTCTCCGCCTCCAGGACGCGCAGCAGGTAAGCGCTGAGCAGACGGCTGCGGGTGGGGTCGGTGGGTGCCAGGGCGCGGGCTTCGGCGGCGGCGCTGTCACCCCAGGCGATGGCTAGACTGTCCAGAACGGCGGCGCCGCTTTCCCGGTCATGCAGGGCCACGGCCTTGGCGCGTTCCAGGATCACGAGACGGCGGACGTAGGTCTGCTCCGCGGGGGAAAGGTCCTGCCACTGCAGCGGCGTTTCCTGGGCTTCGCAGCCGCCCAGGAGCAGGAGAAGGGGCAGGAGCAAGAGCGGCACGATCAGCAGGGGCAAAACCGGCAGAGGGCGCAGCAGCGGAAAGGGCCGCCCCGGACGGGGCTTCCGAAGTGGTAAGTGCGGGCTACGGACTGCAGGCATGATCTCTCCACCGGTTATGGTATGATGGGTGGCAGTTAAATACGAATTGGGGCGCTTGTCATGGTTTTTGTTGACGGCGCCCGCGGAGAGCCGGATTCCATGAGTTCCAGGGCAGCAGAGGGGCAAAGCGCGCGGAGGCGGTCGGTCGCCGCTCTTCTGTGCTGGGGCCTGTCTCTGTGCCTGCTGACGGCGCTGCCCCTGTGGGCCAACGAGGAACTGGATTTCGGCCTGGAGACCCACCGCCTGGCGCGCATCGATCTGACGGGCAACACCACCTTCGGCGACGGGGACCTCAAGGATGTGCTGCGCATCCAGGAGCGGACCTGGTCCCGGCCCCTGAACGTGCCCCGTTACAGCCCCTACCTGATCCAGACCCAGCTGGATCTCATCAGAAACTACTACCGGGCGCGCGGGTTCCATCAGGTGGCCGTGGAACTGGACAGCATCAGCACCGTGCCCGAGCAGGGCGATGTCCTGCACATCTCCATTCAGGAGGGGCCACGGACCATCATCCGTTCGGTGGATTTCACCCCCAACGACGTCTTCACGGATCAGGAGTTGCGCGCCGACCTCACCCTGCTGGAGGGCGAGCCGGCACCCATGAGCCTGAACGCTTTCGGCGGGGATATGTACACCCTGCGGGCCATGTTCCGAAACGCCACCTACCTGGATGCGCGGATCACCGTTTCCATGGACATCGAGCCCCGTGCAGCCGCCCATGCAGCCGCCGATGCTGATGCCGAGGCCGATGCCGATGCCGAGACCGCAGACGGGGGCTTTCTGGCCGACGTGCACTACAGCATCGCCGCGGGCAAGCCCTACTTCGTGCGGGACATCTCTCTGCTGGGCAACACGGGGGCCAAGGACCGGTTTCTGTACCGGGAATTGGAGATCGGCGAGGGCGACCCTCTGCGCTGGAACAAGGTGCAGACCAGCCGCCGGCAACTGCTGGGGACGGGCCTGTTCCGGGATGTGGAGATCGTGCCGGTGGCCATCGACAGCGCCGCCGGGCAGGCGGATCTGGAGGTGCGCGTCATCGAGCGGAAGCCCGCCCACTACGAGCTGGGTGTGGGCGTGGGCAGCCTGGAGCGTATCCGCCTGCTGGTGGCCTGGGGACACAACAACCTTTGGGGGAGCGGCCGGCGCCTGGAGGTGAAGGGCCGGGGGTCCTGGAACGTGGAAGATGTGGTGGGCAATTCCCTGAGCTTCACCCAGGGGCAGGTCAACTATCGCGCCGACGTGACGTACGTGAACCCCCATCTCCGGGACAGCCGCTTCAGCCTGGACGTGGATCTGTACCTCAAACGCGAGACCCGTGGCGAGTCCGCCCTGAACCAATCCGTGCACGGTCTGAACGTGGGCAGCACCTGGCGGGCCAGCCGCCACGTGACCAACAGCGCCTATGTGGGCGTCAAGATCTCCGATCCCAGCGTGCATCCCTACGCGCCGGACAGCCTGAAGGCCCGTTTCGATGAACTGGACGTGGGCTTGGCGCAGACGCGATCCCTGAACTATTCCATCTACATCGATAAGCGGGACGATCTGTTCCGCCCCACGCGCGGTCGCTACGCCACAGGGACTCTGAAGCTGGCGGGGGGCCTCATGGGCGGTGACTACAGCTTCGTGAAGGGCTCGGCGGCGTTGCAGCGGTACCAGGGCACGCCTTTGGGCGGGGTGCTGGCCATGCGCTTCATGGTGGGGGCGGCCGCGCCCTTCGGCAAGAGCGGAGGGCTGGGGCCCGATGGTGTGCCCTACGATGACCGCTTCTTCGCGGGGGGGGGCTCGTCGGTGCGAGGGTACCGGCACAACAGCCTGGGACCGCAGGTCTCGGACCCGGATGAACTGGACGCGCTGAATTACGGTTCGGATGTGCTGTTGCCGGACAATCCGGCGCGTGGCGGGAACTTCCTGATGCTCAGCAATGTGGAATGGCGTTTTCCCCTGCCGGTGCTGCGGCGCTGGAATTTCGGGGGCGCCTTCTTTTTCGAGGGCGGTAATGTCTGGGAGCGCCTGGAGGATATCCGCCTGCGGGGCTTCCGTCTGGACAGCAACCCGGGAGATCCCAAGGATCCCGGCTCGACCAAGGTCTGGGATTATCGGTACAGTTGTGGGGTGGGGATGCGCCTGGAAACGCCGTTCGGACCGGTGCGCGCTGACATGGGCATCCCCCTCAAGCGGGCCCGTTATGTGGGGCTGGACAAGGTGGAGACGGACCCTGAGCTGGTCTGGCATTTTTCCCTGGGGTATCCCTTCTGATGCGGTGGGTGCGACCGGCAAGACTTCCCATTCTGGTGGCCTGGGCGGTCATCCTCGGCCTGGTGTTGTGGGTGGTGCTGAATCCTGCCCTGCTGGCGCCGCACATCAGCGGCCTGGTGGGCAAGCATCTGCTGGGTATTCGCGAGGGCGGCCTGCGGGTGAATGATTTCAGGGTGCGGGCCTTCGAGGGCATGGATCTGTACGGCGTCTCCTTGACTCTGCCCAGCGCGAGCGGGGGCATGACCTTGGTCAGCGCCGATACGGTACGGGTGGATTTCCGCCTTGGC
>PDQT01000044.1 GCA_002747875.1 bacterium DOLZORAL124_64_63
TGGCCTCGGCTGCCCAGACATTGCGGACACAAGTGGAGTATTTGGTGGGGGTCATGCAGGGGTTTCAGTTGGAGGAGGAGAGTGAGGGGGGGGCTTCTGCGAGTGGAGCTGTGGACCTTGTCCTCACCGCCATAGACAACCCCCTGTAGCGTGGGTTGTGCCGTGAAAATTGTTGGTGTTCAGGGCCGTATGGGCCGATCAGTCAAGCGCATGAGGTCAGGCTTATTTCTGACCTCGTGCGTTTGAGCCATTAGCTAGGGGTAGATTTCCTTTAATTTGAGCCGATAATCCCCAAATAAGCTCTAAAACGCGTACTTCAAGGCATGCCGTCGATTGATCGGCAAAGCCACCGTATCGATTTCCCCTCCGTAGTACTGCTTCCAGCGTGGCGGGATTTTCACATGCTCCGGAAAGAGCCGCCACTCCAGGATTTCCTCGGCCGTCAATGGCCGATCCAGCAACCCCAGCAGCATCGCCGGGGTGGGGCTACCCCGCTGCTTTTCCGATATGCCTTTCATCAGATTCTTCCAAACAGCGAAGTTCATTGTTCGCACCGCCATGGTATTGCGCCGCTTCGCGAAAGCGATGGTCTCGCGCTTGTGGTTGGGCCCGCAATGGCGTAGCAGGAGATCGGCCAGGTTCCCTCCCCACAAGATGTTATGATGATCTCGCCGCTCTTTACTGGACACCGTCAGATGCGTGATATTCATCTCCAGGCTGCGGATAGCCCGGCGATAGGCTGGATGCTTATCGCTGTAGACAATCGCCGATTCGGCCCCGCGTAAGGTGAATCCCAGCAGATCCTTGGTGCTTTTCTCAACAGCCTTGGGGTCGGGTTTGCCGTTGAGCTGTTCCAGTTCTTGACGCCGTTGTTTCTGGTAAGCTGTCATTCGGCCCTTGCGCCGTAGCGGGCTGTCATTGAAGTAGTAGAGGAAGTGGCTGTTTTTCTCGATGGCTAGGTTGAGGTGCATGGGGTAGTACTGGCTGAATTCGAATGCCTCGAAACCGTCTATAACGACTTCCCTTAGAGGTGGCGCGTTCTCGATTGTTTTTAAATGAAAAAGCATGTTATGTCGCCCGAGTCTGGCGAGGTGGTGATCGATGGTGCTTGGAGCGACCTTCAGGATTCGGGTGATTTGGCGGTTACAGGCGCCGCTGACGGCCATCATCATGAGCTCATGACCGGCTAGATGCATCTTTTGCCAGTAGTGTATGGAGAAGGCCTGTCTACTGTAGGTTCCACCACAGACGTGGCATGCAAACCTCTGGATACTCTTTCCGAGGACTTTTGTGGTGTAGGTTCCCGCTTTGGACCACTGTCCTGGTTGGTCGTACTTTAAGTGGGCCTTGCAGTTAGGCCTTGGGCAGTGGGGCGGCTTGAAGTCTTTTCCGAAAATCTCCATGCCCTAGGCAGGGCAAGAAGAGTGCAACCAACAATTTCCACGGCACAACCTTTTTCTTGCACATTTTTATATGAGACTTAATTTGTCAACAATTAAACTC
>PDQT01000045.1 GCA_002747875.1 bacterium DOLZORAL124_64_63
GGTGACTGCTCCAACGATCAGCGAAGAGATCGGTTTGCCTTTGCCCACGGTACGCAAAATTCTCAAGTTGCTGACGCGCCAGGGCTTGCTTGTCAGCACCCGGGGCGTGGCCGGCGGCTACTGCCTGGCGCGTGAGGCGGAGGCCATCAGCTTGCTGGATATGATCGCGGCCCTGGAGGGACCGGTCGCGGTGACGGAATGCGCCACCGGCGAGGATTGCCAATGCGAGCGTGAGCTGAATTGCGGTCTGCGTGAGAACTGGAGCGTGGTCAACAGTCTGCTGCAGCGCACCCTGAGAGGTTATAACCTGGCCCAGATGCGCGGCACACTGCCCGCTTCTCCCCTGCTGGACTTCAGCCCCCAACCCCGAGGTTGAAATGAGCGAAGAAAAGAAAATGCTGGAGGAATTGGCCTCCCGGAAATACAAGTGGGGCTTCGTTTCCGATGTGGAATCGGACACGGTGCCGCCCGGTCTCAACGAGGATGTCATCCGCTTCATCTCCGCCATGAAGAAAGAGCCGCAGTGGTTGCTGGATTGGCGTCTGAAGGCCTACCGGCACTGGCTGACCCTGGAGGAGCCCACCTGGCAGAAGGTGCAGTATCCCGCGGTGGACTATCAGGCCATCAGCTACTACTCCGCGCCAAAGAAGAAGCCAAAGAAAAAGGACCTGGACGAGGTGGATCCCGAAGTGCTGGCCACCTATGAGAAGCTGGGCATCCCTCTGAGCGAGCAGAAGCGTCTGGAAAATGTGGCGGTGGACGCGGTCTTTGACAGTGTTTCGGTGGCCACCACCCATCAGGAGAAGCTGAAGGAAGCGGGCATCATTTTCATGCCCTTCAGCGAGGCGGTGCAGGAACATCCCGAGTTGGTCCGGAAATATCTGGGCAAGGTTGTCCCGTACACGGACAACTTTTACGCCGCGCTGAACAGCGCCGTTTTCACCGACGGCAGTTTCGTCTTCATCCCCCGGGGTGTGCGGTGTCCCATGGATCTGAGCACCTACTTCCGCATCAACGAGGCCAGCACCGGCCAGTTCGAGCGCACCCTGATCGTGGCCGAGGACGCCGCCACCGTGACCTATCTGGAGGGCTGCACGGCCCCGCAGCGGGATGAGAACCAGCTGCACGCCGCGGTGGTGGAGCTTTATGCTCACGAGGACGCCACCATCAAGTACAGCACGGTGCAGAACTGGTATCCGGGCGATGAGAACGGGGTGGGCGGGATCTACAATTTCGTGACCAAGCGGGGCATGTGCGCCGGTGATCGGAGCCGCATCAGTTGGACGCAGGTGGAGACCGGCAGCAGCGTCACCTGGAAATACCCCAGCTGTGTCCTCAAGGGTGATGACTCCGTCGGCGAGTTCTATTCCGTGGCCCTGACCAACAACGCCCAGCAGGCGGACACCGGCACCAAGATGATCCACCTGGGAAAGAACACCCGCAGCACCATCATCAGCAAGGGGATCAGTGCCGGTCGGGGTGACCAGACCTACCGCGGCCTGGTGCGCATGGGCAAGAAGGCCCACGGCGCGCGCAACTTCACCCAGTGTGACAGCATGCTGCTGGGCGACAGGTGCGGGGCCCACACCTTCCCTTATATCGAATCGGCCAACAGCACCGCCCAGGTGGAGCACGAGGCCACGACCACGCGTATCGGTGATGACCAGATTTTCCTGTGCAACCAGCGTGGCATCAATACGGAGGACGCCGTCAGCATGATCGTGGCGGGGTTCTGCAAGGAAGTATTCAGCGAGCTACCTCTGGAATTCGCCGTGGAAGCTGAAAAACTCCTGAGCGTGAGCCTTGAGGGCAGCGTCGGGTAACCGGAGTTAGAGGAGAACGAGAACATGTTGAAGATCCGCAACCTGAAAGCGTCCGTTGAAGGGAAAGAGATCCTCAAGGGTCTTGATCTGGACATGGCGCCGGGTGAGGTGCACGCCATCATGGGCCCCAACGGTTCGGGCAAGAGCACCCTGAGCCAGGTTCTGGCCGGCAACGAGAACTACGAGGTGACCGCCGGTGAGGTCACTTTCCTGGGCCAGGACCTGCTGGAGCTGGATCCGGAGCAGCGCGCTCTGGCGGGCATCTTCCTGGCCTTCCAGTATCCGGTGGAAATTCCCGGCATCAGCAACGCGGAATTCCTGCGCGCGGCGCTCAATGCCCAGCGCAAGCATCGGGGAGAGCCGGAACTGGACGCTTTCGATTTCGCCGCCATCGCCCGTGACAAGATGAAGATCATGGAGATGCGTGACGATCTGCTGAGCCGCGGTCTGAACGTGGGCTTCAGCGGTGGCGAGAAGAAACGCAACGAGTGTTTCCAGATGGCCATGCTGGAACCGAAGCTGGCCATTCTGGACGAGACCGACTCGGGGCTGGATATCGATGCCTTGCGCGTGGTCAGCAACGGCGTGAACGCTCTGCGGGGGCCCGGACGCAGCTTTCTGGTCATCACCCATTACCAGCGTCTGCTGGAGCACATCGTGCCCGATCACGTGCATGTCCTGGCCGGCGGACGGATCATCCGCAGCGGGGGCAAGGAGCTGGCTCTGGAACTGGAGAGCAAGGGCTACGGCTGGATCGAGGAGGCCTTGTCGTGATCCGGACCATGGACGACATCCTGATGGACCTGCGCGGTCGCGAGGATTGGAAATACAGCGATTTCAAGGGGC
>PDQT01000295.1 GCA_002747875.1 bacterium DOLZORAL124_64_63
ACCCTCCTTGGGCGTTCCCACCTGAACGGTTCCCTCCTTGGCGTCATCCTCCTGCACCTTCAGATCATCCGCTTCCCCTTCCAGGCGCGCGCGATCCACGTAACAGCCCAGCACCCGCAGGCTGCGCGCGCTCTGGCGCACGGAAGCGATGGCCTCCTTCAGGGCGAGGTCCTCCGCGTTGCCGTCCAGCTCCAGATAAAAGCGCACCTGGTCCAGGCCCTCGCCCGGGCGGCTTTCCATTTTGGCGATGTTGATGCCGCCGTTGCCGAAGGCGGTGACGATTTCCGCCAGCGCCCCGGCGGTGTTGGGCAAATTCACCGTCATGCTGATCTTGGCGGGCAGATGCCTATCCACCGAGACCGCCTGGTTGGCGATGACGGCAAAGCGGGTGGTGTCCTGGCCGGCGGCGGTGATGTTCTCGCGCAGGATCACCAGATCGCACAGCTCGGCGGCGTGACGGCTGGCGATGGCGGCCTGGCTCTTGAGGCCCTCTTCCTTGACCTTGGTGGCGGCCTCGGCGCTGTCCTGGTGGCTGGCGGTGCGCACCCCGTCCAGGGTGCTCAGGAAAGAGCGGCACTGCTTCAGAACCACGGGATGGCTGTAGACCACCTCCAGGTCTTCCAGCGTGGCGCCGGGCAGGGCGACCAGGCACAGGTCGATGGGTATGATCTCTTCGCCCACGATGCTGCACGGGCTCTTGGCCACCAGATCGATGACCTCGTGGAAGCTGCCGGCCAGGGAATTTTCCAGGGGCAGGATGGCGTAGGTCGCCTGGCCGTTGACCACGGCGTCCAGGGCGTCCTGGTAGGTGGGGCTGCCGGCCATGCGGAAATCGGCATGGCGCAGGGAAAAATACTTGCGGGCGGCCAACCAGCTGAAAGCGCCGCGCGCTCCCTGGTACCGGACCACCGGGGAAGCGGTCGCCAAGGGAGCCAGAATGCTCTCCTGGGTGTTGCGACCGTAACGGATGATCTGGCGGAAAATCTGGGCCACGAAATGCTGGCTCAGTTCGCGCTCCTCGCTCTTGGCCAGGATGCGGGTCAGCAGCTCGCGCTCGCGCTGGACGTCCAGGACGGGGCGACCGACGGCGGCCTTGGCCTCGCCGATCTCGCGAACCACCGCGATACGCTCGGCCAGGGTGTCCAGCAGGCGGGCATCCAGTTCATCCAGTCTCGTGCGGGCGTCTTCGATGTGGCTCATGGTTGTCCTTGTGGGGTTCAGGTTGGCTTGGTTTGGTTTGGCTTGGTTTGGTTTGGCTTGGTTTGGTTGGTTTGCTTGGACTGTTCGGCTTCTGTTCTCTTTCGGCCGGGGCGGTGTAGACTCAAGTTTATAGGTGCCGTGAATCAGTCGGCTCCGCTGCCGGCCATGGGAGACTGGGCAAAAAAAGCCAACCTCCTGGAATGGGAATAGGGTCGGGTCCGTGAGGATTCGCCCTAAAAAGCAGGAGGCTGACTATGAACATTCTGGCATTGATCTGGGGGCCAAGGCAAGCGTTGTCTGCTGAGGTGGCCTAGCGGCAATAGGATCAAAGATTTTTTGGGGGATGCGGATCGGGGGGGTCTGCTAAGAATTTTTTGGGCCACGATTGCTGGGGGTTCTGGGGCTGTTGTGATCTCATGAGGGTCATAGGGGCTATGCTGGGGGGACCGGGGGTTTGGGATCTTCAGAGGGTGGATTTTTTGCGTTATCGGATACCCGCCGGCGGGTAGTTTTGGGTGGGAGGGGAGCTATTGTGTGGGTTTGGGGTGGAAAATAATTGGTTTCCGGGCAATATTTTACTGGCTCTTTTTGGTTTTGTTTTGTATATTAGGTTTATCACTCCTCCCGCCCACTTTATGCCAGAGATTGCCGAGGTCTGCCATGAGTATTATTGCTGTTGATTCTTTCGTTTCTGATCAGTCTGCTGCTGAGGTTAGCGCTTGTTTGAAGAAGGCCGTGCGGGCCATGGACCAGGCGCGGCATTGTGCGGTTTTGTGGTTCAAGGAGATAGTGGAGAGGGAGCTTTATAAGGAACTGGGGTATGGCTCCGTTTATCAGTATGCCGCCGTGGAGTTGGAGTTCTCCAAGACGCGGACGGGGGATTTTCTGCATCTGGCGCGGAAGCTGGAAAAGCTGCCCCGGTTGAAGAAGGAGATGGAGGAAGGGAAGATCGGCTACACCAAGGCGCGGGAGATCGTGAAGGTGGCTGATGAGGAGAATGAGGATCGTTGGCTGAATGCAGCCAAGAAGAAGAGCCGTCAGGAACTGCGCGAAACGGTGAAACGAGCGAAGCAGCGGGCCAGGCGGGAACGGGTAAAGAATCCGGCCCAAGCCGAATTGTTGGCCGGGCCCCATCCCACCGGAGCGCTCCCCGTGGCCCTCACCCACAAGGTCACCTTCGAATTGACCAGCGAGCAGTTGGCCCATTTCGAGGCGCTGGTCGAGACCATCGGAAAGCAGAGTGGCGCAGTGGCCGGTTCAAACCGGGCGATCATGCTTCTGGAGGCCATGGCCTCGCTGGCGGGACGGGCTGATTCAAAAGGCGTGGCTAACCCCAAAGAACCCCACACCCAGATCCACGTCCATCACTGCCCCGGGTGCGAGAAATCCCACATCACCACCAGCCGCGGCGAAACCGAACTCACTCCTGCGGAATACGAGAAACTAGCCTGCGACGCCCGCGTCGCCACCGACGACGGTCCCAACAAATCCGCCATCCCGCCCAGTACCCGCCGGCGGGTACTAGCCCGCGACCAACACCGCTGCCAAGCCCCCGGTTGCCCGCACACCCGCTTCCTGGAAATCCACCACATCATCCCCCGCCATCAAGGCGGCACCAACGCCGAAGAAAACCTCACGACCCTCTGCAGCGCCTGCCACCAACGGGCCCACGACAAACAAAAACCTGCCCAAGACGAAAAACGCCCGGCGGCCCCAAGCCCCAAAGAGCGTTAAAGAAGCCGAATAGTTCATGAAGGAACCGCCGGAGTTGGTTACAATCGGTCCGGACCAAGCATTCGGAAAGGACAGGCATGAATGCCCAGACGGTGACCATTGTCGGAGTGAATGGCGGATTCGGTAGCCTTTTTGCTTCCCGTTTGGCCGGGGCCGGCTGGACCTTGCACGGGGTGGATCGCGCGCCTGCCGCGCGGCATCCGGAATATCTGGCCAGCTACCATCATCTGCGGCCGGAGGGGCCCAATGATATTGCGGCGGCGGCTTTTGCCGATTCGCGGGTGTGGCTGCTGTGCACGCCGGAGCGGGGCACCTTTTCCTGGACCGAGCGCCTGCTGCCGGGCATGGCGGAGGGGCGACTGTGCCTGGATATCCTTTCGGTCAAAGAACCCATCGTCGAGCATGTGGGCCGGATGGGCTTTGCCGGGGAGTACCTCAGTCTGCACCCGATGTTCGCGCCCGGGGTGGGGTTTGCGGATCAGGCGGTGGCCGTGGTCCCGGTGCGGGAAGGACCCGTGGCCGCGGAGTTCTGTGGATTGCTGGCGGATTGGGGCGCGCGGCTGGTGAGGCTGGATGCTGAAAACCACGACCGGGCCACGGCCATCCTGCAGGCGGGGGTGCATGCCGCTCTGCTGGCCTTGGCTCGCGCCACCCACGCGGCCACCCACGCGGCCACCCGCGACACCACCCACGACACCACCCACGACACCACCGTTAATCGCGATCTGCTGCGAGAACTGGGCACGCCGGTCTCGCGGCCCGTTTTCGAAGCCATCGACAGGATTTTGCGGGGACAGCCCGAAACCTACCAGGCCATCCAGGATCGGAACCGGTATGCGGAGGGGGTGCGGCGGACCATGGTCCAGACCATCGAGGAACTGGTGCAGGGGCAGAATGCGGATCGGCTGTTCCGGCAGCTTCGCTGATACAACTTATTTGATTGAATGCGCTTGGGAAATAACGTAGGATGCGGGCAGGTTGTCTGTTTTATTTTCCCTTCCTTGAAGGAGTTCACAATGCGGTACAAGGATCTTCATCAGCTCTCCGTCGACAATCCCGCTTTTTACTGGCGCCGGCGTATGAATTTGATCGACTGGTACGAGGAGCCGAAAAAGGTCCTGACCGAGATGCCCGACGGTTCCGTCCGCTGGTATGCGGGCGGCAAGCTGAACACCTCTTATCTGGCTCTGGATTACCATGTGGACCACGGGCGTGGCCGGCAGGTGGCCCTTTATTTCGACAGTGCGGCCACCCACACCAAGCGCCGCTACACCTACCGCGAGCTACGTGATGAGGTGGCCATGTTCGCCGGCGTGCTCAAGGAGCGCGGGGTGCAGAAGGGCGACCGGGTCATCATCTACATGCCGATGATTCCAGAGGCCGCCATCGCCATGCTGGCCTGCGCGCGGCTGGGGGCCATCCATTCGGTGGTCTTTGGCGGGTTTGCGCCTCACGAACTGGCCGTGCGCGTGGACGACGCCAAACCCAAGTGCCTGATCACGGCATCCTGCGGCATCGAGTTCAAGAACATCATCAACTACAAGCCTTTGGTGGATGAGGCCCTGGAGGAGGCGGAGTTCCCGCCGGAAAGCGTGATCGTTTTTCCGCGGCCGCACGCCCAGGCGCACATGGAAGAGGGCCGCGATTACGACTGGCACGAGCTGATGCACAAGGCCACGCCCGCCGACCCGGTGCCGGTATCGTCCGAAGATCCTCTCTATATTCTCTACACCAGCGGCACCACGGGCAAACCCAAGGGCGTGGTGCGGGATAACGGCGGCCATGCCGTCGCTCTGAAGTACAGCATGAAAACGGTGTACAACATCAACCCGGGCGAGGTGTTCTGGGCGGCGTCGGACGTGGGCTGGGTGGTGGGGCACAGCTACATCGTGTACGGGCCGCTGATCCACGGCTGCACGACGGTGCTCTTCGAGGGCAAGCCGGTGCGCACGCCGGACGCGGGCACCTTCTGGCGTGTCATCAGCGACTACAAGGTGAGCGCTTTCTTCACCGCGCCCACGGCCTTCCGCGCCATCAAGAAAGAGGACCCGGATGCTCACCTGCGGTACCAGTACGACATCAGCAGCCTGCGCACCCTCTACCTGGCGGGCGAGCGTCTGGATCCGCCCACTTTCGATTGGCTGAGCCAGATCCTGGACGTACCCATCGTGGATCATTGGTGGCAGACGGAAACGGGCTGGCCCATCGTGGCCAACCCCATGGGCCTGGAGCCGCACCGCGTCAAGAAGGGCAGCGCCAGCTTCCCCGTGCCGGGCTACAAGGTGGAGATCATCGATGAGGACGCAAGACCGGTGCCGCGTGGCGAGATGGGCAATATCGTCGTCAAGCTGCCCTTGCCTCCGGGCTGCCTGCCCTCCCTCTGGCATAACGATGAAGGATTCCGGGAAAGCTACCTGGCGCGTTTCCCCGGCTACTACGACACCAGCGATGGGGGCTACATCGACGAGGACGGCTACGTCTTCATCATGGGCCGCACCGATGACGTGATCAACGTGGCGGGCCATCGCCTGAGCACGGGCGAGATGGAGGAGCTGATCGGCGGGCACGAGGCGGTGGCCGAGTGCGCGGTGGTGGGCGTGGACGACCAGTTGAAGGGGCAGCTGCCCATTGGGTTGGTGGTCCTGAAAGACGGGGTGGAGACGGATCATGCCGTCCTGGAGAAGGAACTGATTGCGCTGATCCGCAGAGAAGTGGGCGCCGTGGCCAGTTTCAAGAAGGCCATGGTGGTGGCGCGGCTGCCCAAGACGCGCTCGGGTAAGATCTTGCGCAAGACCATCCGGCGTCTGGCCTGGGAAGAGCTGATCCTCACGCCGCCGACCATCGAGGATCCGGCCATCATTGCCGAGATCCGCACCGCCCTGCGTGAGCACCGCGTGGGCCAGTACGCGGACATGGAACTGAAACCGGATGAAGGGGACGGCATTTAGAAGAAGCCCGATTAAAACCGATTTCACCCGACGGCAAAGGGGTCAGGAACCCGAGGCGGAGTCCATTTTCAGGGTTGCCGGGGTCACCCCGCAATCGGGGCAGGCTTCACCGGCCAGGTAGTTCTCCAGGAACTCGTGGAAGTGCTGCGTGAGCCGGGCGGTGTCCTGGCCGCATTGCATCAGGAACACCAGGTAAGCGTTCAGGCGGGTCAGGGTGTCCGGCCCCACCACGTGTTCGATTTCACAGGCCTCCTGGTCGGCGGTGGGCGGCGAAACCTTCAGCACATCCACCAAGAACTGCCGCAGGATGCTGAAGCGTTCCGCCAGTTCTTCCGCCTTGCGCGCGCCCCGCGTGGTCAACCGGACGGGACCGTAGGATTTGTGCAGAAGGTAGCCCTTGGCTTTCAGGGCCCGGATGGCTTCCGACGCGCTGGGAACCGTCACCTGCATGGATTCGGCAATGTCCTTCATTCGGACCGGGGTCTTTTCGTTGACCTCCGAGCCCTTTCCCGCCAGATCGTGGATGGTTTTGAGGTACATTTCCAGTTGCGGCGACAGATCCGTAGCGGCCATGGTCGTTCCTTCAATGCGTTGGAAGATTGCGGGCTATACCGGCGGCGAATAAAAGAAGAAATCATTCCTTCCTGTTTCGCCGTTCCGCCCAATATTAGTACTTGACCCGGCGAGGGCAATAACATAAATAAGGGATGCCAAACTTTAATGTTTCCCCTGACGATCCACATGGATGGTTTGCTTCATGGTCTTTGGTATTGCGGATTTGCTGTCGAAACCCTCATCATGCCCTGATGCCGCCCATGCGGGATCTGATGCCGTTTCGTGGAAAACGCCGACCCCTCGGGCCCATTTTTTTTCCCCTCCCATTAAGACTGGTCTAACAAAAAAAGGAAACACTAATAATTCGCGCCCTTGTCGCCGCATGGATCCTGTTCGGCGCGGGGTCGTCGCGGTTCAGAGAAAAGCCGCCATGGCGGTTCTGTTAGGGCTTCTGGTTCTGACGGGGATGGCGTTGCAGCCTTCTGCCGGCATGGCCGCCACCACGGTGCAGGACTCCTCCCGGGCGACCATGATCGACACTTTGGTCGTTACCGCGGAGCAGGTGGACCCGTTCCGCAGCAAAACCCGCATCACCAGTGATCGGGACCAGGAGGAGCTGCAACGCTTCATGCCGCTGAATCTGGCGGATGCCTTGGTTTCCATTCCCGGTGTCGATGTGCAGAAGACGGGGCCCTGGGCCGCCCGACCCACGGTGCGTGGCCTGTCGGGTAACCGGGTGCTGGTGCTGGTGGACGGGGTGCGGCTTAATTCCAGCCGGGGGCATGGTGCCCAACCCGGCATCGTGGGCATGGAAGCGGTGGAAAACGTGGAAGTGTCCATGGGCGCGGCCAGCACCGAACACGGGACCGACGCCATGGGCGGGGTGGTGGATATCGTCACGCGCCGGCCCCTGCTAGCGCCCCTGAACATGGTCGAAGGCACGGTCACGTCCAAGGGCGAAGAGCCCGGCGGAGCCGTCCTGCTCAGCAGCGTTCTGCGTTACAAGACCCCCCATTTCGGGATCGAGGCCACCGGCGGGCTGTCTCGTCTGAGCGCCCTGGAAACGGCCAACGGCAAGGTGGACAACAGCGGCTATCGCCAGGAGAACTACGGGATCCGGGGCGAGGTGGGCTTCGGCGCCATGAACATGGACATCCAGCATACCTATGGCGCGGCCAAGGATGTCGGTCTGCCGGCTTTCGCCTCGCCGGCCGGCGGCAGCGCCCTGTATCCCCTGCGGGATCGGCGTCTGACCCGTTACCAGATCGATGTGCAGGGGGAAGGTTGGCGGCCGTCGTTCTCCTTGATGGGGGCCCATCAGGATTACCTGACGCGCTTCATCGAGACCACCGTCGACAGCACCTTCCGTCACGACCGTCTTTTCACCATCAACACCAACGTGGACAACCAGGAGATCACCTCCAGCACCAGCACGCTGGAGCCTTCGCTGGTCTTCGAGGGGGCGGTGCGGGCCCGCATTTTCGGGCAATACCACCACGACGAGACCAAAGGGCCCGGCCACAGCGTGCTGACCCAGAATTTCGTGCGCGCGGGCATTGTCTCGGTTCAGGAATCCGAAAGCGAGAACGTTCCTCCGTCGTCCCGCAAGGGTTATTCGGGCGGGGTCAGCCTGCTGGTCCCCTGGTCGGTGGCCCAGGTGGAGGGCGGGATCCGCTACGACAGCTTCCAGACCAAGGCCGATACCACCGCGGTGAGCACCACCCATGTCCAGGACCTGAAAGAACACGCCACCAGTTATTCCCTGGGCCTGAGCCGGAAATTCACCACGCGGGGCGGCGTGGGCTGGCAGCCCTACCTGTCCTTCAACACCGGGTTCCGCAGCCCCAACCTGGATGAGCGCTACTTCAACGGCTTCATCCACGGCGGTCTGTGGGTGTTCGGAAACCAGGACCTGGATCCGGAAATCAGCAGATCCTACGAGGCCGGTTTCCTGGCCACCGATCTGTTCGACGGCAAGGTCAAAAGCCTGCGGGCGTCGTTCTATCGCTCCAATGTGGATGATCTGATCACGCTGCGCTACATGGGGCAGCTTTATCTGGTGCCGCGCTTCCAGTATGTGAACATCAGGAACGCCCGCATCGATGGCATGGAATTGGCGGCCATCCTGAGGTATGGCCCGGCCCGGCTGGACCTAGGGGCCTCGTTCCCGCACGGCAAGGATCTGGATACGGGAGAACCCATTTCCGATGTGGGGCGCACCAGCCTGAGCGCCAGGATGTCCGTGCCCCTGTCCCGGGGCGGCCTGCGGCCCACCCTTTCTTTCCGCTTCCGCTGGTTCGACAAGGTGGAGGACATCAACGAGAAGCTGAACACGGACCCGGTCTCCACCGCCTCGGTGGAACTGGTGGGCTACTACCGCAGCCTGCGCGGGGCCATCGCCATCAAGAACCTGTTCAACCGTTATTACGCCCAGCAACTGAGCATCATCCCGGAGCCCGGCCGCACCGTGGCCATCTCCGTGAGATCCGATTTCTACTCGTTCCTTGACTGACGAGAGACGAAGGAGAACGCCCATGTTTTGTCATATTGATCGCCAATGGTCGCCGCTGCCGCTGATGGTCGCGGCTCTGGTTATGGTCGGGATCGGCTCGGCCGAGGCCCGTACCCGGCCCAACGTGGAAGGGCGCTTGGTGCAGGACGTGCTCCACGGTTCCTTCCCCGGCATGGCCGATGTGGCCGTGGACCGGTCAGCGCCCGCCCCTCTGCCGGACGGGGCGCATCTTCTGGGCGAGACCTACTACGATCTCCAGGACATGGGTTCGCTGGGCTCGCGGATCGTCTGGGCGCCGGACGGTACCCTCCACGTGGTTTTCATGGAGGATTTCTGTGAAGAAGACCCCGTCGTGGGTTGCCCCCCGGACCTGAGCCTGCCCAATCCCTACCCCATGCGGGGCATGGCCCTGTACACGCGGGACACGGACGGAGTCTGGAGCGATGCCCGGCGGGCCGCCGACCCCTCGATCCGGGATTGCTGCGTGACCGAGATCTTCGGGGGCTTCGGCACCCTGGGCCTGACGAACGACGGCCGCGCCATGGTGGCCCAGCACATGAACGAGGACGGCTGCGACCTGCGCGGCGATCTCTACATCCAGAAAACCCAGGGCAGTACGGAGTTCGACGCTTATCTGGGCGAGATCACCCCCGACAGCTATCTCTTCCCCCAGGTGACGGCCAACCCGGACGGCTCCTACACCCTGTTCGGTGAGATCGCGGAATACGGCTCCTACAACGAGGTGGATCACTTCCGTCTGGCTTATCTACCCGCCGAGGGCGAGGAATTCGTCTGCCCCACCGGCTGGCAGTTCAGCTCCTGGAAGTCCGTGGAGTCCGCGGTGCCGCGCTCCCTGTTCCAGGACGGCACGCCCGCCTTCCCGTCCATGGCCGGCGCCGAGGACGGCCGGGTCGGTGTGGCCTTCGGCGATTTCGGCGGCAATGTTTTCCTGCTGGAATCGTCCGACGGCACCTTCGAACCCAACACCCTGACCCTGACGGAAATCACGTCCTACCAGGAGAGCGACATCGTCAGTGGGGACGAGACGTCCCAGGAATACCGCTCCTACGTCAACTGCGACCTGGCCTACAACGGGAATGAAGCCCACGTGGTCTGGTCCGAGATGCAGGCCCGCAACGAAGGCGGCACCATCTACTTCTATGACTACCGCAGCCGGATCATGCACTGGAGCCCGAGCAGCGGGATTTCGGTGGTGCGTCAGGTCCAGCCCGGCGAGGCGGACCAGTTCGCCAACCTGGATGGGGACCTGCCCGGTCCCATGGCGGGCTTCAACCACATCTCCGTCAGCTGGCCCCAGGTGGGATTCAACGAGTCGGGCACCCAGACCATCGTGGCCTGGCTGCGCTTCGTGGATGCCGAAGTGGATCCCTCGGCGGACGGGGGTTCGCCGGGCATCGTCACCGGTGTGGGTTACGGGGACATCGTGGGCAGTGTCTCCAGCGACGGGATGAGTTGGTCGGAACAGCAGAACTTCACCCAGACGCCTACCACGGATGAGCGCTTCTTCTCGCTGGCCGACATCAACCCTGAAGGCAAGGTCCTGCTGGCCTTCCAGGCTTCGGCCACGGATCAGGCCGGGTGCGCCGCCATCGGCGACCGGGGGGCGACCCCGGGCAACCTGGTGCGGAACCTGGCGTTCCTGGAGCGGGATCTGGACAGCTCCGTGGCCGCGGCCCCGGGTATGGCCTTGAACGGACCTCGGCTGGCGGTGTCGCCCAATCCGTCCGGCGGGTCCATGCGTTTCGCCCTTACGGGGGCGGAGGATCAGACTCTTGGCCATGTCGCCATCTATTCGGTGCGCGGCGTGCTGGTGTCTGAATTCGACCTGAGAGGAGGATATGCCACCTGGAATATGCTTAATGCTCTCGGAGAACCCGTTCCGGCGGGTGTTTATTTCGCCAAGGTCCGGTCCCCGCAGGGAACCGCGACCCGAAAAATCGTCGTTGTTCGTTAAAACGGGTTCGGCCGGAGACCGGCCGTGCCTTTGACCATTGGGAGGTCAACCATGAAATCGCAACTCTCGAAAATTCTTCTGATCGCCATGCTCACTCTTGGTGTCGCCAGCTACGCTGCCGCTCAAGCCACCATTCAGGAAACCGTTCCCGGTGGGGAATTGGAACTGGAATGGGTCAGCGGCTTCGGTGTGCCTCTGCTCCTGACCGGGGAAACCCTGGAATCCGGCGATGTCGGCTACGACAACCCCTCCGGCGACCACACCGTTCTCGTGCTGGAAAACAACCCTCCCATGATGGGCGGGCTGGGCATGGCCATGACCAACCCCGGTGACACCAGCGACTACGTCTGGGAAGGCTGGGTCAACACCGGTGACGCTTCCACCCGGCGGGGCCTGCTGTTCCGGGGGAACCCCGAGATCCAGTTCACCACGTCCTACCAGTTCGTTCTGGAGCCCGGCCTGCTGCAGCTGAAGTTCCGCAAGATGACGGGCCATCGTTCCCAGGACATCGTTGCTTGGTACACCTCGGATACCCCCAGCGGCATGCCCGGCGAGAACGAGTGGCATCACCTCAAGGTCGAGGCTCGCGGCTCCAACTTCCGCTTCTGGTACGACGACTACGAGCTGACCCAGGGCACCCCGGTGGAAGACACCGATCTGCTGTCCGGCTGGGTTGGCATTCTCAACTTCCGCTATAACTTGGGCGGCGTCCAGGTCCTCTTCGACGACCTGATGATGACCGATCTCGGCGTCGTGGCCACCACGAACGAGTCCTGGGGCAGCGTCAAGAGCCTGTACCGCTAATTTTCCATACCGGACACGGGGACGGCCCATCAGCGGGCCGTCCCCGGATTCCTTTTCGTCCCCGCCGTCGCGCGGGGGATGATGGTTCCACGGGAGTACCATGTTTGCTTTGCCGCAGATCCTGTCTAGCGTCGGATCTATTTTTCGTGACCACCCGGCGGGGGTTTTCGCCCTGGCTCTGGGCGTTCTGGTCCTTTTGCAATCCGCCTTCGCCCTGGGTCGGGCGCGGGTGGTCATCGGTTTGCCCCTGGTCTGGGGGTTGCTGGTCCTGGCGGGATTCCTGCTGAACCCCTTCGCGGACGCCACCACCTTGCCGGATCTGCAGGCCAAGCTGATGAGTTTCGAGACCCTGACCATGATCTGCGTGTGGCAGTTGGTGCTGGCCTGCCTGAGCCTGTGGCTGGGTTTGAATTTGACCGGGCCGGGGGCGGGCAAGCGCTCTCTGGGCCTCTTTGTCGTCCACGTGATACCCGCTCCCCTGATCCTGGTGGCGATGCTGCTGGTGGAACAGTCCATGCTGACAGGATCGGTGGGGGCGGATCCGGAAATGGTCGGTTTCCAGGTGGGGTTCTTCACCGGAACGCTGCTGCTGTTGCTGACCCTGCCGGCGCTGCGCTGGCGGCGCGTCGCCAATTTCATCCCGCATAGCTTGCTTTCGGTGACTCTTGCCCTGGCGTGCATGCTGGTGCCCGGCTTGCAGGATCCCGCGCCGGCCACTCAGGCGGCCACCGATTTCGACACCTTGATCCCGTTGGGGATGGTGCTCCTGGGAGCCGCCCTGGTGGGGGCTCTGGGCTGGTGGCGCGCGCCGCGCACCCTTATCGATTCCCACGAAAAACTCTGAGGAGGATGTCCACCATGGGCACTTTAAGCCATATATTTTCCATCATTTCCACCAGTCTGATGATCCCGGTGATGCTGGGGCTGCTCATCTGCCTGCTGCGCGCCATGATCGTGGCGGGCCAGACCCTGCGGGAACACATGGTGCGCCGCGGAACCGAAGAGGCCCTGGCGGAGTATTCCACCGCTTTGGAAACAGAAGACGCCGCGCTGCCCGAGCTGAAAGGGCAAGGACTGGTGACCGCCACCCTGCGGAGCCTTGCGGACCTGACCTCCCGGGACGAGGTCCTGGTGGAGCAGCGTCTGCAGAAGACGGAACTGGTCTGGCAGAGCGAACTGGAGAAGTTGCGGGTGCTGATGCGCTTCGGTCCTGCTCTGGGGCTGATGGGCACCCTGATTCCCCTGGGCCCGGCCCTGGTGGGGCTGGCCGCGGGCAACCTGGAAATGATGTCCAGCAATCTGGTCATCGCCTTCGCCACCACGGTGGTGGGGCTGCTGATCTCCACGCTGTCGCTGGGCCTGCTGAGCCTGAAGAAGGCCTGGTACCAGAAAGATTCCCTGCTGATCAGTTTCGCGGCCACCCGGCTGGCGGAGCGTCAGGCCGCCGGGCTGCGGGCGGTTCAGGACAAAGGGCTTTTGGCGGCCGCGGCTTCCGCCGGCGGTGCCTGCACCCAGGGGGATGACTCATGAGCTTCCAGCCCGGTCTGCGCCGCATGCGCTCCGCGCAGCTTTTCGATGAGGGCGAAGAGAGCGATCCCTTGGCCGGCTTGGCCAACCTCTTCGACCTGGCCATGGTCTTTGCCGTGGCCCTGATGGTGGCTCTGGTTTCCTTCCTGCGGGTTCCGGCCCTGTTGCAGGACAAGGACTATACGGTGATCACGAATCCCGGCCAGGAAGACATGGAGATCGTCGTCAAAGAAGGTCAGGAGATCAAACACTACGAGGCCACCTCCGAGACCGGAGTAGGCCAGGGCGAACTGTTGGGGCAAGCCTACCGCTTGCCCGATGGTCGCGTCGTTTACGTTCCCTCAGAGGAGTAATCCCATAATGTCCGCTGGTACCCGGAAATTGACCGCTGTTCTCGCTGTGTTGGCCCTTTGCGTGGTGGCCGGCTTGTTGATTTACAACACCACTCTGCGCAAGGTCCGTCTGGCCTTCGTCGGTTTTCCCGACACGCAATGGGCCAACTTCGAAGAGGTGGGGCTGGACACGCCCTACTCCCTGCACAAGCTGGATCGGGAAGATCTGGGCGACCTGCGGCTGGAGAAATACCACGCCACCCTGATCTGGGGCATGGGCTTCAACCCGGATCCTTACCAGAAGGCCAATCTGGAACGGTCGATGCGCAAGGGAGCCAACCTGGTGATGGTCATGGCCACCAGCAAGGACGTCCTGGATATGGCCAACACCGGGCAGGAACGCCAGGACATGGTGGCGGAGTATCTGAAGCACGGGGGCCACGACAACCTGCACGCCATGATGGATTACCTGGCCCATGAGTTGGCCGGGCGCCGCGCCAAGCCCGCCCCGGTGGTGGAAAAACCGGAGTCGGGTTTCTTCCATCTGGGGGATGCCATGTTCGCTTCCCTGGAAGAGTATGAAGCCTATCTGGATGAAATCAGGCCGAACCTGCGGGCGGATGCGCCCAAGCTGGCCCTCGTGGGGGCGTTCGTGAACCCGGGCAACCGTTTCGAGCGGGTGCACGCGGACCGGCTGATCCAGGAATTCGAGAAACGCGGCGTGCGGGTGTATCCCGTCTTCGGCTTCCGGGAGTCGCCGGAGCTGCTCAAGGAGGCCAACCCGGACCTGGCCCTGGTCATGCCCCATGGCCGCCTGGCGGAGAACAACCAGGTGCCCGAGATGCTGGCGGAAATGAACATTCCCTGCATCGGCGCGTTGAGCCTGCTGGCGGACCGGGAAACCTGGCTGGGCGATCCCCAAGGTCTGGCCGGCGGTTTCCTGAGCCAGTCCATCACCATGCCGGAGCTGGACGGGGTCATCGAGCCGGTGGTCATCGCCTCGCGGGATATGAACGAGCGCGGCTTGCAGGTGCCCACGGTGATCGAAGACCGGCTGGAGCGCCTGACGGCCCGCACCATGAACTGGCTGGAACTGCGCCACAAGCCCAACGCGGAAAAGAAAGTGGTCATCGTCTACTACAAATCCCCGGGCATGGCGGCGGTGGCCGCGGCGGGGCTGGAGACGGCGCCTTCGCTGTGGAATCTGCTGAAGCATCTGCAGGATGAGGGCTATGACCTGGGCGGGCAGCTGCCCGCAGACGCGGACGCCCTGTATGACCTGATTCAGACCCGGGGCAAGACCCTGGGCCAGTGGGCCATCGGCGCCTTCGAGACCTTCCTGGAGGAAGCGGATCCGGAGCTGATTCCCGCCCAGACCTACGCGCGCTGGTTCCAGGACGCGTTGTCCCCGGCCCGTCAGAAGGAAACCCTCGATCTGTGGGGCGCCATTCCCGGCGACCGCATGGTCACCACGGTGGACGAGGAACCCTACCTGGTGGTCAGCCGCATCCAGCTGGGCAACGTGGTGATCATGCCGCAGCCCACCGTCGGAACGGGCGATGACGACGAAGACGAAATCGCCACCATCCACGGCACGGACCAGGCTGCGCCCCATTTCTACCTGGGGGCCTACCTCTGGGCGCGGAACGGTTTCGGGGCCGACGCCATCGTCCACTTCGGGACCCACGGTTCCCTGGAATTCACCTACGGCAAAAGCGCCTGCATGAGCCGGGACTGCTGGCCGGATATCCTGATTGGCGATGTGCCCCACATCTACCCCTACATCATCAACAACGTGGGTGAGGCGCTGGTGGCCAAGCGGCGCTCTTACGGCGTGACGGTGTCGCACCTGACGCCCCCCTTCACGGAGTCCGGCATTTACGGGGATCTGGTGATGCTCCAGGAGAAGCTGCACACCTTCAACACGGAAACCGATCCCATGCTCAAGCTGGAGACCCGGCGCACGCTGAGCCGTCTCGTGCACGAGTACGACATGGCCCGCGATCTGAACCTGCCGCCGGAGGCGGGCACGGATCGGCTGCTGACGGACGACGAGCTGAGTAGGCTGACCAACCTGATCCACGAGCTGGAAGCCGCCACCATCACCGATGGTCTGCATGTGCTGGGGCGGCCTTTCACCGAGGAGCAGATCCTGTCCACGGTGACCCTCATGTTGGGGGAACCGGGTTATAAGAGGCTGCGGGCGGTCACGGGTCGTCCCGATGATCCCGCGGTGCAGGATGGGGCGCGGGACCTGGCCCGGAGCCTGGTCACCGGAGTGCTGGCGGGAGACATCCAGGCGGAGCAGTTCTTCTCCGCCGATGAGCTGGCCGTCCTGCGGGATCCCCACTGGGGAGAGGACCCGAACCGCGCCGCCCAATTGGCCGCTTTGAAGGCCGAGGCCAAGGAGGCGGGTCTGCCGCACGACGTTCTCTGTGGTTGCCCCGGCTGCATCGGTTGGGTGGCGTCCCATGAGGAACTGGCGCAGCGCATCATCGCCGCCTCGGAAGAGGGGACGGCGGAGGTCGCGGAGGCGGACGATCATGGGGATGGACATGAGCACGGGCACGCCGCTGAGCAGGTGACCTTGGAGTCTTTGAAGGCCGAAGCCAAGGAGGCGGGTCTGCCGCACGATGTTCGCTGTGGCTGTTCTCGCTGTGCCGGTTGGGTGGCTACGCACAAGGAACTGGCCACTCGCATCACCGAGGCCACGAACCATAAGGCCGCGGCTGCTCACGGGCAGGGCCATGGGCAGCAGCAGGTTGCCGAGCACGTGTCTTTGGAATCTTTGAAGGCCGAGGCGAAGGCCTCCGGCCTGCCGCATGACGTTCTCTGTGGCTGTTCTGACTGTATTGACTGGGTGGCTACGCATAGGGATCAGGCTGCCCGTATCATCGCGGCCACGAATCGGAAGGCCGCGGAAGATCTCGGGCAGGTCCATGAACAGCAGCAGGTTGCCGAGCACGTGTCTTTGGAATCTTTGAAGGCCGAAGCGAAAGCCGCGGGCTTGCCGCACGATGTTCTCTGTGGCTGTCCTCGCTGTGTCGGCTGGGTGGCTGCGCATAAGGAGTTGGCGACCCGCATCACCGAGGCCACGAACCGAAAAACCGTGGAGGTTGCAGCCGCGGACGATCATTCGCATGGGCCGTCAGGTCATAGTCATAATGGACCGTCGGGCAAACCGGTGGTCAAATCGTCGAGCAAGCCGTCGAGCAAACCGTCGGGCAAGCCGATTGATGTGGACCATTTCTGGGGTAGCTCGGCCCAGGACCGGCCCCAAATTCCCGAAGATCGCGCGGTGCGGCTGGGTTTTCTGCAGGTGCTGGATGATATCCAGAATTACGCCCAGGGGCTGAGGGAATCTCCTCGCCGGGAGTTGGAGGGCGTGACCCGGGCTTTGAGCGGCGGTTACATCCAGCCGTCGTCCGGAGGCGATGCCCTGTTCAACCCGGCTGCCGTGCCCACGGGCCGCAATCTTTACTCCATCAACGCGGAAAAGACCCCCACCGAGGAAGCCTGGCGGGTGGGCAAGATGCTGGCGGATCAGGTCCTGGCGGACCACCGCGCCCGCACCGGGAATTGGCCGCGGCAGGCGGCGTTCTCCCTCTGGGGCGGCGAGTTCATCCGGAGCAAGGGTTCCACCATGGCGCAGGTCATGTACCTGATGGGGGTGCGCCCGCTGCGCAATTCCCGGGGCACCGTCTACGATGTGGAGCTGATCCCCTCGGAAGAGCTGGGTCGTCCCCGCATCGATGTCCTGGTCCAGACCTCGGGTCAGTTCCGGGACGCCGGAGCCAGCCGCATCACCTTGCTGGACAAGGCGGTGCAGATGGTGGCCGCGTTGCCGGATGAAGAGTATCCCAACTACGTCCGGGACGGCGTGGCCGCCACGGAAATGGCGCTCAAGGAAAACGGCATGGCCCCGCAGCGCGCCCGGGAACTGGCCACGGCCCGCATCTTCGGTTCGGCCGCCAACCAGAGCTACGGCGCCAACATCATGCGCATGGTGGAGTCGGGCGACACCTGGGAGGATTCCGCCGAGGTGGCCGAGCGCTACCTCCAGAACATGGGCGGAATTTACCGCGATGCCGACAACTGGGGCACCTATGAAGAGGGCGTCTTCGCCGCGGCCATGCAGGGCACGGAGCTGGTCATCCAGCCGCGGTCGTCCAACACCTGGGGCCCCCTCAGCCTGGACCATGTGTACGAGTTCATGGGCGGCCTGACCGCCAGCATCCGGCACACCACCGGGAATGACCCCACGGGCTATTTCAGCGACCGGCGCGCCCGGGGACAGGCCAAGGCCACCAACGCCGTGCAGGCCATCCGCGAAGAGGCCCGCACCAAACTCTGGAACCCCCGTTATCTGGAAGGTTTGCAGGGCGAAGGCGCGGCGGCCGCCGCCGGTTTGACCGAATCGGTGCGCAACATGTACGGCTGGAACGTGATGCAGCCCTCGGCCATCGACGAGACCATGTGGGACGAAACCTACGAGGTGATGGTGGAGGACAAGCACGGCCTGAACCTGCAGGAGTTCTTCGAGGAAGTGAACCCGTACGCCTTGCAGGATATGTCGGCGGTCATGCTGGAAACGGCCCGCAAGGGGATGTGGTCCCCGGATCCCGAGGTGCTGCAGAACCTGGCGGAACTGCATGCTGATCTGGTGGCCCGCTACGGCGCGGCCTGCTCTCGTGAGACCTGCAACAACGCGAAGCTGCGGGAATTCCTGAATGCTCAGCTCACGGCTCCGGGCAGCACGGTGCCCGACGCGCTGATCCAGGACTACGCGGCTAACCTGTCGGCGGTTCTGGAATCTTCCCAGCCCTTGCCCAATATCGAAGGGCTCGAGCTGGAAGAGAGGATCGAGACGGTGGAAGAGGAGGTCCTGGCGGCCAGCCCTCTGCAGAATGTGATGCTGGCGGGGGCCGTGGTGATGATGGCTCTGGTTTCTCTGTTCTGGGGGGCGCGGGGGCAGAAGCAGGAATAGGAATAGGAAGAGGATGAGTTTTGGGCTGGCGGGTCGGGGGGCCCGCCGGCTTTGTTTTAGGGGGTGATTTGTCACCCTGAATCTGTGCTGCAACCTGATTTGGGACTCGAAATCAGGATGGGGGTCGTTGCATCGTAGCATCGGAAGGCACTGCTATTTGAGCGTTGAGGCAATTGTTTTGCATGGTTTCTGTATTTTTATAATTAACAGGGCTTTACAGATGTCTTGGCTGAAAAATCAGAAAACTCCCCCAAAACTTTTCCATGTATGTCCGTTAATCCGCATTAATAATTAAAAGAACAAGATAGGCCGCAAGGCAACCCAGACACAGGGGGGATTGATGTTTGGGGTTCTAAGGGGATACAGCAGGCCATATAGAGAAAGATGGCGGGGTGACAGCGTGGTACTTCGATCTGGAGGAACCCATCTCTGCTATCGAGATGACCCCTGGTTCGGCTGACAATCACAATTTCGGATTGGCGTTTGATAATTTTTCGCCTTCTTCGATTCCTTTTTATCCCATTTGCCATGCCGGTGGGCCTTATGAAATTGAAATCGGGGTGCCGGTACAGTTTTCAGGAGAGGATTCCATGGACCCAGATGGGGTCATTGTCTCCTATGCTTGGACTTTCGGCGACGGTACGACGTCCTCTGAGGTATCGCCTGTTCATGTATTTCAGGAGCCGGGCGATTTTTCCGTGGAGCTTTGTGTGACGGACAATGATGGCAATGAAACCTGTTGCCAGAGTGATCTTGTGGTGCCGGCTCAGGAGGCCAGTTGGGATGGGATAAAAGCTTATTATCGGTGACATCTCTCCTCCTTTGGGATCAAAGGGCCGGGTCCTCATTGCGGGCTTGGCCCTTTGTTTTGGGCGGGTTGAAACGGAAGGTGAAAATAGTGTAGACAAAGCGAAAGACCTGTGGTTTGCTGGCCTTTCGAAAAGTAGCCTCCAGAGAACAGCCATCACCGTCAGCAGCCGTGGCTCAAGGCCCCACCCCCAAAATGATCCCAGAAAAACAAGCCCCCAATTTCTCCAACCTGGCAGAGCAGGAAGATTTCCCCGCCCTATACACCGAGCTGCGCACCCTGGCCGGCCGCTACATGAGCCGGGAACGCGCCGACCACACCCTGCAGCCCACCGCCCTGGTCCACGAACTTTTCCTGCGCCTGGAGGGCAGCGCGGGGCTAACCCTCAAAGGCCGGGCCCATTTCATGGTGGTCGCGGCCCGCACCATGCGCCGCATCCTCATCGACCATGCCCGCGCCCATGCGGCCAAGAAGCGGAAAAACCAGGGGAAAGTCAGTTGGCTGGAGCTGCAGGATTTTACGGTCATCGATTCCCCGGGTCGGTTTCTGGATCTGGAGAAATGCTTGAATAGGCTGTCCCAAGTCGACGCCCGCGCTGCCGCCATCATGGAATTGCGTTTCTTCGGAGATCTGGATGTGGGTGAAATCGCGAAAGCGTTCAACATTTCGGAACGTCTGGTCCGGCAGGAAATCGTTCATTCCCGGGCGTGGCTGCTGAGCCAGATGGGATCCTAGCCTTTCTCCGGCCGGCCCCTTTCAAGATTAACCCCCTTGCAGAGCCAAGCGCAATTCCTGCCGCCTCTCCCGCAGGATACGAAACAATCGCCGATCATCTTCCCGCAGATTCCCCGCCAGCACCTGCTTGATCTGGTCCAGCACCTTGCGGGATCGCTCATCCGCTCCAGCGGCGCGCGTCCTCCTGACGGCCAGTCTGGCCTCGGTCGGCAACCTTCTTTTGGCCTCGAAAACAAAATCCGCGCGGGGACAGATTTCCGCGGCTCGGTCCAGCGCTTCCGCGGCCTGATCCAGCCAGGCGGCCGTTCCGTCCTGGTCGAACCTGGTCAGGAAAAGCTCGGCCAGTTCCTGATGCAACCGGCTGCCGGCAAACGGGCTGGGGCCGGTCTGGTTTTCCGCGCTCAGTTTCTGAAGAGCCCGAATATCCCGTTCCAGATCCTCCTGATGCAGCCCCATTTCTCGGCCACGCCGATGGGCCCGCGCCAACAGGACCCGGCTGTTCAAGAATCCCCACCGCAACCCGGCCTCCTCCTGAACGGAACAGGCCCGGTTGAATAACTCGTACGCTTGGTTCAGCGCCGCCGGATCCTCTCCCATTTCCGCCACCAGCAGTTGCGCCTGCCCCCAGCCTCGCAAAAGGGAACCATAGGCGTCCGGAACCAGTCGAATGTTCCCGATACTGTCACTGCGGGCGAACCAAACCAGTGAGGATCGCACCATTTCCAGGCTGTCCGCCGCCGCGCCCCAGAGGGAGCGGTACCTTCCGTTGTCGTTGTAGGCCAGGCACATGTTGAGACGTTGGTTGTGCGCGTCCGGCCGATAGGAAATGGCCGTGGAATCGGCCCAAATCTGGGCCAGGGCGCTTTGCATATACATCTGGGCCACCCGGTAGTTGGACCGGGGGGTCACGAAATTGGCCAGGGCCGCCGCCGCCAGGGCCCGCCCGCCATAGGCCTGGCTGCGGGCCTGGAGAGCAATGCGCGCGGTGATGACCGATGTGGAATCCAGAGCCGCGAAGGACGCATCATCGAAGGGCACGTCTCCGCACGTCTTGAAGAAGCGGTTGGCGGCTTTGTAGCGGGCGGGATCGAACTCCAGGCCGCCCAGGAAGTACTGAGCTTCTCCCATGCGCCAGCGCGCGTACCGGTTCAGGGCGTTGTGCTCGGGAAGATCAGGCTGCTGCCGCAGCAGGTCCAGGGCTTGGGACAGGCTGTCGACGGCAGCCAGGTATCCCTCATGGCCGCGCGGCGCGATGTGCAGGTTGTTGTCGGCGCTGTCCAGCAAGGCATAGATAGAGTGACGGTGATCGGAGGCGGCCGCCGGCTCTCCCGTGAGATAGGAGACGAAGAACCAGCCCAGCAGCCCCAGAAGCAGCATACCCACGGCCCGCAGAGGCGTTCGGGGCACTCCTGTCCGCAATTTCCCGAGGAGGCGCGAGGCCGGTCCGGGCACATCGACGTGGAGTTTGTTCCCGACCGGCAAGGCTTCCAGATCTTCCGCCAGGGTCTGCGCGTCGGCGTACCTTTGCTGCGGATCCGGGGCCAGGCAATGGGCCACCACGGCATCCACCGCGGGCCCCAGATCGGCCTTTTGGCGGGATGGGGGCGTGGGCTTGGCGGCGATCACCGCCAGCAAAGCCTGATGCAGGGGAAATTCCGGCACCGGGTAAGGAAACTCTCCGGCCAAAACGGTGTGGATGATCAGCCCCAGCGCGTAGATATCGCTGGCGAAAGTGGCCTCCGCGCCCTGCGCCATTTCCGGGCTCATGTACTTGACGGTCCCGATCAGATGGGAGCTGTCAACCGTCAGGGTCGGCAGCGTCTCGGAAGGGTTGATCAGCCGGGAAATACCGAAATCCAGCACACGAGGACGGGCGTCCTCATCAACCAGGATATTGCTGGGCTTCAGGTCTCGGTGGACGATGCCCCGCTCATGGGCATGGGCCACCGCCCGGCTGATTGCGGCTAGAATCTTCAGGCGATCCTGCAGCTGGAAAGGCGTCTTGGCGCAGTATTGATCAAGGGAGCAGCCCCGCACATGCTCCATGGCCAGGTAGGCGACATCGCCCCCCTCCGCCTCTTCCACTCCGGCTTCATAAAGACGCACGATACCGGGATGATCCAGCTGCCCGATTATGGTCGCCTCACGCTGGAATCGCTGGTGTAGACCGGTCCCCATGGCGCCGGCGTGGATCACTTTGAGGGCGACCTCGCGGTTGTTGTGGGGGTCCTGGGCCAGAAAGACCGTGCCCATGCCCCCGCCACCCAGGCGTTCGAGAATCTGAAAGGAACCCACGGCGGTGGGCAGGGGCGGCTCCGGTCCGGCCGAGGCGGATGTTGCCGTGTCCGTGAAGTCTTCTTCGGCACGCCACAACGCGCGCACTTGGTCCTGGAGAGAGGGGTTCCCCGCCGCGGCCGCCGCCAGGAATTGTTCCCGTTCTGCGGGCTCTATTTCCAGAGAGGCCAGGAAAATCTTTTTGGCCCGACGGTAAAGCTCATTGGGGTTGTTTCCTTTAGGGTCGGCTCCCATTTACCCTCTCCATAGGCGCTAACATCATGCTGTCAAGTATGATATCGGATAGGTCGCGGGTTGTCCATCTCCATGGCCATCATCCCTGAAACGCCTCCCTAAACCGGGCCAGCACGGGCACCGCGTCCATGGCCGGCAAATCCCCCACCACGCAAAGCCTGGCCCGCGCCCGGCTGAGGGCCACGTTCACGCGCCGGGCGTCGCGGTAGACGCGCGGCGTGTGCCCGGTATGAGAATCCAGGCAAAGGGACAGGAAAATGAGATCCCGCTCATCTCCCTGGAAACGGTCCACCGAGTTGATGACCATCTCCCAGAAATCCCCGTCACCGTATTCTGCCAGCATTTCTTCCGCCTGCCGCCGCAGCAACGCCACCTGCCGCCGATAGGGGGCGATGATACCGATACGCGGCCGGCCCACCGCATCCCGCGCTTCCAGCCCCGCCTCTAGGGCCGTCTTCAGCGTCTCGACGATGGTCTCGGCTTCCTGCGGAAACACCCGCGCCTGCCGCGCTCCGTCCCCGAGGGGGCAGTGTACCAGGGAAACCGTCGCGGCGTCTTCTTCGCCCGGCAGGACATGCTCGGCGCAGGAGGGGGCGCTGGTCAGCTTGCCGTCATAGAACTCCCGGCTGATGAACGTCCCCAGGTCCGGCGGCATGCGGTGCTGCACGCCCAGGCTCACCAGCAGATCCGGTCGATCCGGCAGGGACATGGCCAGGCTCTCGAACAGGGTGCGCTGCAGGACCTGGGCGTCATCGGCCAGAATCACCGGGGGCAGCTGCTGGTGGTCTCCCACCAGAATCCAGCGCGGCGCCAGGCGCAGCACGCCCACCATGGCCGGGGTGATGATTTGCGCCGCCTCGTCCACCACCGCCACATCGAAGGGGAAGCCGCCGGTGGCACCGGAGCGGCCCAGATTGTCGTAGGCGCCGGAGATCCACGTCTGCACCGTGCCCACATAGATGGCGGGTTCGGCCAGCAGGTCCTGCACGTCCCGGGCGTGGTCGCCGACCTCTCGCACCACGTCCGGCCCGCGGGCGCCTTCGGCCGGCAGGGGACGGTTTCTCTGCAGGATGCTGTCCAGGCAGCGGTCCGCAAAGCGGGCGCTGGTGGCGTCCACGCGGCCCAGCTTGCGCACCGGCACCTCCGCTGCCGGATCATGCAGCTTGGCCATGACCTCTTCGGCGGCGCGATGGGTGTAGGTGGCCACCAGCACGCGCTTGCCGGCGTTGGCCAGCTCGCGCACCATGCAGGCCAAGGTCAGGGTTTTGCCGGTGCCGGGCGGTCCCTGCACCAGCAGAAGTTTTTCCAGGCCGCGGGCCAGGGCCACGGCCCGCTTCTGATCCGGCAGAAGCGCCGGACCCGCTGGTTGGCCATCGCTTCCAGCCACCTGGGTGTTGGCCGGCCACCGGGGGTCCTGGCCTCGCAGGTGCCGGCGCACCGGGGCCAGGCTCTCGTGCACCACGGCATCCCGCGACCAGAGCTGATACAGCGCCGCGAAGTTGCGCGCGAAGGCCGTCTCAGGCGAATTGGCGTCCAGATAACAGGGCTGGAACCAGGGCTCGCGCACGCCCTTGGGCAGCCGTACCGCCGCCCCTTCCTTGTCGATGGACGCCACCCAGACCTCCAGCACCGAGTGTCCCAGCACCCCGGCCTCATCGCTCAGCAGGCAGGGTTCGCCCTCGCGGATTTCGGTGGTGTTGCCGGCGGGGAAGCTCAGCCGGAGGATGCGCCTTTGCGGGTCCAGGCCCACGGTGCGCACGGATACGCAGCGGCCGTCGGCCACCCGCTTTTCCAGGGGATCCAGGAGGGTGCGCCCGTGCTCGCAGCGCAGGGTGCGGAATTCGTGCAGCAGGGCCTGGTTGAAGTTTCGGAAAAGATCCCGGTCCCGGTCCGTGAAACTGTCGCGCGCCAGATCCTGGGCCAGGGATGGCGCCGCCGTCGGGCCCCCGTCCAGGCCGATGTGGTGCAGATCCAGACACGTTTCCGCCTTCTTCAGGCGCACGCAGGCCCGGCACTTGTTGTCGTTGGTGTTGAAATCCAGGGTGCCGGTGATGTCGATGCGCACCAGATCGTTGCGCAGGTTCACGTGTTCCAGGACTTCCCGGGCCCCGAAGGAGACGTTCTTCAACGTGGCGCGCGGGGGCAGGGCCGCGGCTCTGTCGCGCAGCCGCGCCGCGCCGTCGCCGGTGTACAGGACGCCGGGCGGGTCCAGCCGCGTGAAGCCCGCGCGCAGCAACAGCAGCTGGTAGGCGGCCACCTGGTAGGCGTGCCCCCGGTTGGCCTTTTGCCCCCAGGATTTGCCCGTTTTCAATTCCAGGGCTTGCCAGCGGCCGTTCTTCTTGCGGACCAGGGCGTCGATCTTGCCCTTCAGGCCCAGTTCCGGGTCCAGGAAGAAGCGCTCGGCGAAAACCTCCTCGATCTCCTGGTTCTGGTGCAGCCAATTCACGCTCCGAAACAGGGTGTTCAGGTGGTGTCGAGAATCCTGGAAGACGGCATGCGGATCCGTTCCGGCCATCACCATCTGGGGCACCTGTCTGTGCAGGCTGCGGCCGAAGTGCCGCATCAGGGAGGCGCGGTCCTGGGGCTCTTGCAAGAGGGGCTCGAAGACTTCGTGCACCAGGTTGCCCCGGATCTGCGCCGGATGCAGATCCGGCACCGAGTAGCGATCCATCAGATAGTTGCGCGGGCAGAAATCGAAGTGGGTCAGGGCCGAGACGTTGACCATGTAGCTGGGCAGCAGGGAAAGGAAGGTGGGCAGGCTGCCGGGATGCTGGGCGGGGCGCAAGGTGGCGCCTTTTGCGCTGGTGCTTTCCATGGTGGCGCCTTCCACGCTGGCACTTTTTACACTGGCGCCTTCCACCCTGGCGCCGTGCAGGGTGGCCTCCAGTTCCTCTTGCCGCACTTCCCGGGCCCAATGGGCCAGAATGTCCGCGGCGGCCTGCACGGTGCTTTCGTGGCCCTTGCCCAGGACCAATTCCGTGGCGTGCTCCGTTTGGTCGTCGCGGAAGCGCAACAGTAGCGCTCCCCGGGCGGGATCGGCTTCCTGCACGATCACACGCACCACCGGCAGGGGGCTGTCGGGTTGGGGAGTCAGCCATGAGGAGCTAGGCACGGGGGAATCTCCGGAGGAAAAGGCCAAGGACGGTCGCCGGCAAATCTGCGGCGGTTGGGGGGCCACGTCAATGGGCCATTTTCATGGGGGCAAGGCGCGCGAACCAGACGCGCGAACAAGGCGCGCGGTTGTCCGGCAATTGACGAAATCATGGCCGATGATTTCAAGATGATCTTTAGCCCGGATCGTTCATGAACAGACTACTGCGGTTGGCAGAATCCAACCTCGTGACGGATCTGCGTGAATACTCCGGGTCAACGGCCTTTCTGGGTCAACGGTCCTTTGGGGGCAACTCCCTTGGGTCTTACGTCCGTCTGGTGGTTTTTGCCGCGGGCGGGTTTCTGTTTGTCGTGGGCCCGTTGGTGGCAGGCGCTGCAGAGGGTGGTGAGGTTTTCTTCGGCGTTGGTGCCGCCTTGGCTGCGGGGCGTGATGTGGTGGATTTCCAAGAATCGGGTGTGCGGGCAACCGGGGGCTTGGCAGCGGTGTTGGTCGCGGGCTAGTACCCGCCGGCGGGTACTGGGCGGGATGGCGGATTTGTTGGGGCCGTCGCCGGTGGCGATGCGGGCGTCGCAGGCCAGTTTCTCGTATTCCGCAGGGGTGAGTTCGGTTTCACCGCGGCTGGTGGTGATATGGGATTTCTCGCACTCGGGGCAGTGATGGACGTGGATCTGGGTGTGGGGTTCTTTGGGGTTAGCCACGCTTCCGGAATCAGCCCGGCCTGCCAACGAGGCCATGGCCTCCAGAAGCATGATCGCCCGGTTTGAACCGGCCGCCGCGCCGCCCTGCTTCCCGATGGCCTCGACCAGCGCTTCGAAATGAGCCAACTGCTCGCTGGTCAGTTCGAAGGTGACCTTGTGGGTGAGGGCCACGGGGAGCGCTCCGGAGGGATGGGGGTTGGCCAATAATTCGCCTTGGGCTGGATTCTTTGCCCGCTCCCGTCTGGCCCGCTGCTTGGCCCGCTTCACCGTTTCGCGCAGTTCCTGGCGGCTCTTCTTCTTGGCCTCATTCAGCCAACGATTCTCGTTTTTCTCATCAGCCACCTTCACGATCTCCCGCGCCTTGGTGTAGCCGATCTTCCCCTCTTCCATCTCCTTCTTCAACCGGGGCAGCTTTTCCAGCTTCCGAGCCAGATGCAAAAAATCCCCCGTCCGCGTCTTGGAGAACTCCAACTCCACCGCTGCATACTGATAAACGGAGCCATACCCCAGTTTCTTATAAAGCTCCCTCTCGACAACCTCCTTGAACCACAAAACAGCACAATGCCGCGCCTGGTCCATGGCCCGTACGGCCTTCTTCAAACAAGCGCTAACCTCGGCGGCAGATTGATCAGGAACAAAAGAATCAACAGCAATAATACTCATGGCGAGCCTCAGCAATCTCTAGCATAAGTGGGCGGGAGGAGTGATAAAACCAATATACAAAACAAAACCAAAAAGCGCCAGTAAAATATTGCCCAAAAACCAATTATTCCCAACCCCAAACCCACAAATCAGCCACCACCCCACCCAAAACTACCCGCCGGCGGGCACCCGATGCCACAAAAAAACCGCCAATACCCACTCTGACTTCAACAAAGCCCCCGCAGCCTCCTCCCCCGGATACCCTCCATAAAACCGTAGCATCCACA
Source organism: bacterium DOLZORAL124_64_63 (assembly GCA_002747875.1). Taxonomy (GTDB): domain Bacteria; phylum Krumholzibacteriota; class Krumholzibacteriia; order LZORAL124-64-63; family LZORAL124-64-63; genus LZORAL124-64-63. The sequence continues at coordinate 27,386 of PDQT01000295.1, forward strand.
AAAGAACTCCGACAATTTTCTAAAACCAACCCATGTCGCTCCTTCATGAATAACCTGGGTTAGAGTCCAAGATCTGTGTAAGGCCGCTTCGCTGTACGGCACAACGCGCGAAACAACCCCCAAGCGGAATGTCTCGCCAGCAGACATGTCGATAGCGGTTGCCACCAGCGGCCCCGGGCTCCATATTCGTCATGAATCAAAGTCTTCTCCAGCGGAACGAAGGGACATCCTCCATGGAAATCGATATGAATCTTCTGCACCGTCTTTTCCGGGCCCACCCCTGGCATGGCGTCAGCATCGGCGAGGATGCTCCCGAGATGGTCAGCGCCTACATCGAGATCGTCCCGTCGGACACGGTAAAGTACGAGTTGGACAAGGCTTCCGGCTATCTGAAAATCGATCGTCCCCAGCAGTTTTCCAACGTGTACCCCACGCTGTACGGGCTGATCCCGCAGACTTACTGCGGCCCGCGCAGCGCCCAGTTCTGCATGGAAAAGACCAGCCGCACCGGCATCGTCGGTGATGCCGATCCCCTGGATATCTGCGTCCTGGCCGAGAAAACCATCAGCCACGGCGATATTTTCATTCCTGTACGGCCCATTGGCGGCCTGCGCATGCTGGACGGCAACGAGGCCGACGACAAGATTATCGCCGTCTATCACGGCGATGCCATCTACGGGCACATGAAAGATATTTACGAATGCCCGCCGGCCATGATCGACCGCCTCAAGCACTACTTCCTGACCTACAAGGACGCCCCGGGCAAGCGCGGCCGCCGCAACACCGAAATCACCCACGTCTACGGCCGCGAAGAGGCCCAGGACGTGATCGAATTCTGCCAACAGGACTACGCGGAGAAATACGGCGATCTGCAAGATCTGTTCGAAGGGTTGCGGGAGCGATAGCCGTTTTTCCACGATTTTTCAGGGCCCTCGGCGCTTCTTGGCGGGGGCCTTTTCCGTGCCCGGAACACTCCTTGCTCGACTTCCCGAAAAATTCCACCCCAGCCAACCGGGAGCGAGGTTCATGAGCGCCGCCAAGACCGCCCTGTCCATCATCATCACCAGCCATAATCAGCTGAAAAATTTGAAATTGACCCTTCTGGCCCTGCTGGACCAGAAACCCCGGGTCCCCACCGAGATCCTGGTGGCCGACTGCGGATCCACCGATGGCACCGGCCAGTTCCTGGAGCCCCTGGTGGAAAAAGGGACCATCCGGGTTCTGGCCTACGGCGCGGAGCGGGGCCGCACGGCGGCGCGCAACAAGGCCGCGGCGGAGGCCGGCGGACGGCACCTGATGTTCCTGGATCCGGGCATCCTGGTGGGACCGGGCTGGTGGGAGCCCCTGTTCCGGGTGCTGGAAAAAGATCCTCAGGTGGCGGCGGTCTCGGGCAGGATCCTGCTACCGGACGGGACCCTGGACCACGCCGGTCTTTCCCTGTTGCATCACGAGGCCCGCGCCGACGCGCGGCCCTGCCTGGGGTCCCGCACCGTGCACGCCGGCCGGCCCGGCGACCATGCTCCGGCCGTCCAGTCCTTGCAGGGGCGCGCGGCCGCGGGCGAGGCGCTCATGACCCGCGCCACGGCCTTCTTCTCCGTGGGGGGCTTTTCCGCGCGGCTGGGGCGTGGGCACGGGGCCCGCAAGCCCGACTTCGCGGGCGATCCCTGCGGTGTGGATTTGGGCCTGCGCTACAGCCGGCGTGGCTGGAGCTGCGTCTACCAGCCGGACAGCATCATGACCCGGCTGCGTGGGCCGGGCACCGACAGCCAGGATTTCGAGCGGGACATGAGCACCCTGAGCCGCACTTGGCTGGACCGCGTCCAGGCCGATTTCCGTATCACCGCCCAGGGCACGGTCACGCCCCTCAGCCCCGGCGGGGTGCGGGCCTATGTGGAGCCGATGCTGAATCTCGATGGAGCTCCGGCGCGTGGCCTGGTCGGCCGTGGCGGGCCCCGCACCCGGCCGGCGGCCAGCATCATTCTCGACGCGGGGGACGATCCGCGGAACATCCGGAACGCCGTGGAAAACATCCTGGCCGGCACCCTGACCCACGCGGAACTGATTCTGCTGGATTCCGGGACGGACCCGGACTTGCCCGCCTACCTGAACGCGGTAGCGCCCCGGCGTTTGACCTGCCGCCTGCTACCGGCCGGGATCGGGGAGAACGGGAGCGAACGCTTGAACCAGGCCGAACGTCTGAACCGGGCCGAACGCCTGAACCAGGCCCTGGCCGTGGCCGAAGGCCGCCATCTGGTGCTGATGGATGGGCGCGCGCGGGTGGCCACCGGTTGGCTGGAGGCTCTGGTGGGGGTGGCCGAGATGAACCCCGAGGCGGGGCTGGTGGGTCCCGTGACCAATGGCCTGGAAGGCATGCAGCAGATCGGAGTAGCGGGCCTCGGCACCCAGGATAGGGGCCACGGGAATGGTGATGTCCAACCGGACGATGATCTGGAGACCATCGCCCTGCGCCAGATGTTGAACCACTCCGGCGACCACGTGCGCACCCTGCGCCTGGGTGGTTTCTGCCTGCTGATCAAGCGCGAGGTGCTGGTCCGCCTGGGCGGTCTGGATCGGCGTTTCGACGGCGGCCTCTATGAGTTCAACGACTACTGCCTACGGGCCCAGATGGCCGGTTACCAGTGTCTTATCGCTCGTGGATGTTATGTGCATCAGGAGGGGCAGGCGCCGGCTCTTCCGGCCGGGCAGGAGCGTCTTCTGCAGCAGGAAACCCAGTGGGCGATTTTCAAACGCAAGTGGGGCATCCCCCTGAGCACACGTCTGGATGCGCGTCTGGATCTGGGCGCGGTGCTACGGGGCGGCTTCGACCCGCGCAAGCATTTCGAGACTTTGGCGGCGGCCTCGCGAACGATCAAGGAAGAGCGTTCCGCGCGGCGAGAGGCTGTGCAGGTCTCTAGTTGATGTATCCCAGAGATCGCAGCTGCTTGCGGATCTCCTCGTTCACGCTTTCATCCACCTGGACGCCGGGACCGGCCGCCGGGCGCAGGGGCATGTAGGTGGGCACGCGGTGGTCTTCCAGACGGGCCACCCGCTTGCGGCCTTCCGGAGTCAGGGCCTGGTCCAGGATGAGCCCCGGCATATCCTCGGCCGGCGGCATGCCCAGCAAAGCCAGCAGGGTGGGGCAGATGTCCAGCAGTTCCAGCTGAGAGAAGCGGGCTCCGGCCTCGTACATGGGGCTGCGCACCAGGAAAATACCCCATTCACTGTGCTCGGCGGTGCCCTTGTCGCCGGTTTTGCGGGGGCCGTAGAAGCCGTGGTCGCTCACCACCACGGCCTGCCGGTCGGCGGGGAACCAGCTGAGGACCTCGCCCAGCACCGTGTCGGACCAATCGTAATACCGCTTCACGACCTGGCTGAAAGCGTCCAGCGCATCGGGCTTGGGATGGTAGGTCCCCTGTTCCGGGGTCAGGTACTTGTAGAAGTAGTGGCTGATCATGTCGGGACCGCGCAGGTAGAAGAAGAACAGATCGTAGGCATCGCCTCGGGCCAGTTCGCGGTTGATGTTCAGGTAGGTCAGGTCGGCCGCGAAAACCGATGCCAGCTTGTCCACCTCATGGGGATACTTCTCGCGGGCCATGGCCAGCTGTTGGGCGGGAATGAACATGGCCAGCTGCTCGTCCGTCACCTCTTCGGCATCCACCCGTAGGCGCATGACCATTTCACTCAGGGAGTCGGGATAGCAGAGGCCTTCAAGGGGCTTTTGCCGGCCCTTGCTGTAGGGAACGTAGTCGCTGACCATGACTCCCGCGATGGGACGCGCAGGGTAGGTGGTCCACATGCCCACCAACGCGGTGCTGCGCTGAGCGGCACCCAGAATATCCCACAGGGCCGGTGCGTACCAGGCGCTGCTCGTCACCGGCTTGGCGTCTTGGCCCTTGACGAAATGGTGGATGCCGTGCACCGCCGGCTGCACCCCGGTGCAGATGCTGGCCCAGAGCACGGGCGACTTTTCCAGGGGGAAGAAGGTGCGCATGCGCCCGCTGGCGGAATTCTTACGGAAAGCCGCCAGATGGGGCAAACGGCCTTCCTTGAGCATGGGATCCAGCAGTCGCCAATCGGCGGAATCGATGCCGATGACCAGCAGTTTTTCCGCCGCCGCTGGCGCGTTCTTGTCTCCGGTGCCGCAGCCCGCGGCCACCAGCACCACGGTCATGAGACTCAGCCACCATATCTTTTTCATCGGACAACCTTCTTCAGAGGGAGACGCGCAATGGTTTTTTGAGCCCCAGGCCCGCCAGCAAAGACAAGATCATGAAGGCCGGCAACCATGGCAACGGTAAACCCAGGTAACGGGTATGGCGCTTGGGCCACTGGACCGAAATCCCGTCCAGACCATGGGCTTCCCTGATCACCAGACTGCCGGGATAAAGCAGACTTTTCCAGGCCGAATTTTCCGTGCGGCGGTGCAGCAGGGGTAAGCCCCCGGCAGCTTCCAGGGTGAACCGCCCGGCCCCCTGGCCGGCCCGCCGGAACGCCAGCTCATGCCGTCCGGGCTCCAACACCTGCAGGCGCCAGGATACGGTGCCGGTGTGCTGATTGCGCACCGGCCCGGCGGTCACTTCCAGACCGGCGGGGATGCCCACCTCAACCGTGCTTACCTGATTCCGATACGCGTCGGCCAAGTACACCGTCAGCACCGTCTCTTCTCCTTTCTGCAAGGGGCGCTGGGCGAAGCGTCCCTCGATCTGGCCAAGGGTCAGGATCATCGGTGGGATCATGACCAGCAGGGCGGGTAGGGTCAGGGACAGATAACGCAGATTGGCCAGAGCCAGGCGACCCTGGATGCGCGCCAGCACCCTCAGGTGATCTTGGTACAGGCCCATCTCGTAGATGTGGCCGATTAACCGGTCGCGGGTGGCGTTCAGCATGGTCTGGGGCGTGGCCCATTTGAAAAGTTGCAGGGCCCAGGCCGCGGTGATGACGCAGACGACGACCATGGCCAGCCAGGGAAGGGGCGTGAAGGGGGCGAGCAGGAGATCGAAGAGCATGCTCACGACCCCGGTTATGCGTTGCACCAAAGGCATCACGAGATGTAGCCCAGCCCCTGCATGCGCTTTCTGATCTCTTCCTCGCTGTCGCCGCCTTCTTCGAACTTGGCCACTTCACGTTCCAGGACGTGCTGCACGAACTCCTCGGCCGAGCTGTAGCCGGCGATGGTGGCGTATTTCTTGATCTTCTCGTGAAGATCCTTGTCCAGCTTGATTTTGTTGCCGCCGAACATCAGCGGTCTCCTTTCTTTCCGGTTTCCGCGGTGAACAGGTTGCCGCCCACCATCTCGGCGGGGGGCTCCAGCCCGAACAGGGTCAAGATGGTCGGGGCCATGTCCACCAGGGCGGGGTCTTTCTTCAGGATGGGCCGGTTGGCTGCGATGATGCCGGGCACCTCGTCGGCGGCGATGCAGTGGTCGCCGCTCCATTTCAGCATATTGTCGCTGAACACGGTGGGCGGAATTCGGCCCAGGGCCGACTCGTTGCTGCCGCGCCAGCCACGGTAATATCCTACCACGATATCCGGTCCGGCGTTGCGCAGGGGGCCGTGGTAAACATCCCCAGCCAGGTCGGCCACCTTGATGGCCCGCTCGTTGCCGGCGGGATCCACGACGGCCTCCAACTCGGCCTTCAGTTGCCTCAGCAGGGCCTCGTGCCGGTCGGCCGGGACAATGCCCCCGCTTTCGCGCCCCTCCAGGTTCACGTAAAGCCCGTTGATGCCCAGGGCGTAGGCGCGGGTCCGGCTCCAGTCCACCCCCTGCAGCATCTCCACATCCTCCGGGTCGACGTCGTCCTGCAGCACGAGGTAGCCGTTCTGCAGCAACCATGTGTTCAGGTGGAAGGCGCGGTTCCAGGCGGCGAACCCGTGGTCGCTCATGAGGATGAAGGTGGTCTCGTCGTCCACGCACCGCAGGGCCCGGCCCAGGGCCTGGTCCAGGGCCTGGTATAGTCGGGCGATGCGGTCGGCGTGCACGGGGTCGGCATCGCCGTGGGTGGGGCTGCTTGCATCCATGTTGCGCCAGATCATGTGGCATGTCTGGTCGGGCTCGTTGAAGTAGAAGAAGAGGAAGCCCTCGTCCAGCTGGGCAAAGCGTTGCAGCTCCGTCTCCAGTTGCTCCAGGCGTTCGTCCAGCACCAGACCGCTCTGCTGCACGAAGCCGTCATCGCTCAGGAAACCGTTCTCCAGGGCGCTGGTGTCGTCGGGCAAGCCTTGGGTGTAGAAGGGCCCCGTTGTTTCGACGATCCGGCGGCTGTAGTCTTCGGGGTTGGAGATGGGCATGACCGGGTTGGCCGGGTCGATCTGCACCGGCGTGGCGTAGAGGCGGAAAGCGGGTTCGGTTGCCAGGAGGCAGAAGCGCACCGTGCCGCTGACCGATTGCACCCAGGGGATCATTGTGAACCGGACGGTCACCCACGGGCTCCACTGGCCCACATCCAGAACCAATTCGGTGTCCCCCACCTTCAGCCAAGCGCTACCGTTGTCCCGGTCCACCTTACCTTCTATCTGCACCCGGGTGACGGGGTCTCCTGCACGGTAGGTGTTGCGCGGGCCTTCCAAGTCGGCCTGGAAGAGGCCCTCATCCAGCCAGATGCTGACCACGCGGCCGCCGCCCAGGTCGCGGTCCAGGGGCGGGTCGTCGGTGATCAGGGTGCTGATGCCGTAGTTGCCCGTGATATCCGGCGTGCCCATGCCCGAGAGGCTGCGCGCTTCATCCCCGACGGGGGGAAAGTTGGCCGGCACCCGGAAAATCGTCGTGTCGATGCCGTGCCGGGTCAGGATTTCCCAGAAGGGGGTGCCTTGGCGGAGATTGTGGATGTCGGCCGACTCGCGGGGGATCTTCCAGGACCCGAACCGCCAGAAGCGCTCGGCTGTTTTGGCCTCGCTGGTGCTGCTGGTCGGCAGCATGGTGACGGGATCGCGATGGATGAAGTCGAAGATGCCGTGGCCGCCGGCGTCGCGTCCGGTGATGAAGTTGCTCCAGGCCACCGGTGACTGGGGCGGGATGGCCGTGGCCAATTCCTCGAGTTGGCCGCCCTCGGCCAGAAAGCGGTCTAGGTTGGGCATCAGGCCCTGGGACCGGAAGCGCTGGGTGAGAATGGGATCCATGCCGTCCAGCCCCATGACCAGGACCTTGGTGCCGCCCAAGATGGTGCCGGGGGCCATGAGAACCGTCAGCCAGCACAACAACGGCAAGAAACGTCGGGTCATGGGTTCACCTCGGATTCGGCAAAGACGCTGCGTCCGGTCATGTGGCCGGGAGCGTCCAGCCCCAGCAGGTCCAGCACCGTGGGCGCCATGTCCACCAGGGCGGGCTTAGGGTTGCGGAAGGGCCGCGTGCTGAAGATGACCCCGGGAACGGCCCGCGGGTCCATGCAGTGGTCGCCGCTCCAGCTGCGGGTGTTGTCGCTGATGACGTGGCGGCCCACCGCCCCCACGGCGGCGTCCCAATCGGCGCGATAGCCGGGTTTGTAGCCCACGATGGCATCCGGGCCGTTGGTCCGGTAGGGCCCATGATAAATTTCTCGCCCGGTCCAAACCTCGGTGATGGCTGTTTCTCCACGTTCGGTGTCGGGCAGGCCACGCAGCTTGGCGTTGATTTCGGCCAGCAGGGCGTCGGCCTCGGTGGGGTCTACGCACCCCTCGCGTTCACGGCCCTTGAGGTTCAGGTAGTAACCGGCCAGGCCGCTGGTATAGGCGCGGGTACGTTGCCAGTCGATATCGCCGACCTCGTGGCGCTCGCCCTCGCCGATGGGGGGGAGAGGGCTTTGGGTCGGATCGTTCTCGGTCGGATCGCTCTTGAGGAAGAGATACCCGTTGTCCCGGAACCAGGTATTCAGGTTCACCCCGCGTCGGAATGTCTTGAAGCCGTGGTCGCTGATCACCAGGAGGGCGTCGCGGGGGCCCAGCTTGTCCAGGGTCTGGCCCACCAAGGTGTCGGCGCGCCGGTACAGATCGTCGATGGCCTCCTTGTGCTGCTCGGTGTCCTTGCCCGCGTTGGCTGGGTGGTCGGGATCGAGATAGCGGAAGAACATGTGCTGGATGCGGTCGGTGGCGTCGAAGACCACCGAGACCACGCCGTCGGGTTGCCGGTCCAGGGCATGGAAGAACTGCCTCTTGCGCTCTTCGTGGATGGCGTAGGCCTGGTCCAGGAAGGCCTGCTCGTCGATGACCCGCTCGTTCAGGGCCCAGGTGTCTTCGGCCAGGCCCAGGGTGGCGTAGCGGCCGTGCAGGCGCGACAGGGCCATGGCCAGGTGCGGCGGATTGCTGATGGGCATGGCCGGATGGCGCGGGTCGATGTTCACGGGAGTCACGTAGAAGCTGAAGTCCGGCTCGAGGCTGGTGATCCGCACCTTGACGATGCCGTGAGCCGTACCGCCGCCGCCTTTGAAGACCAAGGGGATCCAGTCCGAATACTCGTTCTCCCCTATGGTCACCGTCTCCGGGCCCACGGTGAAGGCGGCCCGGCGCGCCTCCCTGTCGACCTTGGCCGTGATGGGCAGAGTCATGCGGCCGCCGCCGGGCAGGTCCGGTCCGGTGAGCACGCTGGTGTAGACACCGGAAGCCTGCTCGGCCAGTTCCAGACGCACGCCGCCGGTGGTGCGGCCCGCGATTTTCCGGCCGCGGGCCTGGGCGCTGGTGTAGTGGCTGAAGGTGCCCTGGGTGCCGCGCAGATCGGGCACGCACATGGCCGACAGCTGCTTGCCGCCGAACCTGTCGGGCGGGAAGGTGATGGGGACGCGCAGGATGCTGCTGGCGACGCCCGCCTCGGCGCAGGTTTTCCAGAAGGGCTTGCTGCGGCGCAGCAGTTCGAAACGCGGCCCCCCGCCGGGCAGGGCAAGGGGGCCCAGCTTGCGGACGGGGCGTCGGTGCAGCCGTGTCGACGACAGGATGGGCAGGTGGGTGACCAAGTCTCGGCTTAGGAAGTCGAAGATATTGTGCCCCGAGGGGTCGACCCCGGTGGCGAAGGTGCTCCAGCCCACCGGCGACATGGCGGGGTAGGTGCTGATCAGGGGGCGGAAGGTGCCTTCATCCCGGATGCGGGCTAGGTTGGGCAGTTGACCGGCGTCCAGCAGGCGTTTGCTGATGACCGGATCGAACCCGTCCAGGCCCAGAACCACCACCCGCTTGGCCACCGCCTGATGGGGCGCGCCTCGCCCGCGCTTGCTTTTCCTGCGTCGGCCCTTTCTGCGTCGGCTTTGGCCCCGCAGGTTGCGGATCAGCACTCGCGCTGGCCAAGCCAGTACCGCGACCACGGCCAGCAGCATACCCGCCAGCGCGAACAGGAAGCTACCGCCCAGGGCGAATCCGGCACCGGGGCCGATGTAGGCCGTGATGGGGGTGATGCCGGGTAGCCAGGGCATGAGTCTTCACGATCCGGGGTTGGGGTTTGGGGATTCCTGGATATGCCGATTGAGGGACGCATCCGTCAGCGGTAGATGGCCTTGATCCCGCTCCTGCTTGACGGCTCCGTGGGGACGACGGGCCGCAGCAACGAACCGCAAACCACATTGCTCTCGCTGCCGGTCACGCAAAAGGGCACCGCATATTCGCCATCCTCAGCATAAGTCAGCCCAATCAGCCCCCTCAGCCTAATCGTCCCAATCGTCCCGTAGTCGCCATCAATCCCACAGCCTGCGCCGTTTCCTTGATAACCTCCGGCCTGTTCATCTCCGCGATGACCAGCACCACGCCCCCGCTGGCCACCAGAAAAACCAGCAACACCACGATCCAGATCCACGGTCTGTCATATAACCACTTGCCCATGTTTACGGCCCCCGGAAGCGTACCTTCGATTTCTGCACCACGCCGGTCGCCGAATCGGTGAACGCGAAGTGGAAGTCTTCGGGCAGAGAGTAATTGCTCTTGGGCATCATCGCAAACAGGGTCAACTGCTGGTCGCCCAGGGGCGGCAGCTCGATGCGCGGCTGCGGGATGATGTAGTCCACACCGTCGTAGCCGGCCAGAGCGTCGTCCGCGGGGGCGATGAAGTAGACCTGCGTTTCGTCCGTCTTGTTTTGCAGGTGCATGGTGTAGAGGTTGCGGATCTGCCCCCCGTCAATGGTGTAGGGCATGCCCTGGCTGCGCATGATGGTGATGTGGAAGTTCTCCCGCGCGGAGGTGCGCTGGATGAACAGGGCCCCCAGAGCCAGCATCACGAAGCCGTAAATCCAGAAACGGGGGCGGAAGTGACGGGTCTTACCCGTCTCGAAACCGCGCGAGCTGTCGAAGCGGACCAGACCCGTGGGCTTGCCGATCTTCTTCATGATGTCGTTGCAGGCGTCGATGCAGTTGGTGCAGCCGATGCACTCCAGCTGCAGGCCGTTGCGAATGTCGATGCCGGTGGGGCAGACGTCCACGCAGCGCCGGCAGTCGATGCAGTCGCCGCCCTTGTTCACGCCCTTTTCGCGGGGCTCACCCCGTTTCTCGTCATAGCCGATGATGATGGTGTCGTAATCCACCAGCGTGGACTGCAGTCGGCCGTAGGGGCAGATGATCAGGCAGGTCTGCTCCCGGAACCAGCTGTAATCGAAGTAGAGCATGCCGGTCCAGAAAAGGCTCCAGATCAGGGCCGTGGTGTGGCCGGGGAAGAGGGGCACCAGTTGCCACAGTTCCCGCACCGGGATGAAGTAGGCCATGAAGGCCACGGTAAAGAACCAGCAGAAGACAATGAACAGCGTGTGCTTGATGATCTTCCGCACCACCATATCGGCGCCGCCCTTCTTGTTGCGGCGGATACGGGTGCTGCGGCTGCCCTCGACCATGCGTTCGATGGGACGGAAAACGCCCTCCATGAAAAGGGTTTGGGGGCAGAGAAAGCCGCACCAGATACGCCCGAAAAGGGAGGTGGTCACGAAGATGGACAGCCCGACCCCGATGAGCAGGAAGAAGACCAAGTGGAAGTCCTGGTTGGTGTAGGTGCCGCCGAACAGGTACGCGCTGCGTCCGGGGATGTCCACCAGAACGATGGGCTTACCGTCGATATGGATCCATGGTAAAGCCAGGAAAAGGAGCAGCAGAAGACTGTGGATGGTGGTGCGCAGACGGTGCCAGCGGCCCTTCACATCCGCCACATGCAGGAAGTTGCGTGAGCCGTCGGCATTGATGCTGTACACGGTGTTCAGGTCGGGCGCGCGTTTCTTGCTGCGCGCCGGTCGGCGTTTCTTTTCCGTTTCCTTTTCCTGTTCGCGGTTTTCGGTCATCATCCGTTCCTTTCATCGGCCGCGGTCAAATTCAGGGTCAATTCGTATGATTTAAAAAGGCCAAAAGGGCGGCCGCTGTTGCGCGGCCGCCCTTCCCGTTCCTTGCGGAGGTGTTTACGCCTACTCCCAGGTGCACGGCTCGCCTTCCGGGGCCTTGCCCGCGACGTTCGTGTTCCGGAGGGTCATGACGTAGGCCACCACGGTCTGCACGCCGGCGGGGCCCAGCTGGTTGCCCCAGGCGGGCATGCCCTTGGCCGCGACACCGGTGGTGACGGTCTCGTGCAGATTCATGGGTTCGCATCCGTGGATCCAGACGCCGTCCGTCAGGTTCGGTCCAACCGATCCCTGACCCTTGTCCAGATGGCAGGCCACGCAGAACTTCACGAAGGTCTCCCGGCCCTCCTGCACTTTGGCGGGCATGTCCACCAAGGCCATGAGGGTTTCGTTGGTCACGGGATTGTCCTTCATGCGTTCGAACATGGCCTCGTCGGCGCGGGCCATTTCCGCCTCGAAGTTGGCGTGCGAAAGATTGCGGATTTCCAGCGTGTGGAAAACGATCCAGTAGAACAGGGCGAAAACCATGCTGCCCCACATGATCCACATCCACCAGTTCGGCAATCGGTTGTCAAACTCCTGGATGCCGTCGTATTCGTGCTCCATGATGGTATCGGCCCGGTAATCGGCCCGGTTATCACGGCTTTTGTGCTGCTCACTCATTATCCTGAGCCCTCCCTTCAACGTGGCCGTCGAATTCGTTTTCGTTGTCCAGCGGCATGGCCGCGATTTCGTCGACTTTGTCCTTGCTCTTCAGCCCGATGAACACGTAGCCGAGGACGCCAAAGAAAATCGCGATGAAGATCACCAGTCCCACCAAGGGCCAGATCAGAAGATCGCTTTTGGCGTAGAACTCCTGAAACATTATTTCCCCTTACTGGGCAGCCACTTCAGGGGCCAGGGGCTGAGGCCCGCGACCCAGTCGCTGCAGATAGGCGATCACGGCGGCCATCTTGCTGTCAGGCGCCACGTTCACGTCGTTGTTGGCCAGGTAGTCGGAAATCATCTTACCCTGGCTTTCAAACCGCTGGGTGGCCAGATCGAAATCTTCCTGGGTGTACGGGACACCCAGCTTGGCCAGGGTCTTCATCCGGGTCAGAGTGACCTGCGGATCCACCGTCTGAGTCTTGAAGTGCGTGTAGCCGGGCATGTTGGACGCGGGCGACGTGCTGCGCGGGTCCATCAGGTGCAGGTAGTGCCACAGGTTGTCGTACTTGCCGCCGACGCGGGCCAGGTCCAGGCCGGTGCGCTTGCTGCCCCACTGGAAGGGATGATCGTAGATCGATTCCTCCAGGCGGCTGTAATCGCCGTAGCGCAGGACTTCGTGCCGGAAGGGCCGGATCATCTGGGTGTGGCAGAGATAGCAGCCTTCGGACACGTACACGTCGCGTCCGGCCAGCTCCAGGGGGCTGTAGGGCTTCTGCAGCCACTTGGCGGTCTCCGCCAGGGCGGGGTTCTCGGCAATCATCTCGTCGGTGATTTCCGTGGGCACCTTCTCGCTGACGATCACGGTGGGGATGATTTCCACGGCGCCACCGATGAGGATGGCCAGCAGGGACAGGACGGTGAAGAGCAGGGCATGGCGCTCCACCAGTCCGTACCACTGGCCCCACTTGTGCTGGCTGGTGCCGTAGCTGATGATCGCGGCGATGAAGAGCACCAGCAGCGCGGCCAGGTAGATGGGGCTGACCATGTCGCCGGCCAGACCGAAGAGCAGGGCCAGGACCATGATGCCGACGATGAACATCATGGGCATGCTGAACAGCAGGGCCCAGCCGCTGACGTTGTCACCGGCGGGGCGCCGGGCGGGCACCTGCACGCTGACGGTCTTGGGGCTGCCCTGCTTGGCGGTCATGATCATGTTCACGACGCAGAACAGGGAACTCACGGCGTACAGGACGCCACCGAAGAGACGGGTCTGGTACATGGCCCGGCTGTTGGTCAGGCCTTCGATGAAGTCGGGGTACTTGAGGAAGCCTTCGGCGTCCAGGGCGCGCCAGAACAGGCCCTGGCTGACGCCGCTGACCCACATGGAGACCACGTACATCAGGATGGCGATGGTGCCGACCCAGAAGTGGGCCTCGGCCAGGCGGGTGCTCCACAGCTTGGTGCCGTACAGCCGCGGCCACATCCAGTAAAGGATACCGAAGGTCATGAAGCCGTTCCAGCCCAGGGCGCCGCCGTGCACGTGACCGATGATCCAGTCCGTGTAGTGGCCCAGGGCGCTGACGCTCTTGATGCTCAGCAGGGGGCCTTCGAAGGTGCTCATGCCGTAGAAGGTCACCGCCACGACGAAGAACTTGATGACGGGGTCGGTGCGCAGCTTGTCCCAGGCGCCGCGCAGGGTCAGCAGACCGTTGAGCATGCCGCCCCAGCTGGGGGCCCACAGCATGACCGAGAAGATCATGCCCAGGGTCTGGGCCCAGTCGGGCAGGGCCGTGTACAGCAGGTGGTGGGGTCCGGCCCAGATGTACAGGAAGATCAGGGACCAGAAGTGGACCACCGACAGGCGGTACGAGTAGACGGGGCGCTCGGCCGCCTTGACCATGAAGTAGTACATCAGGCCCAGCGGCGGCGTGGTCAGGAAGAAGGCCACCGCGTTGTGCCCGTACCACCATTGCACCAACGCGTCCTGTACACCGCCGAATATCGGGTAGCTGTGCGTCAGGCTGGTGGGGATCTGCAGGTTGTTCACGATGTACAGCACCGCGATGGTCACGATGGTGCTGATGTAGAACCAGATGGCCACGTACATGTTCTTTTCATTACGGATGGCCAGGGTCCAGAAGAAGTTGATGGCGAAGATCACCCAGACGATGACGACCAGTACGTCGATGGGCCAGATCAGCTCCGCGTATTCCTTGCTTTGGGTCAGTCCCAGGGGGTAGGTGACGGCGGCGGCCACGATGACCAACTGCCAGCCCCAGAAATTGGCCCAACTAAGGAAATCGTTGGCCATGCGTACCTTGAGCAGGCGCTGTGTCGAGTAATAGATACCTGCGAACATGCCGTTGCCCACGAAGGCGAAGATGGCGGCGTTGGTATGGAGCTGACGGAGTCGCCCGAAGCTCAGCCATTCCAACCCGAAATTGGCCTGCCAGAACGACAGCTGAGCGGCGACGAGGACACCGACCAGCAAGGCGACCACGCCCCAGACGATGGTGATGACCGAAAAGGCGCGTACGATAGAGTCGTCATACACTACCGTCTTCATTTGGGTGTTCGTTGCTTCCATGTGGAGCACCTTCCTCCTTTACAACTTTTTTTCCCGACTACCCGTCAAGGACAAAACACGCGAACAGGCCCCAAAATAGGACCTATTCGACGGATTGCCCCTGAGCATTAGAACCTATTTTGTCCGAATTGTCATCCTTCTTTTTGGTCTCTTGCTGTTCCTCTCCCGTGTCGTCCTCCAAAGGTAAAAGGCTCAAGCGTTCCCCGTGTTCGAAGTCGCCGTCGAACAGTCGGGTGAAGAAGAAAACCAGCCCCGCGACGACCAGGGTCAGACTGATGAAAACCAGGGCGATGATCACATCCATGACAACCTCCGCGGGGCCAGGCGCACGGCCGTGAGGGAAACCACGGACACCGAACTCAGCGGCATCAGGATGGCGGCGATCACAGGGGTCACCAGGCCGAATAAACACAAGGTCACAGCCAGTACATTATATAAGATGGCCAGCACCAGATTGTCGCGCACGACACGGCGCAGATGCCGGGCCGCCCGCAGAGAGCGCCGGATGGCGGCGATACCGTCACCCATGAAGTAGAAATCGGCCTTGCCGGGCAGAACCGGACGATCCACCGCGGGGGTGGCGGCGCAGAGGGCCGCCTCGAAGCTGGGGCTATCGTTCAGCCCGTCTCCCACCATCAGGGTGTCCCCTTGGTCCAGGGAGCGGACCATGCGGGCTTTCTGCTGGGGGTCCAGGCCCCCAACGGCCCGGTCCGGGGGCAGGCCCAGGTCCTGGGCGGCGGCATCCACCTTGGCCTGGGTGTCGCCGCTCAGCAGGTGAATCTCGTAGCCGTCTTTTTGCAGGGCGCGCAGCTCGCCGGCGGCGTCGGCCTTCAGGTCCTCGCCCATGCCGAAGGTGGCGATGACCTGGCCGTCACGGGTGAAAGCCGTCTGCCGGCGGTCGTCGCCGGGGCCGGATACCTGGCCGCCCGAAGCGAAATCTGCCTTTCCCAGCCGCCAGACGCCGTCGGGCAGGGGCAGCTCCAGGCCGGCGCCGGGGATCTCGCTCAGGTCCTCGTTCAGGATGTCGGGCAGGTCGTCATCGTCCCGCCGCGGCATCTTTTCCAGGGCGGCGGCCAGACACTGGCTGACGGGATGGTTGCTACGTAGCGTCATGTGCCGCAGAACGGCGGCCTGATGTCCCGTCAGGCCGGCCAGGGCGCCGTGGCTGTCGGCATCCAGGGCCAGCCGGTCCATGGTCAGGGTGCCGGTCTTGTCCAGCAGGATCGTGCGCACGGACAAAGCCTTTTCCAGGAAACTGCTCTTGCGCAGGAAGACGCCGCCGCGGCGCAGGGCAAAGTGTACCAACTCCTCGGCCAAGGGCGTGGCCAGGCCCAGGGCGCAGGGACAGGTCACCACCAGGATGCTGACGGTTACCTTCAGGGCCATGTTGAGGTCACGGCCCGCCCACAGCCCGAAGCCCAGGGCGGCGCAGGCCAGCACCAGGGTGACATAACCGCTGCTGATCTTGTGCCACCAGCGGGGCCGGAATTCCTCGTCGCTGGTGGTGGTGCCGCCACGCAGCAGGTCCTGCAGATGGCTGTCCGCGAAATCCTCGATGGCGGTGACGCTGAAACCATGCCGGGTGCTGTTGAAGGCACCGGCGGGCACGGTGTCGCCGGGGGCGAAGCTGACCAGGTCCGACTCCCCGGTGATCCAGTCCAGGGCTACCTGCGTGCCGCGGCGCATGAGCACGCCCCGGACCGGCAGCAGGTCGCCGGGGGCGATCCACAGTTCGTCGTTCTTGAGGATCTCGGTGGCGGACACGGCATCGGGCTCGCCCGCCCGCAGGCGCTTGACGGTCAGGTTCTCGGCGCCGCTGCTGTCCAGCAGGGCGTTGCGGTTGCGCTCCAGGATATGTTCCTGGGCCCAGCGCCCCACCAGCATCAGGGCGATGAAGATGGTCAGGCTGTCGAAATAGGCGTCTTCCGGCCCGTGGGTCACGAAACCCCACACGCTGCCCGCGTAGGCCAGGGTCATGCCCAGGCTGATGGGCAGGTCCAGGTGCGCCACCCGGCGCTTGAGGCCCGCCAGGGCCCCCTTGTAGAACACCCCGCCGCCGGCGATGATGCTGACGGTGGCCAGCAGCAGGCTCAGCCAGCCGAAGAAGCCGTACAGATTGCTCTCCTCCGGGGCCAGCCCGAAGTAGTAGCAAAGGCTGAACATCATCACGTTCATGGCCATGCTGATGCTGATGGCCATGCGCATGAGCAGCCCGCGCGCGTGCTTGCGCGTCCCCTTGCGGCTGGGCCCCAGGCGGTAGCCGAATTTCTCAACCTCGGCCAGGAAATCCTTCAGATCCCCCTTTTCCGCGTCCCAGCTCAGATCCACCGTGCCCAGGGTGGGGTTCAGGCGTAGGGCGATGCCGGCGGGCCGTCGCTTGAACAGCTCCTCGATGAGCCACACGCAGGCGGCGCAGTGCACGCCCTGGATATCCAGCCGCAGGTGCAGGATGCCGGGGACGGCGGTGGGGGAGGCGGCCTGTTCGGCCAGGAGGCGGTCCAGCCAGTTGAAGCTGTCGGCGCGCAGATGGGCCGCGGGGGCCACCGAATCGGGCTTCAGGTCGTAGTAGCGCTCCAGGTTTTCCTCGTGGATCATCCGGTACACGCTCAGGCAGCCGCGGCAGCAGAAAGGACCTTCGTCCCGGTTCCAGAACCGGCCCAAAGGGTTCCCGCAATGCACGCAAACGCCACGTTCAGCGGCGTCATGCCAAGCGGTTGGCCATTCAGGGGAGAATCGGCCGTCCAGGGTGCTCGAGGACATGCGATCTTTCCAGCCGCAGGGATCATGTCCGGGCCTGGGTCCGGCGGGACATCATGCGTGTGACTGAGTTAGGGAGGCGGACCTGCCACGCGCCGAACGGGCCCTTGAGCGGCGCGCGTGGACATGGGGTGTCCAACAGGAAAAATACTAGACCATAAAACTCCGGAAGTCAAATTCCACGCGCGCGAGCAAATCGCAAAAGCTCCTGAAAATAAAAGGTTTAGTACTAAAATAGTCTTGTTTTGGGGACGCGGCTCCGCCGGAGATCGTCCAGGGCGGTCAGGGCCTTGCCGCGCTCCTCTTGGTTTTGGGGAAATTCGGGATTCCGGTAGGCTGGAAGAAAGGCAGGGTGTATCTTGCCGGGACGGCAGAATGGATCCATCCCCAGCCAAGGACATGACCTCATTACCATGAAAAAAATACCCCAGCGGCTTCTGGCCGTTCTTGCTCTTCTGATCCTGGCCGGGAATCTCCGGGCCGCCGAACCGGACCGGGTACCCTGGTTGGAGGATGTGCCGTTTCCAGAGGTCGTCAGCCGGGCGCGCACGGAGCCGGCACGTCCCATCCTCATCGACTTCTACGCCCGGTGGTGCAAGCCGTGCAAGCTGCTGGACGTGATGGTCTACAACGAAGAAGAGGTCATCACCGAGTTGCGGGACGTGCTGACCTTCAAGGTGGATATCGACAAACCCGAGTACGCCGATCTGAAGCGGAAATTCCATATCACCGTTCTGCCCACTTTGGTTTGGCTGGACGAGCACGGGCGGGAGTTGGACCGTTTCACCGGCTACCAGAACAAGGACGAGTTCCTGGCCCTGGTGCGCTCCATCCGCCAGGACGGCGATATCCTGCATCAGCTAAGCGCTCGCCAGGCCCAGCGCCCCGAGGACCCCGGGTTGCTTTTCGAACTGGCGCGTCGCCACGCCGAGCGCGGGGATACGGTCCGGGCCCAGGTCCTGTACCGCCGGCTGATGGGGCTGCGTTTCCGGGGTGATAGCAAGGTGGTCACCGACGGCATGCTGGGGCTGGCCGCCATGGAGGAAAAGGCGGGCCGGCACGAGCAGGCCCGCGGTCTGGCCCGGCGGGCGGCGGCCATGTATTCGGCACCGGACAGCACGGCTCGGGCGGCTCTCATGGCGGTGGCGGAATTCCAGTACAGCCTGCGCGATACCGGGGGCGTGCTGGGTACGTACCGTGCCCTCATCGATCTGGACGAGACGGATCCCATGGCGCTGGCCGGCTACATGCGCGCCGCCACCCTGGCGGGCCGTGACCTGGAGCAGGCCACGCGCTACGGGCTGCGGGCCTCGGTGTACAGCAACCAAGACGCGCGGGTGATGGCGGACCTGGCCCGTTGTTACGCGCGGCGAGATCTGTACCACAAGGCCCGGCGCTGGATGGACAAGGCCCTGCAGAAGGACCCGGACAACAGGGTGTACCAGGCGGAACGGGATGGCTTTGTGCGGGAGCTCGAGCAGCGGCCCTGGCAGAATCGGGGGCGTCGTTGACCGCTATGGGGCGGGCAACGGAAATGGCGCGTAAAATAGTCGCGTAAAATAAAGGGCCGGCCATCGTATAACGTGGCCGGCCCAACGATCTGCCGGTGGGGGATTGGAGGGAGATACCGACAGGTCGCAAGTTGTGAGAGTTTCGGATCCGATATGCTTCATCTCCGAGAGATGCTTCATCTCCGATCACTCATTGACTACATGATAAACAAAGTTATCGACAGAAACAACGCTTTTATTTCTGTTTTTTCGAAAAAAAGGCCCTTTGTTTTTGCCTAAAAGAATTTATAAATGCTTTTTGGTTTTAAAAAATCATCACAAAATAGGGATAATTGCAAATCGGCTCTGGATGGCGGCCCGCGGGAAGGAGGTGCCCCTTCCCGCGGGCCGCCGGGAATCAGCGCTTGTAAAGGTAGTAGGCCAGGGGGATGACCACGACCGTCAGGATGGTCGAGAGCAACGAGCCCATCATCAGGCTGATGGCCAGGCCCTGGAAAATGGGATCGAAGACCATCACGAAAGATCCCGTCACCACCGTGCCGGCGGTCAGGGCGATGGGCAGGAAGCGCACGGCCCCCGCCTCGATGACCGCATCCTGCAGATTCAAGCCGTCCTTGAGGCGCGCCTCGATGAAATCGATGAGCAGGACACTGTTGCGGACCATGATACCCGCCAGGGCGATCACCCCGATCATGGACGTGGCCGTGAAGAAGGCTCCGAACATGAGGTGGCCGGGAATGATGCCGACCAGGGTCAGCGGTATGGGAATCATCATCAGCAGGGGCACCGTGAAGTTCTGGAACATGCCCACGATGAGCAGGTAGATGATCACCAGCACCACCGCGAAGCTGATTCCCAGATCGCGGAACACCTCGTAGGTGATGTGCCACTCGCCGTCCCACTTCATGGCGTAGCGTTCTTCGGTCAGCGGCTGGGTGGTGGACATCTGCTGAATTTCCGTGCCGTCGGGCATGGTCAGTTCGGCGATCTTCTTCTTCATGTCCAGGATGGCGTAGACCGGGCTTTCCAGTTCGCCCGCCACGTCGGCCGTCACGTAGATCACCGATTTCAGATTGCGGCGGTGTCGGCTCTTGTGGTTCACGCCCTCTTCCACCTTGACCACATCGCTCAGGGGGATCAGGGACCCGGCGCGGCTGTAGATGTACAGGTCGCGGAGGCTCTCGGTGCTGCTGCGGTCGGCAATGGGCAGGCGCACGTTGATGGGCACCTGCTCGGCCGCCCTGTCCGTGTGGATGAAGCCGCCGTCGTGGCCGTTCAGGGCCACGCCCAGGGTCATGCTGACCTGCTGGGTGCTGACGCCGCGCACGGCCGCGCGATCGGTATCCACCACGAAGTTGTAGCGCGTCATGTCATCCTCGACGTACCAGTCGATATCCACCACGCCGGGCGTGTTCTCGAAAACTTCCTTGATCTTGCGGGCGGCCTCGACGCGGCCTTCGAAGGTGGGGCCGTAGACCTCGGCCACCATGGTGCTCAGCACGGGCGGTCCGGGCGGTACCTCCACCACCTTGATGGCGGCGCCGTATTTGTCGCCCAGCTCCTTGATGGGGCCGCGCACGCGCTTGGCCAGGGCGTGGCTCTGGTCGTCGCGCTTGTCCTTGTCCACCAGGTTGACCTGAATGTCGGCCACGTTGGGGCCCTGGCGCATCATGTAGTGGCGCACCAGCCCGCTGAAGTTCACGGGCGCGGCGGTGCCGGCGTAAATCTGGTAGTCCGTCACCTCGGGCTGGGTGCTGAGATAGTTGCCGATCTCGCGGGCCAGCTGGGTGGTGGTCTCCAGGGTCGTGCCTTCGGGGGTGTCGATGATGACCTGGAATTCGCTCTTGTTGTCGAAGGGCAGCATCTTGACCTGCACCGTGCGCGTGACGAACAGGAAGGTGGAGGCCACCGTCAGCAGGGCCACCACCAGCAGGGCCAGGATGCCCTTGGCGGGGGTTTCCACCAGGGGCCGCACCAGCCGGTTGTAGGTCTTGTAGATGGGGGTTTCGTGCAGCTTGTAACCGTCCACCCCGGTGCCGCCCATGCTGCCTTCTCCGTCCACGTCCTCACGGAAGTGCTGCTGGGGCTTGAGCAGGCGGATGGCCAGCCAGGGGCTGATGGTCAACGCCACCAGCAGGCTGAAGACCATGGCCAGGGACGCGCCGATGGGCATGGGCGCCATGTAGGGGCCCATGAGGCCGCGCACGAAGGCCATCGGCATCATCGAGGCGATGACCGTCAGGGTGGCCAGGATGGTGGGGTTGCCCACCTCCAGGATCGCTTCCAGGGCTGTTTTGAGAGTCTTGTTGCCCTTCATCTGGAAATGCCGGTGCATGTTCTCCACCACGATGATGGTGGCGTCTATCACGATACCCGTCACCAGGATCAGGGCGAAAAGGGTCACGCGGTTCAGCGTGTAGCCCATGATGTAGTAGATGAACAGCGTCAGGCTGAAGGTGGTGGGGATGGACAGGAAGATGATGGTGGCCCCGCGCCAGCCCATGGCCAGGAAGACCACGACCACGGCCAGGAAAATGGCCAGGCCCAGGTTGGAGATCAGGTTCTGCGCCTTGTCCTTGGCCGTGGCGCCGTAGTTGCGGGTGACGGTCACGTTCACGTCGCCCGGGATCAGGGTGCCCTGGACCCGTTCCACCTTGTCCAGCACGGCCTGGGACACGCGGGTGGCGTCGCTGCCGATGCGCTTGGCGATGGACAGGGTCACCGAGGGATACTCCTGGCCCACGCCGAACTCATCGCCGATACCCTTCTGCACGCCGGCCGGGCCGACACCCATGAAGGTGTAGCTGTCGATGTCGTCGGGGCCGTCGGTGATGGTGGCCACGTCCATCAGGCGCACGGGGCGCTCCATGAAGCTGCCGACCACAAGGTTGGCCACGTCCGTGGCCGAGCGCAGGAAGGCGCCCGTCTCCACGGTGAACTCCTGGTTGCCCGCCGCGAAGCCGCCGCTGGGCAGGCTCTGGTTCTGCATCTCCAGAGCGGGGATGATGCTCAAGGTGGTCAGGTTGAACGCCGCCATGCGCTGGGGATCCAACTCCACGCGCACGCTGCGCGGCCGGCCGCCCATGACCTCGACCACGGACACGTCGGTGATGCCGGCCACCTCTTTCTTGACCTCGGCGGCCAGCTGGCGCAGGTCGTACCCTTCGTAGTCATCGCTCCAGAGGGTGAGGGTCATCATCGGCACGTCGTCGATGCTGCGCACCTTGATCAGGGGCGGGGTGATGCCCTGGGGCCAGATGTCCGCGTTGCCGAACATCTTGTTGTTCATGCGGGTGATGGCCTCTTCCATGTCCGTGCCCACCAGGAAGCGGGCCGTGCTGATGGCGAAGCTGGGGAAGCTGGAGCTGTAGACGTACTCCATGTCCTCGATTTCCCACATCTTCTGTTCCATGGGCCGGGTCACCAGGTTCTCCACCTCTTCGGGCGTGGCGCCGGGCAACATCACCATCACGTCGATCATGGGGACCACGATCTGGGGCTCTTCTTCGCGCGGCGTCAGGCTCAGGGCGAACAGGCCCAGCAGCAGGGTCGCGATGATGAGCAGCGGCGTGATCTTGGAGTTGATGAAGACCTGGGCCAGCCCGGTGGCTCCGCCGTAGCGGGGAATGTCGTTGCGATCGGCCATTTACCTCACCGCCTTGTCGCCCTCGGCCAGGGGGGCCTCCGAGGTGAGAACCAGGGTCTCGTCACCCTGCAGGCCGGAAAGGACTTCCACGCGATCGTCCAGCTCATGGCCCGGACGGATCCAGCGCAGGTGCACGATGTCGTGGCTGTCCACGGTCCACACGCCCGTCAGCTGGCCGCGCTGGACGAGGGCCGCGCGCGGGACGGTGATGGCTTCGCGGGTGCCCACGGGCACGGTGACGCGGGCGAACATGCCGCTCTTGAGCCGGCCGTCGGTGTTGGGGATGAAGGCCTCGATGTCGTAGGTCCGGCTGCCGGGGTTGGCGGACTGGATCACGCGGTCCAGGGGCACGCGGAAGGTGGCGCCGTCCAGGCTGGTGATCTGCACCTGCACCATGTCGCCGGCTTGGACCCGGGAGATGTCCTTCTCGCCCAGATAGGCCACGACCTTCATGCGGCCGGCATCCTCCAGGGTGATCAGGGGCATGCCGGGGTTGGCCATGTCGCCCTCTTCAACCATCTTGCGGGCCACGACGCCGCTGACCGGGGCCACGATGTCCAGATAGCTGAGGTGCACGTTCACTTCGCGCAGGCCGGCCTCGGCCATCTTTACGCCGGCGGCGGCGCGGTCGCGGCCGGTCAGCACGTCGTCCAGCTGCTGCTTGGAGACGCTTTTCTCCGCGTAAAGGCGCTGGAAGCGCTCGGCCATGCGCTCGGCGTTGGCCAAGACGGCCTTGGCCTCGACGATGCCCGCCTCGGCCTGGGCCTTCTTGGCCTTCAGGTCGCTGGCGTCGATGCTCAGCAGGGGGTCGCCCTTCTGCACGGCCTGCCCCTCGGTTACGGAGATCTTGCGCACCCAGCCCATCATGCGGGTGGAGACCATGACGCTTTTGTCGGCCTCCAGGCCGCCGGTCGCCTGGACGGTGCGGGGCACGCTCTCCAGTCGGGCGACGGTGGTCCGCACCTTCACGTCCCGGGGCTGGGCCTGGTTGGTTTCGGAAGTGGAGCCGCCGCAGCCGGCCAGCAGGGCCAACAGGGCCACGGCCGGCAGCAGGGTCTTGACAAGTTTCTTGAAAGCCATGACTGGCGTCCTCCTGATCACTGACCCGGCTGGGTCGGGTTATCGGCTTGAGTGGTGACGGCGACGATGGGCGCGCCGTTGAATTCCAGGTCGGCCAGGCCCACGCGGAAATCGTGCAGGGCCTGAACCAGGTTGCCTTCGGCCTGGGTGGCGTAGGCCTGGGTGTCCAGCAGGTCCACCATGCCGGCCAGGCCTTCACGGTACTGGTTGGTCACGATCTTCAGACCGGCGCGCGCGGCCTGCACGGCCTCGCGGGCCACCAGGACCTTCTCGTGGGCGGCCTGCAGGTTCAGCCAGGCGTCGGTGGCCTGGACACGGGCCTGGCGGGTTTCGAAATCCGCCATGTAGCGGGCGGCGCGGCTCTGGGCCTTGGCCTTCTTCAGCTCGCCCAGGTTCTGCACCCCGAAGCCCATTGTCGCGTAGACGCCCAGGGTCCAGCTGTCGGCGTTGGTGCCGAAGGGGCTGTCCAGGTCGTACCAGTCTTTCTGCAGGCTCAGGTTCAGGTGGGGCAGCATGCCGCCGCGGGCCACGCCCACCATCTTGCCGGCGGCCTCGGCCTCGTGCCGGCGGGCCAGGATGTCGCTGCGCCGGGTCACGGCGGTGACGTCGAAGAAAGCGGGCATCTCCACCGGGATGGAGAGGGCGGCGGCGGCTTCGTCGAAGTCGCTGGCCAGGGGCAGGGGCGTGTCGATGGCCGTCAGCAGTTTGATGTTCTCGCCGGCCACCCGGACCATGTTCTTCACCTCGATCAATTTCTGCTGCAAGGTGCTGAGATAGACCCGGGCCTGGAGCAGATCCGCCTCGGTGGCCATTTCGTTTTCCACCAGGGAGCGGGCCTGCCGCACGTGCCCTTCGGCGGACCTGACGGCCGCTTCCATCACCCGGGTGTAGGCGGTGGCCAGGGTCAGGCCTTCGTAGGCCTGGATGGCGTGGAAGCGGATGGTCTCCGTGGCGCGGGCGTGCTTGTAGCCGGCGGCCTCATGGGCGGCGTTGGCGGCCTGCTTGCCCAGCCAGGCGTCGGTGGCCTGGACACGGGCCTGGCGGGTTTCGAAATCCGCCATGTAGCGGGCGGCGCGGCTCTGGGCCTTGGCCTTCTTCAGCTCGCCCAGGTTCTGCACCCCGAAGCCCATTGTCGCGTAGACGCCCAGGGTCCAGCTGTCGGCGTTGGTGCCGAAGGGGCTGTCCAGGTCGTACCAGTCTTTCTGCAGGCTCAGGTTCAGGTGGGGCAGCATGCCGCCGCGGGCCACGCCCACCATCTTGCCGGCGGCCTCGGCCTCGTGCCGGCGGGCCAGGATGTCGCTGCGCCGGGTCACGGCGGTGACGTCGAAGAAAGCGGGCATCTCCACCGGGATGGAGAGGGCGGCGGCGGCTTCGTCGAAGTCGCTGGCCAGGGGCAGGGGCGTGTCGATGGCCGTCAGCAGTTTGATGTTCTCGCCGGCCACCCGGACCATGTTCTTCACCTCGATCAATTTCTGCTGCAAGGTGCTGAGATAGACCCGGGCCTGGAGCAGATCCGCCTCGGTGGCCATTTCGTTTTCCACCAGGGAGCGGGCCTGCCGCACGTGCCCTTCGGCGGACCTGACGGCCGCTTCCATCACCCGGGTGTAGGCGGTGGCCAGGGTCAGGCCTTCGTAGGCCTGGATGGCGTGGAAGCGGATGGTCTCCGTGGCGCGGGCGTGCTTGTAGCCGGCGGCCTCATGGGCGGCGTTGGCGGCCTGCTTGCCGTAAAAACCCATGCCGCCGTTGAAAATGGGCTGCAGCAACTGGATACGGGTGATGAAGTTGTTGGTCTCGCCCGGGTCGTTGATGTTGGCGGGAATCCATTGGATACCCGACGGCCCCAGGCCCATGCCGAAGTCCAGCGGTGTCACGCCCCGGTTCTGCAGCTTGAAACCGAAGCTGGAGAGGGCGTCGTCCGAGCGCATGAAGTACTCGCCCAACTGCAACTGGGGCAAGAAACCGCGCCAGGCGCCCAGGGCGTCGGCGGCGGCCGCATCCTTCATGGCGCCACTGGCGGCCAGCATCTCGTTGTGGGCCAAGGCCGCGGCGATGACCTTCTGACGGTCCACCACCACCTGCCCATCCCGGATGGTGCCGAGGCGTTCT
>PDQT01000248.1 GCA_002747875.1 bacterium DOLZORAL124_64_63
GAGCGGGCACGTGATGATCGTGCCCAACGCCAAGATGAGCGAATCGGTGGTGCACAATCTTGTGCGGCCCACCCCCATGCGCCGGCACCGCGTGGACGTGGGCGCCAGCTACGCCGATGCGCCGGATGATGTCATCGCCGCCCTGGTGGCCGCCGCCAAGGAGGTGGACGCGGTGCTGCCCAGCCCGCAGCCCGACGCCTACGTGACCGAGTTCCAGGACTTCGGCATCAACTACCGCCTGCGCTTCTGGACCCGGGACTACCATCGCCGTGAGCAGATCGACGGCGAGGTGAACCGGATGATCTGGTACAAGTTCAAGCGCGCGGGCATCGAGATCCCCTTCCCCATGAGCGATGTCCTGCTCAACGATTACCTCATGCTGGTACAGAATCAGATGAAGCTGGACCCCAAGGAAGAGGAGTTGCGGTTCATCACCCGCAGCCTGCTGGACAGCGACCTGACGCGCAAGCTGGTGGTGGATGAAGAGGGCCGGCCCATCCTGAACGCCGAGCGGTTGCAATCCGTGGCGCCGCTGGTGCGCAAGGTGCGCTACACCAAGGGCGAGACCCTTTACCACCAGGGCGACCCGGGGCACAGCTGCCACATCCTGGCCGACGGGCGATTGGCGGGGAAGGTTCTGGGCCGGCAGCAGGAGGTCATCGTCGCGTTCACGCTGGATCCGGGCACCCTGGTAGGTGAGATGAGCCTGATGCTGGACATGCCCCGCAGCGCGGAGATCAAGGTGACGGAGCCGTCGGTGCTGCTGGAAATTGGTCCCGAGGCCTTCCGAGCCCTGCTGGAACTGGACGAGCGCATCCCGGCGGCGTTTGCCCGTCTGGCGGCCGAAAGGGCCGAGAGCAACCAGGCGGCCATGGAGGAATGGGCCGCGGCCCAGGGCGGGGATGAGAGGGTGGACATGTCGGAAAAAGGCTTTTTGAGACGTTTCATGCGTTTGGTGCGGCGTTGATTTTTTTCAATCCTGTGATGCTCCTGTCAGAATAATTCGGGCGGAGGGTGGCATTTTCGGGAACCTATTCTATAGTTCTGTGGTAGGATATAACTCCTGTGAAAATGAAATTACTCCCGCTGCCTTTTGGGCGGTGGTGGGCCGGGCGCTGCCAAGGCAGGTCCCTGCCCGACTAGAAAGGACCCGTCCATGAAGAAGTTCGCCTATGTGATCGTTGTCGCCCTAGCCATGACGGCATTGATCAGCACCGCCGCTCTGGCTGGAGACGGCAAGAAGTGCAGCCTCAAAGACAAGGCCGCCTGCACGGAGACGGCCAAGGCCCAATGTCCCGAAGCCGCCAAGGCCCATGGTCAGTCCATGGAAAACCTTGGCCACATGATGAAGGCTCCCGGCAAGTGCTGCGTCAAAGCGGCCGTGGCGGGCAAAGGTTGCTGCGGTCACGATGCCAAGACCGTGGCCGCCATGGTGGCCGACTACAATGCCGGCCAGGCTGCCCTGAAGGGTATGAATAAGTGCTGCGCCGAGGCTGTTGTGGCCGGCAAGGGCTGCTGCGGGCGCGACGCCAAGGCTCTGAAAGCCATCTTCATGGAGAAGGTGGCGGTCGTGAAAACCGACGCCAAGAGTAGCTGCGTGGCCACTTGCGGTGCCAAGGCGGCGGCCGGCTGCGAGACGAAGAAGGCGGCTTGTGATGTGAAGAAAGCGGCTTGTGATACGAAGAAAGCAGCTTGCGACACCAAGAAGAGCTGCGACACCAAGAAGACCAGCCTGAAAGAGCACGCCAGCAACCGCTAGCCTGCTTTTCTCAGACCGTATCCCCCGGGTGACGGCGCGGTCGCCCCGGCCGATTGGACCCGGCCGGTCCACTGGGGACCTGACGACAAATTCCCTGTCCGGGATGCGCGCATGGAGTCAGGAAACATCGCGCGGAGGTTCTGCCTCCGCGCGATTGCGTTAACGTAAGCTGGAAACCGGGAGGTGGATCATGCCAACGGACCCGAGTCGGAAGAATCCCTCGCCCCGCGGGCTGATCTTTCCGGAGGATTTTCAGGCGGCCATTTTCGACATGGACGGCCTGCTCATCGATTCCGAACCCCTTTGGCGGCGAGCCGAGATGGCGGCTTTCGCCCGTGTGGGTGTTGCCCTGACGGATGACCGCTGCAAGGAAACGATGGGCATGCGGTTGGACGCGATGGTGGCCCACTGGCGCGCGCGTTTTTCCTGGCGGGACCTTTCCGATGAAGAAATGGGGGCCGACATCCTGCGGCGGGTCACGGCCTTGATCGCGGCGGAAGGGAAGGCGCTGCCCGGGGTGCATGAGGTCATCGGGGCGTTGCGCGCGATGGGAGTGCCGCTGGGATTGGCGTCGTCATCGCCCATGGCTTTGATCGAGGCGGTGGTGGCCCGGCTGGGGTTGCGAGACGCGTTTCCGGTGCTTTGCACGGCGGTGGATGAGCCGCGGGGGAAGCCGGATCCCGCGGTTTATCTGACGGCGGCGCGCCGGTTGGGGGTGGCTCCGAAAATGTGTCTGGTGTTCGAGGATTCTCCGGCGGGGGTGCTGGCCGGCGTGCGCGCGGGCATGCGGGTGGTGGCGGTACCTTCGGGTAGCGACCCGGCGTTGCTGAAGGAGGCGGAGTTCCTGTGGGCAGGGCTGGGGGAACATCCCTGGTAGCGGAAGGCCGGTGCCGTGACTTGGGGTGTGTCAACTGAACTTGCGCGATTTATTTTGACGAAAAATACCCGCCGGCGGGTATCATCATCCTCTATAATATAATGTTCCAGCCCCATGAGATTCTCGGAAAGGACACCCACCCATGAAACTCACCTTCCACGGCGCCGCCCGCACCGTCACCGGCAGTCGCCATCTGCTGGAAGCGGCGGACCAGCGCATCCTGGTCGATTGCGGCATGTTCCAGGGATTGAAAAAACTGCGCCGCATGAACTGGGACGCGCCCGGCTTCGATCCCGGTTTCCTGGACCATGTGGTGCTGACCCACGCGCACATCGACCACACGGGCTACGTGCCTCGCCTGATGCAGTACGGCTTCAACAAGCCCATCCACTGCACGCCCGCCACGGCGGAACTGCTGGAGCTGATGTTGATGGACGCCGCGCATATCCAAGAGGAAGACGCGGCCTGGGCCAACAAGAAGGGCTTCAGCAAGCACCATCCGGCCGAGCCGCTGTACACGGCGGTGGACGCGTTGCAAGCGCTCAAGCTGCTGGCGCCCACGGGATTCACCAAGTGGCGGCAGCTGGGTCCGGACGTGCGGATGCGGCTGAACAGCAGCGGGCACATCCTGGGGGCGGCTTTCGTGGAGTTCCGGGTGCGGGACGGGCGCCGCGATGGGGTGCATGAAGGGGAAACGACCATCATCTACAGCGGAGATATCGGGCGCTACGACATGCCGCTGCACATGGATCCGGAGCCGCTGCCGGCCTGCGACATCCTGGTGACCGAGAGCACCTACGGCACCCGCAAGCACGACCGGGAGCCGGTGCTGGACCAGATCCATGATGAGTTCCAGCACACCATCAAAAAGCGCGGCGTGGTGCTGGTGCCCAGCTTCGCCGTGGGGCGCACGCAATTGGTGGGGCTCATCCTGCGGGAGCTGATGCGCGAGGGCGAACTGAAAGAGGTCCCCATCCATATCGACAGCCCCATGGCCATCGATGCGACCGCCATCTACTCGCGGCACCTGTATGACAGCAATCTGGACGCGGATATCGTTGAGGACGGCCGCAACCGGCTTTTCCCGCGCCAGGTGAACCTGCACCGCACGGTGCATGAGTCCAAGGTGCTGAACAACATGGACGGTCCGCGGGTCATCATCGCTTCGAGCGGCATGATGACCGGCGGGCGCATTCTGCACCATCTGGTGCGGCGGCTGGGGCACGTGCACAACCTGGTGCTGCTGACGGGCTACCAGGCCGAGGGCACACGCGGCCGCGCTTTGCAGGACGGTGCCCGGAGCCTGCGTATCCATGGGCAGGATGTGGAGGTGCGCGCGCGGGTGGCCACCATCCAGGGGCTCAGCAGCCACGCCGACGGCAGCGAGATCCTGCGCTGGATCCGCACCGCGCCGCAGCCGCCCCGGCGCATCTTCGTGGTTCATGGGGAAGAGAAGTCGATGCAGAAGTTCGCCGGCATCCTGGAGCGCGAGACGGGCGCCCGGGTGGACGTGCCGCGGCTGAAGCAGAGCTTCGATATCGTGCCTGAATAAATGAGGCCGCCGACATCGACAACGGGCCCCCGTATCACCGGGGGCCCGTTTATCTCAAGGGTCGCATGCCCAACCGGCCAACCGCTCAACGATCCAAATACTTGCCCAACAACGCGGCAAAGGTCGCGGGTATCTGCGCCATCTCCTCGGGCGTGGCCACGTAGGCCACGCGCATCTGCGTGCGGCCGGGGTTGGGCGCGCCCTCGGGCACGCTGTAGAACCCGGCCATGGGCGCGGTGAGCACGGTCAGCTTGCGGCCGTCCATCTCCACCCAGCCCTCGCTGGCGCACCACATCACGAAGTCCAGGGCGCTGAAGCTGTCGTCCACCAAGTTTTTCACGTCGATGACGCTGTACAGAGCCGCGTCCGGACTGCTGACCACCACCCCGGGCAGCGCCTCTTTCATGCCGCGCGTGAAGCGGAAAAGCATATCCCGGTAGTAGCCGCGCTGCTTGGCGTACCAGGCCCGCAAGGAGGCGTGATCCTCGTGCGCGACGGCCCCGAAGATGTGCATCCCGATGACGCTGGAGCATAGGGACACCGTGTGCTCGGCAATGGCCTGCTGGTTGAAGATCGCGTTGTCGGTCATCAGGGCACCGATGCGCAGACCGCAGGCGTTCCACACCTTGCTGGTGGTCTCGACGCTGATGCGCCGGCCCTCGATGCCGGGCACGTCCGCATCGGTGATGCCCCAGATGCTGGTGCAGGGCTCCGCCGGGTCCGCCTCGTCGTCGCCGGTATAGTAGAGTTCGCGGTAGGCCTCGTCGCTGACCAACCACAGGTCGTGTTTCACGGCCAGCTTGGCCAGCTCCACCAGGGT
Source organism: bacterium DOLZORAL124_64_63 (assembly GCA_002747875.1). GTDB lineage: Bacteria > Krumholzibacteriota > Krumholzibacteriia > LZORAL124-64-63 > LZORAL124-64-63 > LZORAL124-64-63. The sequence goes on from PDQT01000248.1 coordinate 5,009, forward strand.
GGCCTTGTCGTAGTACTGGCCCGTGGGGTTGTCGAAGG
>PDQT01000243.1 GCA_002747875.1 bacterium DOLZORAL124_64_63
CGGGCGGGCCGGGCCATGGCCGCCTCTCTGCAGGCCCTGTACCAAGACAAGGCCATGAAGGGCCAGGTGGCCGTGGTCTGCGGCAAGGGCAACAACGGGGGCGATGGTCTGGTGGTGGCTCGGCTGCTGCACGAGGCGGGCTTGCCGGTGGCGGTCCTGATGCTGGCCGAGGCGGAAGAGCTTTCCCCCGATGCTCGGGCGAATTACGATCGGCTGCCGGAGGGCGTGGATCTGCTGCAGCCCGGCCCGGAGCACTGGGTGGGGGCTGCGGGCACGTTGCTGCCGGAGGCCGCCTTGGTGGTGGACGCCATCTTCGGCACGGGCATCCAGCCGCCTCTGCGGGCGGCGTACGTGGCGTTGATCCAGGCCCTGAACGGGGCGCCGGCGATGCGCGTGGCCCTGGATATCCCTTCGGGGGTGGCGGGGGATGACGGCCGGGTCGATCCGGTGGCCTTCCGCGCCGATCTGACCATCACCGTGGGGTTGCCCAAGCGGGGGCTGCTCTGGCCGCCGGGTCGTGACTGGGTCGGCCAACTTCAGGTGGTGGATATCGGTTTTCCGCCGGATATCTGTGAAAAACACAGCCCTGATCACCATGTTCTGGAACCGGCCGAGTACGCGGCGTTGCTGCCCGAGCGGCGGAGCGACAGCCACAAGTACGACCACGGTGCCGTCCTGCTGCTGGCCGGCAGCCACGCTTACGGCGGGGCGGCGCAGCTGGCGGGGCTGGGGGCTTTGCGCTCCGGTGCGGGGCTGGTGCGGGTGGCCGTGCCGGCGGAGCTGGCGCCGTCGTTGCGGGCGGGGTTGCCCGAAGCCATCGTCACGCCCCTGGCGGCCACGGAAAACGGTACCGTGGCTCCGCTGCCGGACTGGGTGCGGGAGGATCTGCTGCGCAAGCAGGATGCCGTGGTGCTGGGCCCGGGCCTGGATGCCGACCCGCGGACCGACGCCTGGGCGCGGGCCTTCCTGGCCGACGCGCCGCAGGCTCTGCTGGTGGATGCCGACGGCTTGGGGGCCTTCGCGCGCCACGGCCAGACGCCGCGCTTCGCGCACGCCAACGTGGTCCTGACGCCCCATGTGGGGGAGATGGCCCGCCTGATCGGCCTGCCCGGTTCCGAGGTGGCGGCGGACAGGTTGGCGTTATGCGGCCGGTGGGCCCGGCGCTGGAAGGTGGTGCTGCTGTTGAAGGGGTCGCCCACGCTGATCGGCGCGCCGGACGGCCGCGTCTTTTTCAATCCCACGGGAGACGATGCCCTGGCGAGGGGCGGCTCCGGTGACGTCCTGGCGGGTTTGATCGGCGGGTTGCTGGCCCAGGGGCTGACGGCCCTGGAGGCCGCCCTGCTGGGGGCCTACCTCCACGGCAGGGCCGGCAGTCTGGCCGCGGAAGCCGGCAGCCGCCGCGGTATCTTGGTTCGGGAAGTGGCGGCGGCTTTGGGCCCGGCTTATGCGGAATTGGAGCGACGATGAAGGTTCTGGGCATCGAAACCTCTTGCGACGACACCAGCGTCGCCCTGTACGACAGCGGCTCCGGTGTGGTGGAGAACCTGCTTTCCAGCCAGGTGCCCCTGCACAACCACTTCGGCGGGGTGGTGCCCGAGTTGGCCAGCCGCGCCCATCTGGTGAATCTGTTGCCCATCGTGGATCACCTGCTGCAACGGCAGGAGCTGCAGCTGAAGGATCTGGACGGCATTGCCGTGACCAACGGCCCCGGCCTGATGGGGGCCCTGCTGGTGGGCCTGAGCACGGCCAAAGCCCTGGCCATGAGCGCGGACCTGCCCTTGGTGGGGGTGCACCATATCGAGGGGCACATCCTGGCCAACGCGCTGACGGCGGAGATGGTTTTCCCGGCCGTGGTGCTGGTGGTCAGCGGCGGGCACACCGAGCTGATCCACATGCCGGAGGTGGGGCGCTACGAGAAGCTGGGCGGCACCCTGGATGACGCCGCCGGCGAGGCCTACGACAAGACGGCCAAGCTGCTGAATCTGCCCTATCCCGGTGGCCCGCCCATCGACCGCTTGGCCGGTGAGGGCACGCCGGGGCGTTTCCGCTTCCCCCGCCCGCTGAAGGACGACCCCCGCCTGGTGTTCAGCTTCAGCGGCCTGAAAACCGCCGTGCGCACCGCGGTGGAGAAGCTGCCCCAGCCTCTGAGCGATCAGGATGTGGCCGATGTCTGCACCGAGGTGCAAGAGGCCATCGTGGACAGTCTGGCGCGCAAGCTCTTCCGCGCCGCCCGTCTCAAGCACGTCCGGGCCGTTTATCTGGCCGGCGGGGTGGCGGCCAACGGCGGGTTGCGCGCTCGGGTGGCCCGGGAGGCCGAAAAGCACAAGTTGCATTTTCTGCCTCCGGAGCGGGTTTACTGCACGGATAACGCGGCCATGATCGCCTACGCGGGCTACTGCCATCTGAAGCAGGGCCGCCGTAACGGCTTGAATCTGGATAGTTTCGCTCGGGGAACAGTCCAATCCTGGCGCTGAAATCCTTTCTTTTCCTCTCTCTTTTCCGTGGCACGACCCTTGCGTTGTGAAAGCCGGTACCTCCCTTCTTGGGGGTTGGAAACCGGGTTTTTGCCAAACGAAACGGAAAGAAATGTCAGGGAAGAGCAGAATTCTCATTGCCGACGATGAGCCCCACATCCGTCGAATTCTGCAGTTTCTCCTTGAAGCCGAGGGTTTTGAGGTGGAACTGGCCGAAGATGGCCAGCAGGCCGTGGAAAAAGTCTTTCAGTGGCGGCCTGAACTGGTGATGCTGGACGTAATGATGCCACACCTGGATGGTTTTGCCGTCCTGCAACGCATCCGCAGCAACTTCGAGACAGCCCGCACCCCGGTTATCATGCTCACGGCCAAGGGCGAGCTGGAGGATAAGGTCAAGGGCCTCGAGGGCGGAGCCAACGATTACATCATCAAGCCCTTCGAGCATGCGGAACTGGTGCTCCGCGCGCGCAATCTGCTCAACAGCCAGCGCTGGGAGCGGGAGGCCAACCCCCTGACGGGGCTGCCCGGCAACCGCGCCATCGAGCGGGAGACATCCCAGCGCATCGCCAGCGGCGCGCCCTTCGCCTTCATGTACATCGACATCGACCGTTTCAAGAGCTTCAACGACTACTACGGGTTCCGCAAGGGTGACGAGGCCATCAGCTTCCTGGCCGACATCCTGCGCACCTGTTCGCAGGCTTATGGTTCGGCGCAGGATTTCATCGGCCATGTGGGGGGCGATGACTTCGTGATGATCACCCTGCCGGATTGCGCCGAGGATCTGGGCCGCAAGATCATCGAGAATTTCGATCTGGGAGTGGCCCAGCTGCATGAAATGGAAGATCTTCAGCGAGGGTACCTGGAGGTAAAAAACCGCAGCGGGGCCATCACACGGTTCCCGCTGATCACGTTGACCATTGCTTTGGTGGGGGATGCTCAGGGGCGCTTCGCGCATCAGGCGGCCCTGAGCGATACCATGGCCGAGCTCAAGCGCTACGGCAAGACCCTGGAGAGCAGCGTCATGGTCTGCGACCGACGACAGGGAGGCGGTTCGCCGGAATGTGTGGTGAGCGCGGGCCTGTCCGCGATGGATATCCATGGCCCTGGACAGTAGAGGGATGAAGATGCCGACCAGCGGCGCCAACATGCCTCGGGAATGCCCGATCGACGGACCCGTCAGCGGCCTGCTGAGTGGCCTGCGGGGTCTGGAACGCCAACCGGATCTCATGGCCCTGGCCCATCTGGTGGTGGATGTCTGCCGCCGTGAAACTTCCGTTCGGGCGGTCACGATGACCATCAATCCCGACATCGCCGGTTTGCTGGATCCGGGCTGGACGGGCCGCCGGGTGCGCCGTCTGACCGGCCTGCGGGACGGCGAGCCGCAATGGGATCATGGGGCCGAAAGCTGGCTGGAACCCGCGGACAGCTCGGTCTTCCTCTGGGGAGGCGGGGCCATCCCCGAGGGCGGAACGTTCTGTGCCCACCGGGAAGCGCCGGGTTGGATCCGGCTGCACACGCGGGCGGCGGGACGGACGGCGCTGGTGCTGACCCTGGAATGGGAAGACGACCCGCGTGATCATCCCGCCCGCGGCCGGGAGTACCAGCATCTGAGCCGTGTTCTGCAACTGGTCTGCGACCTGTGGCGGAGCATGGCCGGCCTGGAGACGGAGCTGGACCGTTCCGAAAGCGAGAAGCGCGCTCTGAGCCGCCTGAACCGCCTGCAGAGTCGCCTGGTGGGCATGGCCGCCCACGAGATCAAGACGCCGCTGACCAGCATCTCGGCCTACGCCGATGCCTTGGGTGGTTTGTTGGATCCGGAGGCGGGGCACCCCAACGCCCCGGAATTCGTGGACGTGATCCGCATGGAGTCGGGGCGTCTGCTGCGCATGGTCAACCGCATCCTGGACTTCAGCCGCCTGGATTCCGGCCTGCGTCTGCTGGGCGGCGAGGCTACGGACATGCAGGGGCTGGTGGACGACACCTTGGTCACCCTGCGGCCCCTCATGGCGGTCAAGCGGATCCGGTTCAGTCTGGAGAGCCGGGGCGCGGTGCCGCGGGCCATGGTGGACGCGGACCTGATCCGGCAGGTGCTGGTCAATCTCATCGGCAACGCCGTGAAGTTCACCCCGGAAGGGGGCAGCGTCACCGTGACCGTGGCCGAGGCCGCTTCCACGGTGGAGGTGCGCATCGCGGACACGGGCCCGGGGATCCCCACACAGGATATCCACCGCATTTTCCGCGAATTCTACCGCTCCCGGGAAAGCGCCGCGCGTCAGGAAGGCACCGGCCTGGGGCTGACCATTGTGCGCCATATCATCAATCTGCACGACGGCACCGTGGAGGCGCGGCAGCGCATGGGCGGCGGTTCCGTCTTCACCTTCCGCGTGCCCAAGGAAATTCATGCCCTGGGGCCTTTGCCGGCGGCCGACACCCTGAAGGTGGATGAGGCTGAGGCGCGCCACGTGGTGGCCGGCATCCTGCAACTGGTGGCGGAGATGACGGATTCCCGGCAGGTCGGCCTCTGGTTGGGTGATGCCGGCAAGACCAGGCCGGTGGCGGCCCTGGGCGGGGACACGCCCGGAGCCTGGGATTCGGCCGCGCCCGATGTCATGGAAAGTTCCTGGCGGACCGATGCCCATGGGGAAGGGCGTCTGTTGGTCGCCGGCCCGCGCGGCCGCGAGAGCTATGGCGCGGAAGATCGGGAGCAGTTGGAGATCCTGTCCCGCCTCGCGGTGACGGCGCTGGCCAATCTTGCCCGCCCCACGACCGGGAGCGGGGAGATTTCCGGTTCGGCAGAGGTACGCAAGACCGTCGAGGCCCTGCGCGCCCTGCGGCAAATCCGACGCGGCGGCATCCCCACCGCGGCCGCCGAGGCGCAGCATCTGCTGGACCAGCTGGCTCATGCCATGGGCCTGCCGGAGGATGAAATCCGGGACCTGCAGTTGGCCGCCGCCCTGCATGACGCGGGCATGGCCCGGGTGGAGGACGAGATCCTCCTCGGTCGGTCCGAATTGAGTTACGACGAGCGGGACGAGGTGGACCGGCACGTGGAGCAGGGCGTGGACCTGATGCGGCCCTTGATCCCCAGCGAACGCTGTGCCGAGATCATCCGCCAGCACCACGAGCGGGTGGACGGCAGTGGCTATCCGGACGGCTTGCGCGGAGATCAGATCGTCATCGGCGCGCGGCTGATGGCCGTTATCGATGCTTGGTTCAGCCTGACGCGGGGCCGCCCGTTCCGCCCCGGCCTGAGCCGGACCGAAGCCCTGCAGGAGATCCAGGAAAACGCCGGCAGCCAGTTCGATGAAGATGTGGTGCGGGCCTTCACAATGATATTGAAGAGCGGGTGCGCCGAAACGGCGGCCGCTTTGCCACCCGGGCCCGTGGGCTCCGGAAGCTGAGGAGTGATGATGAACCCCATGGCGCGCATTCTCATCGTGGAAGACGAGATGCCTCTGAGCACCCTGCTGACGCAGACTTTCGAGCAGGAGGGGCACACGGTGATGACCGCCGGTAACGGCATCGAATGCATGAACAAGATGTCCACCTTCCGGCCCGATGTGGTGATCATGGACATCATGATGCCCAAGCTGGATGGCGTGGACACCACCCGCCTGATCCGGCGCAACCGGAACTACAGTCATGTGGTCATCGTGGCCCTGTCGGCCAAGGCGGACGACGAGACGCGGCAGATGATGCGCGAGGCGGGAGCCAATATCTTCATGCGCAAGCCCTTCGCCATCGGCAAGCTGGTCACCCGTGTGAACCGGATCCTGGAAACTCGTTCGGAATCGAAGTAGGCGAGATACGGTGATCGGCGGCATCCATATCCTGTTCTGTCTGGGGACCATCCGCGCGCAAATGGCGGGCGCCATGGCGTCCGTGTCGGTGCCGGGGACCAGCGCGGTCCTGCTGGTGCTGGGCACGGGGCTGGGCGTGTGGGCCTGGATGGTTGGTCGGCGCATCGTGCAGGCCAACCAGAGGCTGCGGGCGGAGCGGGACCTTCTGGAAACGGAAAACAGCCGCCTGGAAGCCCTTTCTGAAAAACTGAAGACAGAGGAGCGCGGGACGCTGGCGGTCATGGCGCGCGTCAAGGAACGGAACAACCACCTGCAGGGCGTCAGCCGCACCCTGGAGAAAATTCTGGCCGTGTCCGCGCGCATCAACGCCACCGTCTACCTGCCCGATCTGCTGCCCAAGGTGGTGGAGGCGGTGCAGGAGATCAACGGCTTCGGCCGGGTCGTGCTTTACATCTGGTCCGATGAGACGCAGGCCTTCGAGGCGCGGGCCTTCGGCGGAGTGGACGATCTGGAAAAGCCCGCCCTTATCGGCCAGCAGATCACCTACGATCTCTATGAAGAATGGGCCCATCCGCAGCATCGCTGGAGCCATTGCTCCCTGCTGCTGGGGCAAGCCGATCCGGTCGCTCCCGGCTACGAGCCCAGCCGCCCCGCCGGCGAAGGGGTGCGGGACCGGAACTGGCGCGCGGGGACCCGTCTGATCGCTCCCTTGATCAGCCTCAAAGGCGAGGTCATCGGCTTCCTGGATCTGGATGAACCGCAGACCGGCCTGATTCCGGACGTCCTGGAGGTCAAGCACCTGGAATTCCTGGTTCAGCAGGTGGCGACGGCCGTGGAATCGGCCGGTGTGTACGACAGCTTGGCGCGGAAGAATGCCGAACTGTCCCTGGCCTCGGAGAAACTGGACAGCCTAGCGGACATGAAGAACCAGTTCGTGGCCAACGTCAGCCACGAGTTGCGCACGCCGTTGACCAGCATCTCGGCCTACACGGAACTGCTGCAGAACAACATGGACTCCATGACGACGGAGATGCGCTCGGAATTCCTGAAGGTGATCAACAGCCAGAGCGCCAAGCTGACCGGCATCATCGACGACATCCTGAACCTGGGGCAGATGGCCAACGGCCGGTCCCAGGTGCATACCGTGGAGACGGATCTGGTGGTTCTGATCCGGCGCCTGGAGGACAGCTGGCGCAGCCGCGCCCTGGAGCAGGATATCCGCTTCAAGGTGGAGGCCGAGGTGGAGAATATCCGGCTGCCCATCGACGCCGTCTTGTTCCAGCAGTTGCTGGGCCATTTGCTGAACAACGCCTTCAAGTTCACCAACGCCGGGGGCATGGTGACCGTGCGGGTGCAGGAACGGGGCACCGCCGTGCGCCTGCAGGTCCAGGACACGGGGATCGGCATTCCCGAGGACAAGCTGGGGGTCATCTTCGACCGCTTCTACCAGGTGGACGGCAGCAGCACCCGCCAGCACAACGGGCAAGGGGTGGGGCTGGCCATTTGCCGCGACATCGTCGACCACCATGACGGGCGCATCTGGGCCGACAACGTGGAGACCGGCGGCACCCGCTTCACCGTGGTTCTGCCGCGCCGACCGCTGGTGGTGCAGGCCACGGATCACCACCTGTCTCTGGGCACGCCCTTCGAACCGGGCGAGTTCATGCAGCGTCTCATGCACTGGGTCAGCGAAAGCATGGGCGTGGAGACGGCCACCCTGATGACCCCCGACAAATCGGGTGAGCACCTGACGATCCGCGCCGGTATCGGCGTGAGCGATTCCGTGGTGCAGAGCGCGCGGGTGCGCCGGGGCCACGGTTTCGCGGGCAAGGTCTGGGCCACCCATAAGACGCTGCTGATCGAGGATATGACGGGTGATCAGCACTCCAACCAGGACGTCAGCGAACCCCGCTACTCCACGCCCAGCCTGCTGTGCGTGCCTTTGCTCAACGGCAAGGAACTGGTGGGTGTGATCTCGGTGAACAACAAGAGCAACGGCCAGGTGCTGGACGCGAACGACGCTCTTTTCCTGGAGAGTTTGGCTCCGCGTCTGACCAGTCTGCTGCTGCGCTACCGCCACTGGCAGGAGGAAGTGCGGGACTTCCAGGCCGTGCGCCAAGCCCTGCGTCTGACCACGGCGGTGGGCAGCACGCGGCACCAGAGTGTGCGCCAGGTGTGTCAGGAAATTTGCTTGGAGACGGCCCGCAGCATCAACATGCCCGAGGACGAACTGGAGCATCTGGCCTTCAGCCTGCAGTTCTACGATGTGGGGCTGGGCGCGGTGCCGGCCCAGCTGCTGAACAAGCCGGGGCCTCTCGTCGAGCAGGACAAGATCCAGATGCAGAAACACGTGCACACGGGATTGGAAATCCTGGCCCCTTTACAGCCGGACTCCAAGGTGCGCCAGCTGATTCTGCATCACCACGAAAACTATGACGGCACGGGCTACCCCATGGGGCTGGCCGGCGAGAGCATCCCCTTGGGCAGCCGCCTGGTGCGCCTGGCCGACACCTTGGCCGCCCTGCTCAGCCCGCGCCCCTGGCGTGGCCCCTACAGCGTGGGCCAGGCTCTGGCCGAGATACGCACCCAGGTGGGCAGCGTCTTCTGCCCGCGCATGGCCGCCGTCTTCCTGGAGGTGGCCGAGGATAACCGCGAACGCATCGGGCGGTCGCAGGAGGAATGCCGGGACGGCCACACTCTGTTACGCCCGGTTCCCATGTTGGAGGAAAAACCTTGCATAAGATCCTGATTGCCGACGACGAGCACAACATTCGCCACATCCTGGACTTCAGCCTGCACGCCGAAGGGTTCAACGTGGTGGCGGCCGCCAACGGCGAAGAGGCCGTGACCCTGGCCTTGGCGGAAGAGCCGGATCTGATCCTCCTGGATCGTATGATGCCTGGCCAGGATGGCGTGGAGACCTGCCGTCTGCTCAAGAACGACGACCGGACGAAGCACATCCCCGTGGTTCTGCTGACCGCCAAGGGTAGCTACGAGGACCGCGAAGAGGGCAAGGCCGCCGGGGCGGATGAGTACATCACCAAACCCTTCAGCCCGCAGAGGGTGATCAACCTGGTGCAGGATTTCCTGGGTGTGACCAGCGAATAACCTCGGTCCCTATTCCTCCGGCGTAATCCCCAAGGGCTGTCCCCGCAACGGCGGCTGTCAGCGCGGATTCCTGATCTGCTGCTGTGCCTGCTCGATTTCCCGGCTCACGGGAGGCAACCGTAGCACCGATTGGGCAACGACCTGGATCTGCTGCCGGATTTCCGGTTGCCGGGGATGAATATCCAGGCTCTGGCGCAGGGCCTGGAGGGCCTGCTGATAGCCGTGGAGGGCGCGCCCGGCCTGTTGCTTCTCGACGGTCTCGTCGCCCCGCCGGCCCGCGAGGGTGGCCTGGTGGGTCAGGATATCCGCGCGCCAGATCCACGCCGTGCCCAGGTTGGCGAAGGAGCGGTAGGAGCGGGGGAAGGAGCTGGCGGCCATCTGGTGCCGCCGGATGGCTTCGTCCAGGAGAGTGTCGATCCGGCGGAAGGTCTGCCGCATGCCGGGGATGTTGCCGGCGGCGTCCAGGCGGGAAGCTTGGTTCATCAGGGCGGGGACCTGGGTCAGCAGGTGGGCGGCCAGGCGTTCCTGGAAATCAGGGTCCGCGGGCATCAGGCGCGCGGCCTGGCGGAATTGCTCTTCGGCCAGGTCGGGTTGAGGGGTGCGGCCGTTGTAGCCGCGGCTGTGGATCAGGGCCAGATTGAAATGGTCGCGGGCCAGCCATTTTTCCTGCCGCAGGCCCAGCCAGTCGCCATTGGCCAGCACCAGGAAAGGGATCAGCAGCAGCAGCGGGGCCGCCAACCCGTTTTTCCGGCGGACGCGCCCGGCCAGCTCCCAGGCCGCCGCCGCCGCGAAGAGGGCCAACACCGGCAGCAAGGGCGCCCGGAACCGCGCGTTGACGAAGAAGGGCAGCACGGCCAGGAATTGCGCCAGCAGGTACCCGCGCAGCAGAGTGGCCCCGCCGTCTGCGCGCCCACGCGCAAGGATCAGCCCCACCACGGCCAGGGGCAGCATCAGCCAGGTGGCGGGCCACCAGCGGGCCAGGAGCCAGACGCCCTCCTTCTCGGCCAGCCAGCGGGGGTTGATGTTGTTGCGCGGTTCTTCCCCTCCACAGAAAAGCAGCACCTTCTTGCCCAGCAGTTGGAGAACGCGGCCTGGGTGGTCAACCATCCAGTCCAGGGCCTCGCGGGTCAGGTAGCGGGAGGCGGCCGTCGGGGTGGTGTGCCCGGCTTGCCGGGTGCGCAGTTGCAGATCGTCCCAGCGCACCCCCACGGGAATGGCGCTCATGCCGTCGGCCTGGTCGGAATTGCCGGCCACCAGATTGGCGCCCAGGTTGGCGCTGATCAGCACGGGCTGGCCGTAGCCCAGATTGTGGATCGTGGCCGGCGCCATACCCGCCGCGCAGCCGGCCAGCAGCAGGATGGCGGCGGTGGGCTTGCCGGCGTCTTGCCGGGTTTTCCAGAACACCCAGAGGGCCATGACCAGGATGGCCGGCAGCAGGTTGGGGCGGCCCAGGGCGGCCAGGCCCAGCAACAACCCGGCGCCGCCCGGTTGCCAGAGACGGGGCTGTGGCCCGTCGGTGTTCCGTGATTTGCCGCCGGTCCGTGATTTGCCGCGCACGCTCAGCAGGGTCAGCAGCAGCCCGCCCATGGTCAGGGCGGTGGTCCAGCTTTCGGCCAGCAGCTGTATCTCGAAAAAGGGCAGGATGGGCAGCAGCGCGCAGATCAGCGCCCCGGTCAAGGCCACGCGGGGAGCGAAGGTCAGGCGGCCCACCGCCAGGGTCAGCAGGGCGGTGCCCGTGCCCACCAGCAACTGCAGCATCAGCACCGCCGTCATGCCCAGGCCCAGGCGGTACAGGAAGGACAGCAGGTAGGCGTAGAAGGGGGGCTTGAAGAAGGCCTGGTCCTGGAAAACGCGGCCTTCGACCAGGCTGCGGGCCCAGAGATCGAAGAACGAGGCGTCCACCACCGGGGTGTGCAGGAAGGCGGAGTCGCGCGCCTGGAGATACAGCACTCCGCGCAGCAGGATGGCGGCACCGGCCACGATCAGGGCGTGACGCGCGGGCCACAGCGTTGTTTTTCCCGTGGGTATGTTCCCGATTTCTTTCACGGCGACCTCTCCGGCCCGGATCATTCATGAATGATCCAGGCTTTTCCAGCGGGAATTCTTTTGGCCATTTCTCGTTACTGTCTTGCCGGGCGGGCTGGGCCTTCTTGTCGGCACGAAGTCGCCCGGGACCAGGTCGTTCATCCTTGTGCACCGGAAACAATGATAGGCATCTTCCGGCCCGCGGACAATGGGTTCGCCCGGCACCTTGAATGAGGTGTTGCTGAAGATGCCCGCCAGGGCAGCCATAAGGGGGCGTTGGTCTGTTTTCGGCAAATGATCCGGGATAAGCTTGTGGACGGTGGACCGTCATGACGGTTAGAATGCCTGATCCGGTCCGAGAAGCGCCGGCCCATTTGTTTGTCTATCCCTTTGCCGGCCGAGGTTTGGCATGCCCGCTGATTGTCCTGCTTGCTTTTCTCTTCCCGATCACCGGCGCGGGATCATGGGTCTTGTGCCCGTGGACCACGACGCCTGGGAACCGCTGCCATGAGCCCCACGTCCCCCGGGCTGTATCTGGTTGAGGTCGCGCTGCCCGTTCCCCTGGATCAGACCTTCACCTACCGCCACGCCGTGGCCGCGGATGATGAGCGCGGCATTGCTGTCGGCGATCTGGTGCGGGTGCCCTTTGGCCGCCGCAAGGTGCTGGGGCTGGTCATCGCGGTGCGGTTTTCCGCCCAGGACGTGCGGGAACTGGATGGCTTCCGGTTGAAGAATGTGCAGCAGGTCCTGGGAGAAGAGTACCGGATCCTGGGGGATCGGCGCCGCTTGGCCGACTGGCTGGCCACGTACTACGTGCTGCCGCTGGGCATGGTCCTGCCCCTTTTCCATCCGCCCCGACCCGGGACCAAGGGCCGCGCCGCGCGCTCTAACCCCGCGGAATATCCGGATGTGGATGCCGCCGGCATCCAGCTGACGGCCGCCCAACAGAAAATTGTGACCGAAGCCACCGCCGTCCTGGAGCGGCGGGCCTTCGAGCCCATGCTGCTGCACGGGGTGACGGGTAGCGGCAAGACCGAAGTCTATCTGACGGTCATCGGCGAGGCGGTGGCGCGAGGTCGCGACGCCCTCTTCCTATTGCCGGAGATTGCCCTGACTCCCCAGACCCTGGCCCGTATCCGGGCCCGTTTCGGGGACCAGGCGGCCGCCGTGCACAGCGGCCTGAGCGCGGGGCAGCGCTGCCGGGTGCACGAGGCCGCCGCGCGCGGAGAGATCAAGGTGGTGGTGGGACCACGCTCGGCCCTGTTCGCCCCGCTCCGGGATGTGGGGGTCATCATTGTCGATGAGGAGCACGAGACCAGTTACAAGCAGGACGAAACCCCGCGCTACCACGCCCGGCATGCCGCCCTGATCCGGGGCCGGGAGACGCGAGCCGTGGTCATGCTGGGCAGCGCCACGCCGGATCTGGAGAGCATGCACAACGCGGTGCGGGGGCGGTTCCGCATGGCCCAACTGCCCGAACGCATCGGGGGAACGCTGCCGCCGGTGGAAATCGTGGACATGCGGGGGGTGCCTCAGCCCGAGGGCTTCAGCACGGAGCTGAGCCGGGCCTTGGACCAGACCCTGGCCGCCGGAGAGCAAGCCATCCTCTACTACAACCGGCGGGGCTTCGCGCGTTTGTGGCAGTGCTGCGATTGCGGGCATGTGGTGGAATGCCCGTCCTGCGATATCGGCCTGACGTACCATCTGCGACCCCGCCGCCTGCTTTGCCATTATTGTGACCACACCCGTGATGTGCCCCAGGCCTGCCCCGAATGCGGGGCCGATGATTTTCTGCCCTCCGGAGGGGGGACGGAAAAGGTGGAGCTGAATCTGCAGGCCCGTTTCCCCGAAGCGCGCATCCTGCGTCTGGACCACGACACCACCCGGCGGCGGGGTAGCCATCAGGACATTCTGGCGGCTTTTGCGCGGCAGGAAGCGGATATTCTGGTGGGCACGCAGATGGTGGCCAAGGGGCATCATTTTCCGGGCGTGTCCCTGGTGGGGGTGTTGGCGGCGGACCACGGTCTGGGCCTACCGGATTTTCGCGCTTCCGAACGCAGCTTCCAGCTTTTGACCCAGGTGGCGGGCCGGGCCGGGCGCACGGGACAGGGGCGGGCCATTTTCCAGACCTACCAGCCGGACAACCCCGTCATCCAGGCGGCCGCGGCCCATGATTACCAGGCTTTCCTGGAAGCGGAGCTGCCCATGCGCAAGGCCCTGGGTTATCCGCCCTTCCAGCGGCTTACGCGGCTGGCTCTGAGCGGCAAGCGGTGCGGGGAGGTGGAAGCGGCGGCCGCCGACCTGGCGGAGGCCTTGCGCCGCGAACTGGGTCCGCGCGGGATGGGTGTACTGGGGCCCGCGCCGGCGGTCTTTCCGCGACTGAATGACCGCTATCGCTTCCAGATTCTCGTCAAGGGAACTTTCGATCCCGCCAAAAGGACCTGGTTGGCCGGGTGCCTGGCCAGCTTCCGCGAGGCCTACAAGAAGGTGGATGTCCTGCACGATATGGACCCTTTGGCGGTCTACTGAGGCTTGGGGCTTGGCGTTCCCTCTGGGGCTGGGACAGGGACTGGGAACCGGGTCCCCGGGCGCCCAAAAATCAAAAACAACGATTGTTTGTCATATTGTTATTTGGAAAGGAATGGCGTATAATTATCCGTCAACTAATTATCCGTCAACTTGGGGTGTATTTCTCCGCGCTTCAATGAAAATTCAGAATGGGAATCTGAGAGGAAAACCTATGCGTTGCCTTACGGTCTGCATCCGTCGTCCCCAGCTATCGTTTTTGTTGCTGGTTCTGAGTCTCCTGCTTCCGCAGTGGGCTCTGGCGCAGGGCCTGCCCGCCCCCGATATCGACCAATTGCGGGAGGAGGTGGCCCGTAACGGCTGGGATTACGAGGTCTCCGACGCCTTCAGCAAGACCATCACCCCGGAGCAACGGTTGAATCTGCGCGGCGGGTTCCGCATGACCGAGGCGGATGAACGGGAGATGGAAGCCCATCTGAAGATCCTGCCCATGACCCGGGATCCTTTGCCCTCGCGTCTGGATTGGCGGGAACTGGGCGGCGTGACTTCCGTCAAGAATCAGGGCAGTTGCGGTTCGTGTTGGGCGTTTGCCGCCACGGCGGAGCTGGAATCCCATATCAAAATCTACTACGGCAAGGCCATGGACCTGTCGGAACAGCAGTCCGTTTCCTGCAACCCCTACGGTAGCGGGTGCGATGGTGGCTGGGCCTCTGCCGCCTACTACTGCTTCCAGAATCAGGGCGCGGTGACCGAAGCCTGCATGCCCTACCTGGGCGCGGACCCGCCGGAAGCCCCCTGCCTGCAGAGCGGCTTGAAGAAGTACGGTTACATCACGGATTACAACTACATCAGCAACGACGTGCAGCAGATCAAGCTGGCTTTGCAGAATGGCCCGGTGTGCACTGGTATCGCCGGCACCGATCTGTTCGAAAGCTATAGCGGCGGTTGTTTCGAGGAGTACGGTAATTGGGTGAATCATCTGGTGCTGATCGTCGGTTACGACGACCGCGCCTGCAATGAGGATGGTGCTTGGATCATCAAGAACAGCTGGGGCTCGGATTTCGGCGAAGGAGGCTACGCCTATGTGAAATACGGGTCCGCGGCCACCGGCAACAACGTGACCCAGCTACAGTATGTGGCGCCCCCCACCAGCTTCACCATCACCGGCGGTATCGAAGGCGCGGAACTGCTGGCCAACGAGGAATTCAACTTGCAGTGGCTGACCAGCGGCCAAGCCGTGCCCACGGTGGATCTCTGGTTGGGATTGGATGGCCACTGCCACGACATCTTGATTGCCGAAGACGTGCCCAACGACGGCAGCTACCTGTGGACCGTGCCCAACATGAGCTCCGATTTCGCCAGCCTGGTGGTGTGCCCCAGCACCGGCACCGAGGAAGGCTACGGCATGACCTCCAGCAGGATCCGCATCCTGGGCCACGCCATACGCTACGTCTCGGCCGCGGGCAGCAACACCGCTCCCTACACCACTCCGCAGACGGCCGCGCACGACATCCAGGATGCCTTGCTGGCCTGCACCGGTGCGGATTCCGTGCTGGTGGCCGGCGGTCAGTACAGAGGCAACATGGTCCTCTCCGGGCCCGTGGCGCTGCTGGGCGGTTACAGCAGCGACTTCAGCACCCGCGATGTCGAGACCTACGAGACGCGGATCCAGTCCTTCCAGACGGCTGTGCGCATCCTGTCCGGCAGTGGACAGAAGGGAGTTGTGGATGGCATCACCTTCCAGGATTGCAACGGCGGCTTGTCCGGCGAGCCGGTGGGGGGCCAACATGGCGGCGCCTTGTACATCAGCAACGCCTCGCCCAGCATCCGGAACTGCCGTTTCATCGATAACACCGCCCATCCCACCGGTCAGGTGGGTTACGGCGGGGCCGTGATCGCGCTGGGAGGCGCGCCCACCCTGCGGGATTGCTATTTCCAGGGCAACACCGCCCAGAAGGGTGGGGCCCTGGCGGCCTTCGGGGGGGCTCAGGTGACGCTGGAGAACTGCGTCTTCGAGGGCAACCAGCTGACCGATGGCCTCATGGCCAACACCGGCGGGACCATGCACGTGGAGAACAGCACCCTCATCATGAACGGTGGCGCGATTTCCGGTAGCATGCTGGCCAACCGTGGCGGCGGCCTGTTCGGGCAGGGGGCCGATGTCCGGCTCAGCCATGTGACCGTCAGCGGGAACAACAGCTACAGTGATGGTGGCGGTGTCCTGGTCTCTGAAGGCTCTCTGAGTTTGGACGGTTGCCTGATCAGCGGCAACAGCGTCACCAGCGGTAGTTGCGCCGGCGCGGGCTGTGCCAACGGTGCGGTTACGGTGCGCAACTCGCGTTTCACGGGCAACACCGGCGCGAACATGGGTGGCGGCTTCATGGGTACCGGCGTCTCCGGTGTGGTGGAGAACAATCTCTGCGACGGTAACCAGGCGGGCAACGCCGGTGGGCTGGTCTGCTTGGGTGAAGGTGCTCTGGTGGTGCGCAACAACATCGTCATCGGTAACGAAGGATACGGCATTCTGGCGGGTGGCGTGGAAATCAGTATCGCCCACAACAACGTCTGGAACAACACGCCCGCCAACTACATGGGCAACTCCGACGGTCCGGGTGATCTCAGCCTGGATCCTCTCTTCGTGGATCTGGCCGCCGGCGACCTGGGGCTGGCCCAGTTCTCCCCCTGCGTGGACGCGGGACAGCAGGACGCCGCTTATCTGGATCCGGACGGCTCCCGGGCCGACATGGGCCCCCTGGGCGGCCCCGGCGCGGACTTCGTGGCGCCCGCTTACGTGACCGGCGCCGCCGTGACGGACCTGGGTGGCGGACAGGTGCGTGTGAGCTGGGATGCCTCCCCAGAGGAGAACATCAGCCACTACGTCGTGTATCGGGACAGCGCCGCGGTCTTCGTTCCCGCGCCGAACCTGGCCGTGGCCATGGTGGACCACCCCGGCACCGCCTTCGTGGATACGCCGCCCCACGACTGCTACTACCTGGTGGCGGCCATCGATGACGCTGGCCACAGCGGCGGTTACAGCCAGCGTGTGGATTCCGGTGGCGGTGGCGGGACCAGTTCCGTCGGGGAAGCTCCGCGGGCGTTGGCCATCACCGGTGTGGTACCCAATCCCTTCAATCCCACGACCCGGGTCCGCTTCGATTTGCCCCGCACCGGGCAGGTCTCTTTGCGGGTGTACGACATGCGCGGCCACATGGTGCGCGAGCTGGTCTCCGGTCAGCTGGAGGCCGGAAGCCATGATGTGGTCTGGAACGGCCGGGACAAGCATGGCCGGGACGCGGCGGCGGGGGTTTATTTCGCGCGGCTTTCCTCGGCCGATGGCGACAGAACGGTGAAGATGGTTCTGGCGAAATAGCCACCTCCGACGGGACCGGCCGGGTCGGCGGGGCTACTCCAGCCAGTGCAGGATCTCGTCGGTGCCGATGCGGGCGGAGACATCCACCCGGCCCAGGCGCAGGGGCAGAACCCAGCACAGACCATCGCGGGCGCTGCCCTTCTTGTCGCCGGCCAGAAGGCGGTCCAGTTCTGCGGCGGGCGGTGCGGGCCAGGTGATAGGCAGGCCGCAGCACTGCAGCAGGTCGATCAGACCGAGGGCTTCTTCCACGGGGAAGAGACCGCGCCCGGCACTGATGCGGGCGACCACGGCCAGGCCGATGCTGACGGCCTGGCCGTGGCTCAGAGGCCGGTCCGTGCCGTGGCTGTGGGCTTCCAGGACGTGCCCCAGGGTGTGGCCCAGGTTCAGGGCTTTGCGCAGGCCGCCCTCGCGGAAATCCTTATTGACGATATCCACCTTCACGGCCGCGGATCGGGCCACCCAGTCCGCCCAGGGCAGGGCGCCCAGGATGCCGGCGTCGGTCCTGTCGTGCGCGGCGGTGCCGATGGCGCGGCGTAGATCCTCACGCCGGTCCACCATCTCCTGGAAAAGGTCGGGGGCACCGATGACGGCGGTCTTGATCATCTCGGCCAGGCCGTCGCGCCAGTCGCGGGCCGCCAGGGTGCTCAGGAAGCGGACATCGGCCAGGATGCCACGGGCGGGGTGGAAGGTGCCCACGGGGTTCTTGAGGCCGGCGGCGTTGATGGCCGTCTTGCCGCCGATGGCGGCGTCCACCATGGCCAGCAGGGTGGTGGGGATGGCCACCAGGTTCACGCCTCGTCGCCAGGTGCTGGCCGCGAGGCCGACCAGATCCAGGATGGTTCCGCCGCCGATGCCCACCAGGGTCCCATCCCGCGGCAGGGCGCTGTCGGCCAGCCATTCATAAACCCGGCCCAACTGGGCGAGGGTCTTGGTTCCTTCTCCGCCCGGCAGCTTCAGGACGCGGGGTGCCGCGCCGGAACAGCCTTGCCGGATCGGCTCCAGCCAGCGGGGGTGCATCCGGGCCACCGTTTCGTCGATGATGCAGAGGGGCGTGCCGGCTGTCACGAAACGCGCCAACTCCAAGCCTCCCAAGGGCCCCAGGACGTAGGTGCTGGGCGCGCCGGCCAGGGTCATCGGAAAAGTGCGGCTGGGGGTGGCCATGGCTTCCTCCATCGGTTATCGTTTAGGCGCAAACAGGGCGGCTCGGACTAAGTTCAAATCGCATAACCTGTTGTAATGATAGTGATTTTCACTACCAAAGGGTGTTTGGGTTTCTCTTGTTATCGGCCCGCCGGCGCACTATGTTGGGCGTCGACGGGGTGGTGAATCTTATACCCCGCACGTTTTTTTTTCCACAAAAGGAGTTGGTTAGATGGCAGGTCAGATGGTTGAAATCCGCTGGCATGCGCGGGGCGGACAGGGGGCCAAGACGGCCGCCATGTTTCTGGCCGAGGCCGTGCTCACCAAGGGCATGTTCGGTCAGGGTTTTCCCGAGTACGGTCCTGAACGGCGCGGCGCTCCCATGCGCGGCTACACCCGGATCTCGGAAACCCCCATTCGCCGGCATTGCATGATCGAGAAACCGGGTATCGTGATCATCTTGGATCCTACGTTGATGGATTCTTCCGCCGCCGGCTGCAGCGCGGGCGTGGACCGGGAAACCGTCTTTGTGGTGAACACCACCGAGAGCGTGGAGCATACCGCCGGCAAGCTGGGCGTGGATGCCACCCAGGTGCACACCGTGGATGCCACCGGGATCGCCTTGGAAACCATTGGTCGTCCCA
>PDQT01000125.1 GCA_002747875.1 bacterium DOLZORAL124_64_63
CTCCACGGCGGCATACTGATAAACGGAGCCATATCCCAGTTCCTTATAAAGCTCCCTCTCCACGATCTCCTTGAACCACAAAACGGCACAGTGCCGCGCCTGGTCCATGGCCCGCACGGCCCTTTTCAAACAAGCGCTAACTTCGGCGGCAGACTGATCAGGAACAAAAGAATCAACAGCAATAATACTCATGGCAGGCCTCGGCAATCTCTGGCATAAGTGGGCGGGAGGAGTGATAAACTCAATATACAAAACAAAGACAAAAAGCGCCAGTAAAACATTGTCCAAAAATCAATTATTTCCATACCAAAACCCCACAAACCAGCCCTCGCCCCCCAAAACTACCCGCCGGCGGGCACCCGATACCACAAAAAAACCACCAATACCCGCTCCAACTCCAGCAAAGCCCCTCCGCAGCCCCCTCCCCCAGATACCCCCCAAACCCGTAGCATCCATAAAAGAACTACGACAATCCGCTAAAACCACCCCATGCCCCTCCTTCATGAATAACCCGGGCCCCAAAGGATGCACCTTGCGCCCGCACCCGCCTTGAAGGATCATGACAGAGTCAAGACATCCGGAACCCGAACCCCAGGATCGGTATGCAGAAGAAACTGTACCGCACCATCGAGCGCCTGCTCGACACCGTCGACAACAGCGGCGGCGGCCACGACGAGCAAGTCCTCGGCGACATCTTGCACCTGCTGGTGGAAAGCGACGACACCGCCAGCTTGGGGGTTGTCAGCGGCCGCCTTTACAAGGAGCGGGAGAAGAATTTTCAGCTCATCAAGAGCATCAGCGGCCACGGCCCCGGGATCACCGGCAAGACCGTCAGCAAAAGCTACCAGCCGGTCCAGGACATCATGCGCCGCCGGCTGTGGATCACCTCCCCGGACAGCCCCGGCTTCAACCCCCAGGTGGAAGCCCAGTTCTCGGATATGGACTCCGCCGCCATCCTCATCGGGCGCGACCCCAGCTACATCCTGAGCCTGGGCATCCGCCACCACGGCAGCGAGGACGACCTGCGGGTGCTGCTGGAGACCCTGCGCGCCTCGGTGGGCATCAAGTTGCGCGAACAGGCCCTGGCCGATCAGATGCGCCAGGCCCGCACCATCCAGCAATCCCTGCTGCCCACCGGGCCCTGCGAATTCGAGGGATACGACATCGCCGCGGTCAGCCTCCCCGCCGAGGAAGTGGGTGGCGACGTCTACGATCTGCAGCCCGTGGAGGCCGGCGTCCTGGGCGTGCTCCTGGCCGACGCCAGCGGCCATGGCCTGCCGGCGGCCCTGCAGGCCCGTGACGTGGTCATCGGCATGCGCATGGGCATGGCCGAGGGTGAGAAGATCACCGGCACCGTCTCACGGCTGAACCGGGTGATCCACCGCAGCGGGCTGGCCAGCCGCTTCATCTCGGTTTTTTACGGAGAACTGGAGAGCGCCGGCAACATGACCTACGTCAATGGGGGTCATGTGCCGCCCCTGCTGCTGGCCCGGGACGGCCGGGTTTTCGAGTTGAAAAGCTCCGGGCCGGTGCTGGGACCCCTGCCGGATGCCATCTACCGACGTGGCTACCTGAACCTGAGGCCCGGCGAGGTCCTGGCCATCTTCAGCGACGGTGTGACCGAGCGCCACAAGCCCGACGACGATTTGCAGGATCCGGACAGCAGCCAGCCGCCCGAAGAATTCGGCCGCGAGGGCCTGATCCAGGTGTTGCGGGCCACCCGCCACAAGAATGCCCGCGCCATCGTGGACGATGTGCTGGCCGCGGTGCGGGAATTCGGCCAAGGCCGCCCCTTCGAGGACGACGTGAGCCTGCTGATCATCAAACGGGAAGAAGTGGAGGACTATCCGCCGGCCGAATCGCTGACCCTGCTCTCCACCGAGACCAGACGGTAAAGGGCCACCGTCCAGGGCTGGGATTCACGCAGCCCCACGCCCTCCAGGATACAGGTGTCCAGCAGTTCGAAGCGCACGCCGTCCACCACCCGGTCCACCCAGCGCGGCGGACCCTCGGCCCGATCCACGAAGTAGTCCGCGGTGCGACCGCTGGTGGCTTCCGGCACATGGACCCAGGCCCCGGAAGCGACCATCTCGGGGAAGCCCATCTCCGCGCCCACGGCCAGGATCTCCGGGCTGACCAACCCCATCAGATCCAGCACGCGGCGCTCGCTGGCGTAGCCCACCGCGCCGATGTCCAGAGCCGCCACCACCGCGTCGGGCTCGGTGTTCCGGCTGAGCCATTCTCCCATGCCCAGATAACAGGCGCGCACCCCGGCGGGGAATTTTCGGGCGTGGGGCACCACCCGATCTCCAAAAATCCAGGCGTTGCCCAGCAGGGTGAGCAGCACCACGCCCAGGAGCACGCCGCGGCTCGCCCAACGACCTTCCGCCCGATCACCTTCCGCCCGATGACCTCGCCCCTCCTGGGATTGCCCGTCGGTCAACCAGGCCGCCATGACCCCCAGGGCCAGCAGCAGAACCGGCGCCAGGGGGCTGATGTAGCGGGAAATCATCCACACCTGCTTGACGGCGTACCCGCCCAGCAGCACCAGGCTCCAGGTCAAGGCGATCCCCACCAGAAAGAGGGGCCCCCTGACGGCCCAGCTGTCCCATGCACCCCAACTGTCCAATGCGCCCCGACTGTCCTGGCCCGGGGCGTGGGTTGTCCGGCCCCCACCAGCGGAGGCATCGTCCGCGCGGCCCAGTTCCGTCCAAAGGGTGGACATGTTCCGGTTCTTGCGGATCACAAACCGCATGCCCAGGATCACCAGACCCACCCAGAGCAGGCCCTGGGTGGTGGCCAAGGGCTTGATGCCCATGAACAGGTACTCCCCCATCGCCGTTGGCGAGGGCAGCATGCCGCTGCTCTTGGCCGCCGCGGTGCCGGGTGTGACCCGCCCGAAGGTCAGGTAGGCGTAGCAGAACCACGGGCCCAGCACCAGCATCCAGCCCGAAAGGGCCGCCAGCAGGGGACGAAAGAGCCGTGCCCCGCCACGACGGCCGGCGCGGGCATACTCGAATCCCAGGAGCCAGGGCAAAGCCAACGGCGCCAGAATGACGAATTCCGGCCGCACCAGGCCGGCCAGACCGGCCGCCACGCCCCAGGCCAGGTAACGCGGCCACAGGGCTGCCCGCTCCGGGCCCCGACCGGAAACCAAAGGCCACAGCAGCAACAACAGCAAAGCCGTCGCCAACGGCGTTTCCATGCCCGAGAAGGTCCAACGCACGAACCACACATCCCCCGCGGCCAGCAGCAGAATTGCCGGCTTCCAGCCTGTGGGGAAGGTCATGCGCTCCAGCATGGCGTCCAGCAACAGCAACAGCAACAAGCCGCTGAGGACGCCGGCCAGCCAGGCCGCGGTGAAGGGTGCCAAGCCCAGCTTCAAAAAGATGGCCAGGATGAAAATCCACAGGGGACTGGTGGCGCCGTAGCTCTGCTGTCCGGGGTTGAAGCTGAACTCGCCACGATCGATCAGGTTCTGCGCGTACCGCAGATGGATGTAGGTGTCGTCGGTGGTATAGCCCTGCATGAGCACACCGGCCGTGGCCAACAAGGCCACGGCCAGCAAGATGCGGATCAGGCGGGAAGGGTGCATGCCGTCCGTCAAACCTTTGCTTTCTATTTCAAGAACATGGGCAACGACTGGACCCGTCTGATGACGGGGCGGTATCCATCCTTGTCGTAGAAACGCTCCACGTCAACCCGTTTGACGCCCTCGATGACGGAATTCAGCCCGACGGTGGTGTACTTGCCGTCCTGCAGGGCGGTCATCAGACCGCTGGCCCCATCCAGAAGCATGTCCATGGCCAGGTTGCCGAAGTTCATGGCCACCATGCGGTCCAGGGCGTCGGGAGCGCCGCAGCGCATCAGGTATCCCAGTTGCTGGAAGGTGACCTTGTGCCCCGTCAGCTCCTTGACCCGCTTCGCCACCCACTGGCCGACGCCACCCAGCTTCCTGTGGCCGTAGGCATCGGCCTCGCCGGATTCCATGACCTGACCGCCAAGGGGCATGGCGCCCTCGCTGATGGTCATCATGGCGTACTTGCTGGGGTTGCGGGATTTGTCCCGGTCGATCAGCTCGGCCAGCTTCTCCACATCGAAGGGCACCTCGGAGATGAGGGCCCGGTCCACGTTGGCCAGATAGCTGGCGATGAGGCTGGTCTCGCCGCTGTTGCGCCCGAAAAGTTCCACCAGGCCGATGCGCTCATGGCTGCCGATGGGCGTGCGCAGGTCGTTGAGGGCCTGCACGCTGCGCGTGATGGCCGTCCCGAAGCCGATACAGTAATCCGTCCCGTAGACATCGTTGTCCATGGTCTTGGGAATGGCGATCTGGGGGTAGCCGGCTTGGTTCAGGCGCGCGGCGTAGCTGAGGGTGTCGTCACCGCCGATGGGGATGAGCGCGTCGATTTCCAGGCTTTCCAGGTTGGCGACCACCGTGTCGGTGGTGTCCACAGGGTATTTCTGACCCTTTTTCTTGAGATGTGCGGGCATGTCCTGCTCGCGCACCTTGGCCGGATTGGTGCGGCTGGTGTGCAGGAAGGTGCCGCCGGTACGGTCGATGGTCCGCACGTCGTCATATTCCAGGGCGGTGACCCATTTCTGGTTGCCCTTCAGGCCCTTGTCCGCCTCATAGCGCAGCAGACCACCCCAGCCGGTGCGGAAGCCATAGACTTCCAGGCCGGCCTTCTTGGCCCGGTGCACCACCTGTTTCATGGCATTGTTCAGGCCAGGCACATCGCCGCCACCGGTCAGGATGGCAATCCTCTTCAAACGCTTTTTCATTTATTCATCTCCCGTAGATGTCCGCTCCGTGAAAAAAGGAGGGTCAACGTAGCGTAGCCCTCCGACATTGTCAATCCAGGTCCCGCTCCACTCCAGGCCCCGCTTCAGTTCAGGCTCCGGCACCCTTCTCAGGAAAACCGAAATGGCAGCCTTCGGCAAGGAAAGTCCCTTCGGCACTCATTTTCGCCAGCTGCCGGACATCGTTTTCGCTCAGTCCGAACAGCTCCATGGCCAGCAGATATTCCCGCGAGAGGGTGGTGCTGGAAACCGTGGGGTTGTCCGTGCACAGAGCAACCTTCACCCCCGCCTCCAGGAATCTGGGCAACGGGTGGTTCTTCAGCTCATCCACCGCCCCGGTCTGAATGTTGGACGACAGGCACACCTCCAGGTAGACCCCGTCACGGGCCAGGCGCCTGATCAGCTCCGGATCCCGACCGGCGCTGGTGCCGTGGCCGATGCGGTCCGGCCCCAGGTAGTCCAGGGCCTCCCAGATGCGCTCCGGGCCTTCGCTCTCCCCGGCGTGGGCCGTCTTCTTGAGACCCATCTTGGTGGCCAAGGCATAGGCATCCTTGAAGAGGATGGGCGGAAACGGCGCCTCATGGCCCGCGATATCGAACCCGACCACGCCGACGCCGTTGTGGAAATCCTCTTTCTCACCCAGGATCTCTCTTAACAGGATGCGGGCCATGTTGCCGCCGTGGTTGCGCATGGCGATCACGATGATGCCCACCCGGAAATCGGGGTGCTTCTTCCCGAAATCGCTGAAACCCTTGCGGGTGGCCGCCAGCACCTGGCGATTGGTCAGCCCCGCCCGGCGATGGATCAAAGGGTTGATCCGCAGTTCCAGCAGGCGAATGCCGTCGTTGTAGGCGTCCTCGGCCAGTTCGTAGCTGATGCGGCGGATGTTGTCGTAGAACTGGGTATACTGCAGAGGCACGTGGAACTTGTCCAGGTAATCCAGTAGACTGTTGTCCAGGCTGTCGTCCCAGCTGAGGTAGTGGCAAAAATTCTCGAAATCCAGGCCCGGGACGGCGCTGTAGTATGTCTCGGAGAATTCCCAGAGAGTCTCCGGGCGAATGGAGCCATCGAAATGGCGATGGATGTCGGCCAGGGGCAGGCTGCTGATGAAGGCTCGTTTTTCTTCTCTGTTCATGCTTGCCTCATTTCTTTGCCAGGAAAATTTGCCACACGATAGACAGAGACCCCCGACCTGGCCACAAAACTGGCTCAGGGTCTCATCTGGCGTGGACGAAACCCCAAGTATTGCTTTATCCTGTTCTTTCTTCACAAGGACCAGCACCAGACCAACAGGAAGGAACGCGGCGTGTTCAACCGTGACGTTTTGAATATCGATCTGGAAACCGAAGCCCGGGAAATCTGCACCGAATGGCGCAACTTGGTGGTCAAGAAGCTGATGCGCCGCGGTGCCGTGGTGGCCATCAGCGGGGGCATCGACAGCAGTTGCTGCGCCGGTCTGGCCGTGCGCGCTTTCGGGGCCCAAAGGGTTTTCGGCCTGCTGATGCCCGAGCGGGACAGCAGCGACGCCAGCAAAGATCTGGGCCGGCAACTGGCCGAACACCTGGGTATTCAGTACACGGTGGAGAACATCCAGCCCACCCTGGCCGCCATCGGCTGCTACGAGCGCTATGATGCCGCCGTGCGCAGCGTGTTCCCCCACTTCGGAGAGGGCTGGAAGAGCAAGATCGTCCTGCCCGACAACCTGCTGGACAGCGATCGCATGAACTTCTACCGCGTGGTGGTGCAGGACCCCCAGGGCGAGATGTTCACCGAACGCCTCCCGCTGCGGGCCTATCTGGAAATCGTGGCGGCCACCAATTTCAAACAGCGCATCCGCAAAACCCTGGAGTACTACCACGCCGATCGCCTGAACTACGCGGTCACCGGCACCCCCAACCGTCTGGAATACGATCAGGGCTTCTTCGTGAAGAACGGCGACGGGGCCGCGGACGTGAAACCCATCGCCCACCTTTACAAGACGCAGGTCTACGCCATGGCCCGGCACCTGGGCCTGCCCGACACCATCTGCGACAGCACCCCCACCACCGACACCTACAGCCTGGCGCAGGGCCAGGACGAGTTCTATTTCGTGCTGCCCTATGCCGAGCTCGATCTGCTGCTGTGGGCCAAGAACCATGGGGTCAGCGCGGACAACGCGGCCGCCGAAATGGGTTTGGAGACGGTGCAGGTGGAACGGGTCTACAAAGACATCGACCGCAAACGGGCCACCACCCTGCCGCTGCACCTCAACGGCCTGCTGGTCAAGGATGTGAAGGAGATCGTCAAATAGGCGGCAGGCCCCGTGTGGGACCGCTGAAGACATTTGCTTGGCGATGGAATTCGTGTTAGGAATGGTAGGTACCATGGGTGTCACTTCCCTTGCCGCCGAGGGGCTCAACCTCACCAGGGAGAGAACCAGAGGATGAAAGTCAACACCAAGGTGCGCTATGGCTTGCGTGCCATTCTCCAGATCGCCGACAGCTACGGAGATCAGCCCGTCCCCATCAGCGCCATCAGCGAAAGCCAGGAAATCAGCGGCAAATACCTCGAGCAGGTGGTCGGCACCTTGCGCAAAGCGGGATTGATCATCAGCCGCAAGGGGGTCCGCGGCGGCTACTTGCTGGCCCGCGCGCCGGAAGACATCACCCTCTGGGAAATCATCACCGCCCTGGACAGCCACACGTCCCTGGTGGGTTGCGTGATCGAGCCGGACATTTGCGACCGCTCGAGCGATTGCCTGACCCGCAGCATCTGGGAACTGCTGAGCACCCGCATGCAGGACTTCTGGAGCAGCTTCAAGCTGTCGGACCTGCTGAGCACCATGCACGCAAACGGCGAGGTGAACCTGCAAAAACTGACCGACCGGGACTGAAGCCCGTCCGCCCGGAACGCCGTCCTCACGCCCTCCCTACCGGAGAAGGCGTTTTTATCCGAAAATGATCATTTAACCGGGATAGGGCGTTGACACCCGCCCTTGTCGGAACAACCTTTGCCGATGTCACCTTGAGGTTGAGAACATTTTCAGGAGAACAAGACCATGGATTTCGTGCAGAGTCTGCGCGCCAAAGCGGCGGAAAAGCGGAAAACCATCATCCTGCCCGAGGCCCTCGATGAACGCATGATCGAGGCCGCCGGCCAAGTGACCCGGGAGGGTTTCGCCTCCATCATCCTGCTTGGGGACGCGGACAGCGTCGGTGACGCGTTGCGGAAAGCCGGGCTGGCCGATGCCGGTTTGACCGTCATCGATCCCGCTCAGAGCGCCGACCGCCCGGATTTCGTGCGGGAATACCATGAGATGCGCAAGCACAAGGGCATGACCGAGGAAGAGGCCGCCCAGATCATGGCCGATCCCCTGTTCTTCGGCGCCATGCTGGTGCGCAAGGGCAGGGCCGACGGCATGGTGGCCGGCGCCGTCAACAGCACCGGCAACGTGTTGCGGGCCGGATTCCAGATCGTGGGCATGGCCGAGGGCACCAACATCGTCTCCAGCTGCTTCGTCATGGTCAAGCCCGAGTGGAGCTTCGGCGATGCCGGCCGCATCGTCTTCGGCGACTGCGCCGTGAATCCCCAGCCCGATGCCGCGCAGTTGGCCGACATCGCCATCGACACCGCCGCCACCGCCCGGGCCCTGTGCGGCTTCGAGCCCAAGGTGGCCATGCTCAGCTACAGCACCCTGGGCAGCGGTTCCGGGCCGGACGTGGACAAGGTTGTCGAGGCCACCCGCCTGGTGAAGGAAAAGGCCCCGGACCTGGTGGTGGACGGCCCCCTGCAGCTGGATGCCGCCCTGGTGCCGGCCATCGGCCGATCCAAAGCGCCCCAGAGCCCCGTGGCCGGCCAGGCCAACGTCATCATTTTCCCGGACCTGGACGCCGGCAACATCGGCTACAAGCTGGTGCAGCGTCTGGCCGGAGCCGAGACCGTGGGTCCGGTGTTGCAAGGCATGGCCCGCGGCGTCAACGACCTGAGCCGGGGTTGCAGTGCTGAAGACATCGTCAACGTGGTGGCCATCACGGCCCTGCAGTGCCTCTGATTTAAGGAAGATGAAGGTTTGAGGTCATGAAGAACGTCCTGGTGATCAACTGTGGCAGCAGCTCTCTGAAGTACCAGTTGCTGGATATGACCGAGGAGACTCTCCTGGCCAAGGGGCTGGTGGAGCGCATCGGTATGCAGGACGGCATCCACACCCTGGAACGCCCCGGTGCCGACAAATTCAGCGAAACTCTGCCCATCGAGGACCATGCCCGGGCCATCGAGCTGGTTCTGCAGGCCCTGGTCGATCCCGAGCACGGCGTGATCGGCGACATGAGCGAAGTCCACGCCGTGGGGCACCGCGTGGTGCACGCCGGCGAGAAGTACAGCGGCTCGGTGCCCATCACCCAGGGCGTCATCGATGCTCTGGAGGAATGCGTCTCGCTGGCTCCGCTGCACAATCCGGCCAACATCACCGGTATCCGGGCGGCCATGAAGGTCATGCCGGACACCCCCATGGTGGGCGTCTTCGACACCGCCTTCCACCAGACGATGCCGGACCGCGCCTACATCTACCCCATCCCCTACGAGTTGTATCAGGAGCACGGCATCCGGCGTTACGGGTTCCACGGCACCAGCCACCGCTACGTGACCCTGCGCGCGGCCGAGCTGCTGGAATGCCAGCCTCAGGAACTGAACCTCATCACCTGCCACCTGGGCAACGGCGCGTCCGTGGCCGCGGTCCAGAACGGGCAGAGCATCGACACCAGCATGGGCCTGACCCCGCTGGAAGGCCTGATGATGGGCACCCGCAGCGGGGATATCGACCCCGCCCTGGTGGGCTTCCTGAGCCGCACCCTGGACAAGAACCTGGCCGGTGTGGAGAAGATCCTGAACAAGGAAAGCGGCATGCTGGGCATCAGCGGCATCAGCAGCGACCTGCGTGACGTGGAGCGGGAGTACGCCAACGGCAACGACCGTGCCCGCCTGGCCCTGGAGGTCTACGGCTACCACATCCGCAAGTACATCGGCGCCTACGCCGTGGCCCTGGGCCGGGTGGACGCCATCATCTTCACCGCCGGCGTGGGTGAGCACGCTTCCCTGGTGCGCGAATGGGCCTGCCAGGGGCTTGAGGTCATCGGGGCCATCCTGGATCCCTTCAAGAACGCCACCCGCCATGACGAGAGCATCATCTCCAAGATGAACTCTCGGGTGAAGATCATGATCATCCCCACCAACGAAGAGGTGATGATCGCCAGGGATACCGCGGAATTGGCCCTGCTGTAGCCCGGGTCAATAGGCCGCCGCCCGCATCTTGCGGGAGAAATGGAAAGAGCCGCGCATGACCACCCGGCCGGTCCCCGTCAGGGTGATGCGCCGGATGCCGCCGCTGTCGGACTGCACCTGCAGTTCCGCCATGGTGGGCCGGCCCAGGCTGTGCCCCTGCTCGGTGGTGATCGTCGTCGATCGGGCCGCCGGCAGGATACCGTTGCGCACAACATAGGCCGACATGGCGGCCAGACTGGTCCCGCTGGCCACATCCTCGTAATGGCCCATCTTGGGCTGGAAGAAGCGGCAATGGAAATCGGCGTCGCCGCGGTGCGTGTTGGGGCAGAAAAGGGTCAGCCCCCCCACCCCGCGCCGATCCGTGAGCCGGCCGATGGCCACGGCATCTTGGAAGCTGCCCCGGATGACCTCGCGGATCCCCACGGGCACGATGATCTGGTCGAAACCGCAAGAAACACGCTGGGGTCCCTGCTCGCCCAGGTGCAGCATGTCCGGATCCACCCCCAGGGCCGTGGCCACCTCCGTGGCGGGCACCGGTTCCCCGAAGCGAGGCGGCGGCATTTCCAGCGTGACCTGGATATGCCCGTCCGCGATGTTGCGCAGCTTCACCGGCAGGACCCCCACCCCTGTTTCCAGGCCGATGGCCACCGTCTCGTGACCGGGCCGGTAAAAGCCCCGGTCCGCCAGCGAGACGAAGGCCGCCACGGCGGCGTGGCCGCTCAGATTGGCCTCCAGGCGCCGCGTGAAGAAACGCAGGCGCACATCGGCGCCCGGCGTGGTGGGCGGCAGCACGAAGGCCGCCTCCATGGACAGCTCATCGGTGATCTGGAGCATCTCCACCTCGGTCAGACTGGAGGCGTTCGGGATAATGGCAGCCGGATTCCCGGTAAACGGATGCGTTGCGAAAGCGTCGACAATGTGGAAAGGTATGATGGCCATGACGACCTCCCTGGAAGGCGAACAGCGGCAATGCCCGCTTCCGGTCCTGGAGGTCGACAACAGATGAGCAACAGCAACAGCCGGTGCGGGTTGGGAGCATCTTACCAGATCGCGGTCCCAAAAGCCACCCCCCTCTGCCGGACTACTCTGCCGGGTGTTCTGCCGGGTGCTCTCTGCTCTCCCCAGGCGTCCCCTGACGGAGACACGGATAATGATCATGCCAACCGGTGTAGACAGTCTCCTGCGGCCCTACCACTTTCCAGAAAGGTGATCATGCGGATCCTGTTGCTCGTCTTGTTGCTTCTGCCCCTGCCTTCCCTGGCCCAATCCCCCCGCCAGCTCTACAACGAGGCCTGCGCCAAAGCCCTGGCCGATCAGCAGGACCAGGCCTTGCAGAAGCTGAAAGCGGCGGCCCAGGCCGGTTTCGACGATTTCCGTTTTGCGGCCCGGGATCCGGATCTGGCCACGGTAGTTGCCAGCCCCGCCTTTCAGGAGCTGGTCATGGTGCACGACAGCCGCATGACCCTGCTGAGCGCGGAAAAAGGCCTGGATCTCGAGGAAAACTCCTGGACCCCATGGCAAAATCTGGGAGAAGAGGCCCGCTTCCGTCTGCGCTGGGAAAGGAATGACCTGGTATATGAAGTTCTTTTACGGGGAGAGGCGGCCCGAGGCCTGCGGGGCCCCGCCCAGCCCCCCTGGGTGGGTGGTCCCGGCCTGTTCCTGACCGTGGCCGTGCCCGACGGGAGTTCGGCCTTCGAAAGCGCCAACACCTTCCACGTGGCTTTGGGACGCCACAAAAACGCGGGCGCGGGGGCCCTTTACGGAGGCCATGTGCTGGGCTGGCAGCCCGTTCAGGAGTTGGCTCCCATCCTGGATCAGCCAGGCGACGGCTGGGATGTGCGCCTGAAAGGAAAGATCACCTGGCAGACCATCCGGCCCTTCCACCCGCTGGTCGATCCTGTCCTGGGCTTCAACCTCTCGGTCCGAGCGGTGAACCGCGGGCCGGTCATCAGTTGGCTGACCGATCCTGCCGCTTTCTCGACGGTGCGCGCGCATCATCGATTCGTGCCGCTGCGTTTCACCGCCGGATCGCCGGTGGGCGAGGCCCTGCTGGGCCGGACGGGCCACAGCCTGGTCGAGGGCGGAACCCTGCCCCTGGATGTGGTCATTCTGGCCCAAGAGGCCGGATCGGGAGTGCTGAAGATGGATTTTCTGGATGCCCAGCAGAGATCCGTGCTGGCCTCAGGACCGGTGCCCACGCGGGTGGATTTTCGGAAAGGGCGTAACGTGCTCACCAGACAGGCGGACTTTTCGGCCCTGGACCGGGGGCCCTATCTGCTGAAAGTGGATGTGGAGATGCCCTCGGGTCAGGCGTTGACCTGGAGCAGCCTGGTGTTGAACCTGGGAGCCGGCTGGCGGGCGGACTGCGAGGAGCGCATCGCCTCTTTGCCCGCGTTGCAGCAGACCACCGGACAATACTACCTGGAGACGGTGGCCGAGGCCGCGCGCAACCTGCCCCAACGCCGGCACCCCGGGAGCCTGACCACCACCCTGCTCGAACTGGAGACCTTCCTGGGCGCGGCTGCGGTTCACGGGAGCATCCTCCCTGAAAGCGGGATTTTCCGCGCGGCCTGGCCCTCCCCCCAGGGGCCGGAGCCG
This sequence comes from bacterium DOLZORAL124_64_63, assembly GCA_002747875.1. GTDB lineage: Bacteria > Krumholzibacteriota > Krumholzibacteriia > LZORAL124-64-63 > LZORAL124-64-63 > LZORAL124-64-63. The sequence continues at coordinate 12,655 of PDQT01000125.1, forward strand.
GTGCTCCTGTTCCTACCCGCCGGATACCGGCAGGCCGCCGGTCTGCGGCCGGTGGTCATCAGCGCCGACACGCCGGGTATCGAGGTCCGCATGGCCGACCGCATGCAGCGTTTCTATCGCTTCGGGGAATTGCCCAACGCCACCGTACCGGCCGAGCGGCAGGATTTTCCCGTCTTCGTGCTGACCGCCGCCACGGCCGGCAGCCCTCTGGCGTCGCGCACCACCAACCTGGAACAGTTGCTGGACTGGACGAGGCGCTTTTTCGCGGCGGACGGGGTGCTGGTGGCCGGCATGAACAGCGGCGCGGATTCCCTGCTGGATCTGGTATCCCGGGGACACCTGCGGGCGGAGGGCGGCTTGGTGTTGGCGGGCTCCCGCCTGGCCCCTTGGCCCGGAGAGCAGGAAGCCGCCCTGCGGGCTCGGTTCCAAGCGGGCGCTGACCAGGCCCCTCCTCTGCGGTGGCTGGATTTCTATCAGGAGACGGAACTGGGGGGGCAGGCCAGGACGCTGTTTTCCGCTTTGCGCCAGGGCGGGTACAATCTGGGCGATGTCGAGAAGATCAAGGGCGGGCTGAGCCTGACGCAGGCCGCGGATCGCGTGGTCCTTTGGGCCGAGGAAGCCCCCTGAGGCCCGTTGCCGGAAGTCCGTTGCCTGAATCCCCTTGCCGGAAAAGACGCAACCTCCGGGCCTGGGACATCGTAGGAGGACGGACCGGACAGGAGAACCGGCCCATGAAAGGCCCCTCTCCTGGACATGATCGTTCCGTCCCAGACCCCTTGAAGGAGACACCATGCCGACGCCCCGTACCACCGTTCTGCTGCTGGTCACCGCTCTGCTGCTGGCGGCCTTTCCCGCCGCCGCCCAAAACATCGTCAACAACGGGCCGAAACCGGCTCAGGGACTGGTCAAGGCCCAGCTGAAAGAGCTGTGGCGCCTTGGCGGTGAAGACGACGATGTTTTCTTCGGCACCATCGCGCGTGTGACCCAGGACGCCGAGGGGCGCTTCTACATCTTGGACGGTCAGCTCAGCGAAGCCCACATCTTCAGCCCCGACGGAGAGTTCATCATCACGGTGGGCCGCGAGGGCGAAGGCCCCGGGGAGATGCGCCAACCCAGCGACATGTTCCTCACCCCGGACGGCAACATCAACTGCCTGACGGGCTTCCCCGGCAAGGTGATCAGCATAACCCCCGACAATGTGGCCGCCGGCACCACCCAACTGCGCAAGGACGGCCAGCCCATGCCCTTCGGGGTTCTCATCCGGGGTCTGGCCACCAGCAAGGGGCTGCTTCTGGGCGGCATCCGCATGGAATTCACCAGCAACGGCATCAGCAACCAGAACTACTTCCTGGCCCATTGCGATCGCGAGGGCAATCTGCTCAACACCCTGGCCGCCAAGCAGCACGTCATCGACTACCCCCAGTTCACGCTGAGCGAAAAGGATATGGACTTCATATGGCAGCGCATGGATACTGACGGAAATGATCGGCTGTACATGGCTGTGGACCGAGATCGGTACAGCTACCAGGTCATGGACCTGGAGGGCAACGTGGAGATGATCGTCAACCGGGAATTTCAGGCCCCCAAGCGGACCGCCCGGCAGAAGAAAACGGCCGAGTTGATCATCGACGCGGTGGCCAAGTACCACCCCAGGCCCCTGCAGGATAAGACCATCCTGAAGACCGAACCCGCCATCGGCAACCTGACGGTCACGCGGGACGGACGGGTGTGGATCGCCCCCGCCGTGCAAGACTCCCAGCTGCCGGAAGGCACCTGGGCCCTGCTGGATGTTTTCGGGCCCGATGGCGTCTACCAGAAGCAGGTGGCCCTGGAAGGCCACTTCGACCGCAATCGCGACGCGGCCATGATCATGCCGGACGGCAAGCTCATCGTGGTCACCGGCGCCCTGGATGCCTTCCTGAACCAGATGAACGCCGCCGCCGAATCAGCCGATGAGGTGGATCCGCTGGAAGTGATCTGTTTCGAATTGGAGATCTAGAACGCCTTACTTATCCGCGAAAGGCTGGACATGAATTTGCATTCTCCCCGTTTTCGCCGTGCTCTTCTGCTGCTGGGTGTTCTGACCATGCTGGGCGGTTGCCTGGACAAGGGCGACGGCGACACCACCGATTCCTCCGCCGCGGACACCACCGCCACCACCGGCGACAAGCAGGACCAGAAGCCCAAAAAGCCCAAGAAGGAAAAGGCCATCCGGGTCAATGTGGGCGCGGTCGCGCGGGGCAACCTGGTGCTGCCGGTCTTTGCCGACGGGGCCATCCGCACCCCCCGCAGCCTGGAGGTCAGGACCAAGGTGGGCGGCCAGCTGACCCAGGTCCTGGTGCGGGACGGAGACAAGGTGCGCCGCAATCAGTTGCTGGCCCGTATCGACCCGCGGGAATACGAAATCGCCCTGGAAGAAAACCGCTACCGACACCTGCAGGCCCT
>PDQT01000226.1 GCA_002747875.1 bacterium DOLZORAL124_64_63
AAACGGCGCAATGCCATGGCGGTGCGTACACTAAGTTTCATGGTCTGGATGAATGGGATGAAGGGGATATCGGTGAAGCAGCGCGGTAGTCCCACACCGGCAATGCTACTGGGGTTGCTGGACCATCCTTTGACGGTTGAGGAGATCCTGGAGTGGCGGCTTTTTCCTGAGCATGTGGAGATGCCGCCACGTTGGAAGGAATACTACGGAGGAGAGATCGATACGGTGGCGTTGCCGGTCAATCGGCGGCATGCCTTGAAGTATGCGTTTTAGAGTTTATTTGGTGACTACCAACTCAAATTAGGTGGGATGCACCTGAATGTGCCGGCTAGCCGCGCCCGATCAGGAGTGACCGGGCACGGTCGTTTTGAGGCATCAACAATTTCCACGGCACAACCTTTTTGTTGACACTCTTTCGGGGGGGCTCAAATAATGCGTCTGCATCCACTGGCCATAAACCATGTGCATGCAGAATGAACTCCCAAGACAGGAGGTTTTGCTCGGAACCCATTTGGGTGCGGGGTCCGGGTGACCGTAGGAACTCTGACCAAAGTGAGGTCCCGTATGGAGGAGAGAAGAGCATTAATGGCCGCTGGGCCGACCAAGAAGACAACCAAGAAGAAGGTGACCAAGAAGAAGGTGACCAAGAAGAAGGTGACCAAGAAAAAAGTCGCCAAGAAAAAGGTGACGAAGAAGGCCGCGGCGAAAAAGAAGGTCACCAAAAAAGTCGCCAAGAAAAAGGTGACGAAGAAGGCCGCAACGAAGAAGAAAGTCACCAAAAAGGTCACTAAGAAAAAGGTGACAAAGAAGGCCGCGACGAAGAAGAAGGTCGCCAAAAAGGTCGCCAAGAAAAAGGTGACGAAGAAGGCCGCGACGAAGAAGAAGGTCGCCAAAAAGGTCGCCAAGAAAAAGGTGACGAAGAAGGCCGCGACGAAGAAGAAGGTCACCAAAAAGGTCACCAAGAAAAAGGTGACGAAGAAGGCCGCGACGAAGAAGAAGGTCGCCAAAAAGGTCACCAAGAAAAAGGTGACAAAGAAAGCCACGGCAAAGAAGAAGGTCACCAAGAAAAAGTGACCGGCTTTCTGCCGCTAAAAAAACCGCCGGGGCCTCCAAGGGCTCCGGCGGTTTCTTTTGGGGCTCCGGCGGTTTTTCTACCCGATAGCGCTGAACCGATCGTCCGGACGCTTGGGCTAGCGCTCCTCGCGCGCCTCCAACTCTGCCTGATATCGGGTCTTCACGTCGTTGGGGATCACGTCAATGAAGTAGCTCAGGCCGATGGAGTAGGTCACGTAGTTGACCATGTTGGAGTAGCCCAACTCATCCACCTCGTAGGCGAAGGTTGTCAGGTCCGCCTGGGCGATGAGATCCAGATTCTTGAAGAGGGGTTTCTGCAGACCGAAATTACCCTCCAGATAGAGAGCGCCCTTGTCCGCCAGGACGGTGTAGCGGTTGATCAGACCGCCGAGGCCGAAGCCCAGTTTGGGGGTGAAGCCCCAGAAGGCGGCGGTGTGGGCATCGTAGCCAAGGTGGACACCGCCCTTGACCAGGGAGTAGCCGTCATCCTCGTCCACAATCCGACGTTCATAGATGTCGCGGTTGTCCGGGTCGGGGGTGTAGAGCATGGAGGTGACGGCCTTGCCCGTGGCGTAGCCACCTATCAGGTCCAGGTGGAAGTCCTTGTTGGCGTAGATGGCGAAACGTATGCCGAAAGCGGGGCCGGATTCAATTTTCTTGATGGCGGCATCGTAGTGGTCCACGTCCTGGCTCACCGTCAGGACCTCGCCGTCGTACCCGATGATGTCGCCCGCGCCCTGGGTCAGGACGGTACGGTCGCTCAGACGCTGGTTTTCCAGGTAGGTGGCACCGGAGAAATTCCCGAAATAGGGCGTCAGCGCGTAGGCCTTGGCCATGTAATCGGAGTACTCCAACAGATCTTCTTCAGCGGCTTCCAGGGCCGCGCTTTCCGGTGCGGGGGCTCCTTCTTCCTGGGCCGGCTCGTCCTGGGACAGGGCCGGGCCGAAGTTCAGCAACAGGAGTAAGGACAAGGCGGTGCTCAGGGCAATCTTCATCAATACACCTCTACTGGATGCCGAAGCGCTGAAAGGGGCGCCGTGCATCCGGCGATTGGAATGTCGGTGGGGCCACGACGGTTCCGAACGGGGGCGGGGAAAGGGGCTTTTCGCGAAAAGCGTCCTTGCCACCGGCCGAGGCCGGATTACCGAGACTCAATAACGGTAATGGCCCCGGGTTTTTCTGTCCAGAACTTTCCCCCTCGGGAGCCGGCCCACCGTGCCGGGGGCGAGGCGGGGCGGCGGGGTTTGCGGGGCGGGGCGGATCGGTGGCACGGGCCTGTGGACCGGTTGACAGGTCCCTTGTTGCCTATTACCATTCTTTTTCATCCAGAAAACCGGCCCTCCCGTGGTTTTGTCGGCTCTGAGACGCCTATTATTCCCGGAGTCGCCGAAGCATAGCCCGCAGACGGTACCGACCGGCCAGCCCGGCGGCTTTTTGCGGCAGGAACCCCAAGCCCCTTCTACGCGGGAGGACGATCGTTGAAAACCTATCCCATGGAAAAAATCCGGAACATTGCCCTGGTGGGACCCCACGGGGTCGGGAAAACCGCTCTGGCGGACGCCATGCTGCACGTGACCGACAAGGTGGGGCGTCGCGGCAACGTCGATGACGGCAGTTCCGTTTTCGATTACTTCGAAGAGGAAATCGAGAAGAAAGAGACGATCTCCGCCAGCATGGCCTGGACGGAGGTGGATGGGGTCAAGGTCAACATCATCGACACTCCCGGTGTGGATGATTTCCGCGGTGACGTCTACAGCATCGCCCGCGTGGTCGAGGGCCTTGTCTTTGTCGTCAAGGCCGACGGTGGTTTCGAGGTGGCCAGCGAGAACCTCTGGAACATGTTGCGCAAGACCCGGCTGAGCACCTTCATCGTCGTCAACCGCATGCACAAGGAGCAGGCCGACTGGCGGGAGACTCTCAACGGTCTGAAGGATCGCGTGGATGGGGCCGCGCCTCTGCAGCTGCCCATCGGCGTGGGTGAGTCCTTCTCCGGGGTCATCGACCTGATCACCATGAAGGCCTACAAGGTGGAGGGCCACCACCGGGCGGAGATCGAGATTCCCGCCGACATGGCCGATGATGTGGAAGAAGCCCGGGAGATGCTCATGGACGCCGCGGCCAACGCCGACGACGACCTGACGGAGAAATATCTGGAAGAGCTGACCCTCAGCGACGAGGACATCATCTTTGGCCTGAAGAAGGGCACCAGCGAAGGTACCGTCTTCCCCATTCTCTTCACCGACGCCGAGAGCGAGGTGGGCGTGCCCACCTTGTTGCAGACCTTCGTGGACCTGGTGCCCAGCGCCAACAGCCGGACCCAGAGCGAGATGGTGGGGCTGGTGCCCGGCACCGAGGACGAGGCCACCTTCACGCCCGCGGCTGACGGCCCGGCCGTGGCTTTCGCCTTCAAACGCCAGTACGAGGCGCAGGGCGGGGATGTCACCTGGCTGCGTGTTTTCAGCGGCACCATCAAGAGCGGCGAGAACTTCAAATGCAGTGATGGCCGCAGCAGCGAGCGCATGGGCCAGCTGAGCGTGACCCTGGGCAAGAGCAAGGAAAAGATCGACGCGGCCGGCCCCGGGGATATCGTCCTGGCGGCCAAGCTGAAGAACACGCAGATCGGCACCACCCTGACCAACGGTGTGGAGTTCGCTCTGGCGCCCACACAGTATCCCGTGCCCACCAGCGCCGACGCCATCAGTCCCGTGACCAGTGGTGAGGAAGACAAGATGGCCGCGGGCCTGAACAAGATCCGCGAAGAGGACCCCACCTTCGCGTTGATCCAGCAGCCGCACCTGGCCCAGACCCTGCTGGCCACCCAGGGCGAGATGCACACCAACTACATCCTGGAGAAGCTGAAGAAGCAGACCGGGGTGGAGGTGGAGCGCCGCCGTCCCCGCATCGACTTCAAGGAAACCATCAGGGGCACCTGCGAGAAGCAGGGGCGCCACAAGAAGCAGAGTGGTGGCCGCGGCCAGTTCGGTGATGTGCATCTGCGCATCGAGCCCATGCCGCGGGGCGAGGGCTTCGAGTTCGCCGACGAGATCGTCGGTGGCGTGGTGCCCGGCAAGTTCATCCCCGCCGTGGAGAAGGGCTGCCGCGAGACCCTGGCCAAGGGGCTGGTGGCCGGCTACGAGATGGTGGACGTCAAGTGTGCGCTCTTCTTCGGCAGCTACCACAACGTGGACTCCAGCGAGGCGGCCTTCAAGATGGCGGCGGCCAAGGCCCTCAAGGGTGCCGTGGCCGAGGAGAGCGCCAAGCTGCGCCCGGTCATCCTGGAGCCCATCATGAAGGTGCGCATCGTGGTGCCGCAGGCCTACATGGGCGATGTGATGGGTGACGTGAGCACCCGTCGCGGGGCCATCCAGGGCAGCGATGCCGAGGGTGCCTACCAGGTTGTCACGGCCAACATCCCCGAGGATGAACTGTACCAATACGCCACGGCGTTGCGTTCCTTCACCCAGGGCACGGGCACCTTCACCATGGAGTTCTCGCATTACGCCGAGGTTCCGGGCGATGTCCAGAAGCGCCTGATCGACGAGTACCAGGCCGAGGCCACCGAAGAGGAGTAAGGGAAACATGGCTGGACATTCCAAATGGGCGAACATCAAGCACCGCAAGGGCGCGCAGGATGCCAAGCGGGCCAAGGTGTTCACGCGCCTGATTCGGGAAATCACCGTCGCCGCCCGTCAGGGCGGCGGCGATGCGGAATCCAATCCGCGCCTGCGTTCGGCCATCACCACGGCCCGCGGTTCGAACATGCCCAACGACACCATCGAGAAGGCCATCAAGCGTGGCACCGGTGAGATCGAGGGCATGGTCATCGACGAAGTGAATTACGAGGGCTATGGGCCCGGTGGCGTGGCTGTTCTGGTGGAGTGCCAGACGGACAACAAGAACCGGACCACCAGCGAGGTGCGCCACTGCTTCAGCAAGTACAACGGCAACCTCGGGTCCAACGGCTGCGTCAGCTACATCTTCGACCGCAAGGGGGTCATCGTTCTGGACGGGGCCGCCTGTGAGATGGATGCCGTGGAAGAGGCGGCCATCGAGGCCGGCGCGGAGGATATCGAGCAGGATGGGGACCTCATCACCGTGACCACGGCGATGGAGGACCTGAACACCGTGACCGGTGCCCTGACGGACGCCGGCCTGCCCGTCAGCAGCAGCGAGTTGCAGCAGATTCCCAACACCCTTTGCAAGGTGGAGGAGAAGGAAGCGCTGACGCTCATGAAGTTGATCAACCACATGGATGATCTGGACGATGTCTCCAATGTCTACGCCAATTTCGACATTGACGACGAGGTGATGGCCAGGATCGAGGAAAGCCTCTAGCCTTCGGCCCGGTTTTTCCGGGCCGGCCTGCCACACCACGGATTCTGTTCGGGCGCTCCCGTATTGCGGGGGCGCCCTTTGCGTTGGTGAGCAGCCCTGAACGGGGGACTCGTGCCGGGCGACCGTGGTTTGTTAATACCAACTCGGACAAGGCATACCGGGCATCTCTTTGTGTCGTCCGTGTCGTTGTGTTTAAAATTTACCTAAAGAAAATATGTAGAGTCCTGATCAGATGAGGGTTCTGCGGGCTATCCCCTTCCTTCTGGAGGTTTCACGTGTTGCGCGTCCATTCCCTCAAGGCCAAGCTGCTGATCAGTGGCATCCTTATGGCGGCTGTCCCCATGGCCATCCTGCTTGGCATGACCATCAAGTTCCAGGCCGATGTGACCGAGTTGGCCGTGGAGGAATGCAGCCAACTGGGCTTCGGAAGCCTCGACCACATCACCATGGGCGTGTATCACGCCTGTCAGGCCCAGCAGGCCGTCAGCGGTACCGTCGGGGAAGTGGATCCTCACACGGTGGCTTCTCAGGAGCTGCGAGAGGCCATCATGAGCATCCGGGTGGGGGAAAAAGGCTATGTCTATGTCCTAGACAATGAGGGCCGCTACGTCGTGTCCGCGGGAGGGAAGCGGGATGGCGCGAACCTTTGGAATGTGCGGGACGCCGACGGCCTGCTTGTCATCCAGGAGATCATCCGGAAGGCGCGTCAGACCCCCGGTCAACCGGTGGAGCAGTTCTATTCCTGGAGTGATGATAAGCATAGCAAGCCCCGCACGAAGGTGGCCCGCGTGGTGCATTATCCCGAATGGGGCTGGACCATCGGCACCGGTGCCTACATGGAAGATTTCTTGGCCGCCCATGACCATATCAAGGACGCCAGTCGGGCCAACATCCGCAATTTCACGATCGTCGCGATTCTGGCGCTGCTGACCATCGCGGGGTCCGTCTGGTTCGCGGTCAAAAGCATCACCGTGCCGCTGAAGAAAGCCGTGGATGTGGCGGGCCATGTGAGTCGTGGCAACCTGGACCATCAACTGGAGGTCAGCGGCAAGGACGAGGTGGCCATCTTGTCGCGGGCACTCAATGACATGACGGCGGGCCTGCGCCAGAAGGTGAAAGTGCTGGAGAAGGTTGCCGACGGCGATCTGACGGAAGAGGTCAACCCCCACGGTGAAGACGACGTGTTCAGCCAGGCTCTCAAGAAGATGAGCGACAGTCTGCAGAGCACCATCCACGGCATTCTGGAAATCAGCAACCAGGTGCGCGCCGGTAGCCGGGAAGTGTACGACTCGAGCCTGAGCCTGAGCCAGGGAGCGGTGGAGCAGGCGGCCAGCCTGCAGGAGATCACCGCCAATATGACCGAGTTGAGCAACCGTCTGAAGGGCAACGCCGAAGGCGCCGCCACCGCCGATCGCCTGAGTTCCGAGACCCTGGAGAGCGCCCAGCAGGGGGTCGGCAAGATGCAGGATCTGAGCACGGCCATGGTGGAAATCGCCGCCAGCAGCGAAGAGATCGCCAAGATCATCAAGGTGATTGACGACATCGCTTTCCAGACCAACCTGCTGGCGCTGAACGCCGCGGTGGAGGCGGCCCGGGCCGGCAAGCACGGCAAGGGCTTTGCCGTGGTGGCGGAGGAAGTGCGGAACCTGGCCGGACGCAGCGCCAAGGCGGCCCGTGAGACGGCCGAACTGATCGAAGGTAGCCTGGAGAAGGTGGAACGCGGCAGCAGCCTGGCGGCCGTGACGTCCCAGTCCCTGGAGAATATCGTCCAGAGCGCCACGCAGACCAGCAACCTGGTCGAGGAAATCGCGCAGGCCAACAGCCAGCAGACCCAGGCCATTGAAGAAGTCACCTTGGGTCTGGGCCAGATCGACGCGGTGACCCAGAAGAACAGCGCCAACAGCCGAGAGACGGCCTCGGCCGGTCAGGAGCTGTCGGGCCAGGCGGAGGTGCTGCAGGGACTGGTGTCCAGCTTCCGGACTCGCGAGGAGGAGGTCGCGTCCGTACCGGAAGCCTCGGCGCCCACCCGGGAAGAACCGGTTCTGCAGGAGGATGTCTGGGAGGATGTGCCGGTCTGACGGGGGCGACCCTTTGGTGGTCCGACGATTTATTGGCCAAGACGCCGCCGGGATTGTAAAGTAGCGGCAGCGTCCGGCGGAGGTTCAGCAGAAGAACGGCGTCCCGACGGACGCCGTTCTTGTTTGCCACGAGCCTTCAGGGAGGAAGCGTCGTGATCATTCTGGGTGTTGACCCCGGCAGCCACGCCACCGGGTACGGCGTCATCGAGACGACGCCGGTGGCGCGTTTCCTGGCCGGCGGCGTGATCCGGCCGGACAAGGGATTGAGCCTGCCTCGGCGCCTGCTGGCGATCCACGAGTCCCTGTGTGGGGTACTGGCCGACCACGCGGTGGACGCCATGGCGGTGGAGGATCTTTTCAACGCCAAGAACGCGCGCAGTTCGCTCATCCTGGGGCACGCCCGCGGGGTGATCCTGCTGACGGGCGCGGAGGCGGGGCTGCCGGTGGCTGAGTACGCGCCCCGCGAGGTGAAGCAGGCCCTGACGGGCAACGGCGCGGCGGCCAAGGAGCAGGTGCGCTACATGGTGATGCGCCTGCTGGGGCTGAAGGACACCCCGCCCATGGACCTGAGCGACGCCCTGGCCGTGGCCCTGACCCATACCCAGCGGAGGGGAAGATGATCGCGTATCTGGAAGGCATCGTGGCTGCGGGGGGGACCGAGGCGGTCATCACCGTGGGCGGGGGCATCGGCCTGGATGTGCAGTTGAGCGCTCTGGCCGCGGATCGCCTACCCGCCGTGGGGCAACCGGTGCGGCTGTGGACCCACCTGGCGGTGCGGGAGGATCAGTGGTCCCTGTACGGTTTCCTGGATGCGGAAGAAAGGCAGATGTTCCGCCTGCTGATCACCGTCTCGGGGGTGGGGCCGAAGGTGGCCATGGGCATGCTGGGCAAGGCCCCGGCCGGGGACATCGCCCTGGCCCTGCGGGCCGGGGACGAGAAGGCCCTGGTGCGGCTGCCGGGCATCGGCAAGAAGAGCGCCCAGCGGCTGGTGGTGGAACTGGGGCAGCGCATCCCCGAATCCGTGCTGGCGGGCACCGCCCTGGAAGGTGGCGGGGCCGCGGCCCAAGCCGCGGGAGGGCTGAGCGAGGCCCTGGCGGTCATGCAGGCCATGGGCCTGTCGGCGGCCGCGGCGGAGACGGCGCTGGTGAAGGCCCGGACGGCCCGTCCCGAGGTGGCCGAAGATCTGGAAGCTTGGGTCAGGGCGGCTTTGCGCGGGGCCTAGGCCTTTGCTGAGCGCCGGGACGAGGCCCGCCTGGCGCGCGGGGAAAGCTCTTTCCCGGAACCGGACCATGGGCTATCTATGGCCCCGAATTCAGGACCCATCCCACGGATTGTTTCCGATGGAGCGAGGACAGAGAATACCGTGAGCGACAACCGCTGGACCGACGCCCACCATCAGCCGCAGGACGAGGAGCTGGAGATCAGCCTCAGGCCCCGTTCCCTGGACGAGTTCATCGGCCAGGAGGAGCTGAAGGCCAACCTGCGCATCTTCATCGCGGCGGCCAAGCTGCGCGGCGAGGTGCTGGACCACGTGCTGCTGCACGGGCCGCCGGGACTGGGCAAGACCACCTTGAGCCAGATTGTCGCGGCGGAGATGGGGATGGAGATCCGGCTGACCAGCGGGCCGGCCTTCACCAACAGCGCCGAGTTGATCGCTCTGCTGACCGAGCAGACGGACCGGCGGGCCATCTTCATCGATGAGATCCACCGGCTGGGCCGCGTCATCGAAGAACATCTGTACCCCGCCATGGAGGACTGGCGGGTGGAGCTGATCATCGACAAGGGGCCCAACGCGCGGCATTTCAACATGCAGCTGGAACCTTTCACGCTGATCGGGGCCACCACGCGGGCCGGGCTGATCACGCCGGCCATGCGCAGCCGCTTCGGTATCGTCTGCCACCTGGATTTCTATCCGCCGCAGGATCTGGCGGTGATCGTGACGCGCAGCGCGGGGATCCTGAATATCGGGATCGATGAAGGCGGGGCCCTGGAGATAGCCCGCCGCAGCCGCGGCACCCCGCGTGCGGCCAACCGCCTGCTGCGCCGGGTGCGGGATTTCGCCCAGGTGGAGGGCAAGACCATCATCGACCGCGAAATCGCCGATGCCGGGCTGACCCGCCTGGGCGTGGACCGGCTGGGGCTGGAGCCCCTGGACCGGCGCTACCTGCAGCTGATCATCGAGCACTTCGGGGGCGGCCCGGTGGGGATCCAGAACCTGTCGGTGAGCCTGGGCGAGGAGACCGACACCCTGGAAGATGTGGTGGAGCCCTTCCTGATCCAGAGCGGCCTGTTGAAGCGCACCAGCCGGGGCCGTGAAGCCACGCCCCATGCCTGGGCCCATCTGGGGTTGCGGCAACCCCCGACCGGTGCCGGCGGCGGCGCCCAGGGTGAGCTGCTTTGAGTGCCGATCCGCGCTGGCACTTCCCCCTGCCGGAGGAACTGATCGCTCAGGATCCTCCCGAGGAACGGGGTGATTCGCGTCTGTTGCTGGTGGAGCCGGGCGGGGCCGTGGCGGGCGAGCGGGTGTTCCGGGAACTGCCCGGGATCCTGCGCCCCGGCGATCTGCTGGTTCTGAACGACAGCCGGGTCCTGCCGGCGCGCCTGCGGGCCATCCGCCGGGACACGGGCGGGCAGGTGGAACTGCTGCTGGTGCGGCCCACCGGCGAGCGCACCTGGCTGGCCATGGCCCGGCCCGCGCGGCGCCTGCGCGAGGGCATCGTCCTGCGGCTGGGGCAGGACAGCCTGACGGTGGTGGGGAAGCGCCCGGACGGCCAGGTCCTTGTCCAGGGCGAGAAGAATCCCGCCGACCTGGCCCTGGCGGCGGGGGAGATGCCCTTGCCGCCCTATATCCGTCGCGCGGCGGCCGAGGCCGAGGATCCGGAACGTCTGCGGCGGGACAAGGTCCGCTACCAGACGGTCTTCAACCGGCCCGATCCTTCCGGTGCCGGCTCCGTGGCCGCGCCCACCGCCGGCCTGCACTTTTCGGCCGCGATCTTGGCCGCCTTGGAGGCGCGCGGCGTGGGCTTGGCCCGCGTCCAGCTCCATGTGGGGCCGGGCACCTTCCAGCCGCCCACGCCGCAGCAGATCGCCGGCGGGCGGTTGCATCCCGAGTTCTTCCGCTACGACGCGGCCTGCGCCGCGGCCATCGCCCGGACGCGGCGTCTGGGCGGCCGGGTGTTGGCCGTGGGCACCACCAGCTTGCGCGTCCTGGAGACGGTGGCCCGGCTGGACCTGCCCGCGGACGGTCCGGATGGCCCGGATGGCCCGGACACCGTCACGTTTGCGCCGGACGCCACCGATGATGATCCTTTCTTCACCGGCTGGGCCCGGCGTCGGGACGGGCACTGGTCGGTGGAAGGCATGACCCGTCTTTTCATCCAACCCCCGGATCGGGTGACGGCGGTCGACGGCCTGTTGACGAATTTCCACCTGCCCGGCAGCAGCCTGCTGATGCTGGTGGCGGCCCTGGCGGGGGAAGAGACCTGGCGCGCGGCCTATACCTTTGCCGTGGACGCGGGGCTGCGCTTCTACAGCTACGGTGACTGCATGCTCATATTGCCCGGCCTGGCCGGCAACCAAGGATGACCATGAATACCCACCCTCTGGATACCCCCTTCCGCTTCGAGCGGGACAAAACCGCCACCGATTGCGCCGGCCGCCGCGGTCGCCTGGTCACGGGGCACGGCGTCATCGAGACCCCCGTCTTCATGCCCGTGGGCACCGTGGGCAGCGTCAAGGCCGTCACCTTCGAGAACGTGTGGGCAACGGGCGCGCGCATCATCCTGGGCAACACCTACCATCTGTATCTGCGGCCCGGGCACGAGCTCATCGCCCGCCTGGGGGGCCTGCACAAGTTCCAGGGCTGGGACGGCGCCTTGCTGACCGACAGCGCCGGTTTCCAGGTCTTCAGCCTGGGGGATCTGACGCGGATCACCGAGGACGGTGTGCACTTCCGCAGCCATCTCGACGGCAGCCGCCACTTCTTCAGTCCCGAGGTGAGCATGGAGGCCCAGCTGAACATCGGGGCCGACATCATCATGGCCTTCGATCAGTGCGCGGCCTACGGCGTGAGCCGGGATGAGGTGACGGCCGCTTTGGAGCGCACCACCCGCTGGCTGCACCGCTGCCGGGACGTCACCGGGGGGCGCACCTTCCGGAAGGGTTACGAGCGGGTTCTGTTCGGCATCATGCAGGGCGGGGTGCATGAGGACCTTCGGCGGCGCAGCGCCGAGGAGATCGTGGCCCTGGATCTGCCCGGCTACGCCGTGGGCGGCCTGAGTGTGGGCGAACCCACGACCGCCATGCGGGAGATCACCGAGCTGAGCGCCGGCCTGCTGCCGGCCGACAAGCCCCGTTACCTGATGGGGGTCGGATTTCCGGATGACATCGTGGCCGGCGTGGCGGCGGGCATCGACATGTTCGATTGCGTGCTGCCCACGCGCATGGCCCGCACCGGCACGGTCCTGACGCGCGATGGCCGGCTGGTGATCAGGAACCAGGATCAGGCCGAAGACAGTCGCCCCATCGACGCGGAATGCGGCTGTCCCGTGTGCGCGCGGCACAGCCGGGCCTATATCCGGCATCTGTTCTCCGCCAAGGAACTGCTGGGTCCCAGCCTGGCCTCCATCCACAATCTGCATTTCTACCAGGAGCTGATGCTCGGGGTGCGCCGGGCCCTGGAGGAAGACCGTTTCGCGGCCTTCGCCGCGGAGGTGACGCGGCGCTGGCAGGAAGGGGAGGCCGCGCGGCTGGAGGGCGTGCGCCGGCGCGTGCCGGGGGGGCGCCAGAAAAAACGGCCCTCCTGACGGGACTCGGCCGCGGCGGCCCGCGGCCTGGTGCCCGCCGCGTGGGCTGCGCGCTAGCTGGAACTTGCCGGAACCCCTCCCGGGCCACATCTTAGCACGGCAAGTTCTTAGCACGGTAAGTACCGACGCTTCCCTGGCTCCGCGAGCCACGGGGGCATCCCCTTAACGAGGAGTCCTCATGTCCCTCATGAACGTTTTGGCCATGGCCAATCCCGGCGGCGCCGAGGGTGGCGGTTCGGCCCTCATGGGTTTCATCCCCATCATCCTGATGTTCGCGGTTTTCTGGTTCCTGATCATCCGGCCTCAGAAGAAGCAGGCGGATCAGCGCAAGGCCATGATCGAGGCCATCAAGCGCGGCGACAAGATCGTCACCAACGGCGGCCTGTTCGCCACCGTGCGGGACGTCAAGGGCGACCGCATCACCGCCACCATCGCCGAAGGCGTGAAGGTGGAGATCAGCAAGAGCGCCATCGGCGGCGTGGTGCAAGAGGGCGCGGAATAGCGTTGTCTCGGCGCAAGCGCAGCGCGCCCCTGGATCCCGACCGCCACATCCGCCGTTACGGGAACCGTTGCCTGCGGGTGCGGTGCCGTCCGGCTGAACCGAGGGACCCGGAAACGGGGAAACTGGTCCGGCGGCTGTGGCGCGTGCTGGAGGCGGACACCGGGGTGGGGTTGGCGGCGCCCCAGGTGGGCTCGGATCTGCGGGTGCTGGTCCTCCGCGATCCCGAGGCCGAGGCGGGCCGTGATAAACACACCATGATCAATCCCGAGATCCAGGAGTTCTTTGGGCCACGGGTTTCCTACGAGGAAGGCTGCCTCAGTTTCCCCGGTCTCTTTACCGACGTGGAACGGCCGGCCGGGGTGGTGGTCCGGTACCTGGACGAGACCGGCCATCCGCATCGCTTGCGCGCGCAGAGCCTGCTGGCCCGTATCGTCCAGCACGAGCTGGACCACCTGGACGGGATCCTCTTCGTGGACCGTCTACCGTTTTATCGGCGCGCTCTGCTGGGGCCCCAGCTGCTGATGCAGAGGCTGGGCCATGTTTTCTGGACCCTGAGGAGGGGGAAATGAAGATCGTCTTCATGGGGTCGCCCGATTTCGCGGTGCCCACGCTGCAAGCCCTGGTGGAGAACCGTTTCGCGATCCCCCTGGTCGTCACCCAACCCGACCGCCGGGCCGGCCGCGGCCGCAAGATGCTGCCCACCGCCGTGAAGATCGCCGCCCGCGAGGCCGGCCTGCCCACCATGGATTTCGGCAAGGGCGATCGCCGCCGTGTGACGGAGGCCGTCCTGGCCCACGAGCCGGACGCCGTGGTCGTCGTGGCCTTCGGCCATATCCTGCGCCGCCCCCTGCTGAGCACCCCGCCCTACGGCTGCATCAACGTGCACGCCAGCCTGCTGCCCCGCTGGCGCGGCGTCTCGCCGGTGCAGTTCGCCATGATGCACGGCGACACCTGGACCGGCGTGACCGTCATGCAGATGGACGAGGGCGTGGACACGGGCCCGGTGCTGGCGCAACGCTCGGTGCCCATCGGCCCGGAAGAGACGGCGGGCGAGGTGCTGGCTAACCTGGCGGGCCAGGGGGCGGATCTGCTGATCCACACCCTGCGCAAGCTGCCCCACGGCCTGCTTCAGCCCACGGCCCAGAACGATGACGGCGCCGTCTACGCCCCCAAGCTGACCAAGACCCTCAGCGCGGTGCGCTGGGACCGCCACGTGGTCACGGTGCACAACCAGATCCGGGCCCTCAGCCCCTGGCCCGGGACCACCAGTTTCCTGGGCGAGCGCATCCTGAAGATCACCCAGGCCCGTCCCCATTCCCTGCTTTCGCTGGGCAAGGAGCCGGGCACCGTGCTTTCGGTCGGCGCCGAGGGGGTGGAGGTGGCCTGCGGCGAGGGCAGCCTCATGCTCACCGGCCTGCAGGTCCCCGGCAAACGCCCCCTGCCCGTGGCCGAATTCCTGCGCGGCTTCGAAATCCTGCCCGGCGACGTCTTCTGCTCATGAGCGCCGCACCGGTGCGTGGCCGGGCCCTGCGCGTCCTGACCGAGGTCTACGGCGGTGCCGGCCTGGACGCCCTGCTGGACCGGGCCCTGGACGGCACGCCCGCGGGTCAGGACAAGGCTTTCCTGGCCGAACTGGTGCGCGGCACCCTGCAGTGGCGGGGACGCTACCAGCACATCCTGCAGCAGTTCGTGCGGCGCCTGCCGGCGGATGACCGCCTGCTGGCCCTTTTCCATCTCAGTCTGCATCAGCTTCTGGCCCTGGACGGGGTGCCCCCTTTCGCGGTGCTGCATCAGGCGGGCGAGCTTTGCCGCCGGCATGTGGGCGAGGGCAAAGTGGGCTTCGTCAACGGGGTGTTGCGGGCCATGATGCGGCGGCTGCTGGAGCCGGGGAATGAAGGCGGTGTGCGGCCGGAGGCCCTGGCGGAGGTTTTCCGGGGGCTGGAGCCGGGCAGCGTGGAGTATCTGGCCGCGTGGCACTCGCATCCGGTGTGGTTGGTGCGGCGCTGGCTGGAACGGTTCGGCCCGGAGCGGACCGCGGCTTTGTTGGCGTTCAACAATGGGGCGGTGCGGCCGGCGTTTCATGTGCTGCGGCCCGCGGATCCGGGGCCCATGGCGGAGGCCTTGAAGCTGTTGGGGTTGGATCTGCTGGGAGCGGAGACTGCCGGCGCGCTGGGCGGGCGCTGCCTGATGCTGCGGGAACGCGCGCCGCGGGCGCTGCTGGCGGAGGCTCTGCGGCGGCACCCGCCTTTGATCGTTCAGGATCCGGCGGTGCAGGAGGCCACCGGTTGGCTGCTGGCGGGGGTGCCCGCTCCCGTGGGGGCGGTGCTGGACATGTGCGCCGCGCCGGGCGGCAAGACGGCCCGGCTGGCGGCCGCCTGGCCCCAGGCGGAACGGGTGGTGGCCATGGACAATCGGCCGCATCGGGTGCGGATGCTGCGGCAGACCGTGGCGCGCCTGGGGGATGAGCGCATCGAGGTGGTCCAGGGGGATGGTTTGGCGGCACCGTTTCCCCCCGGCAGTTTCGAGGTGGTGCTGCTGGACGGCCCCTGCAGCGGCACCGGGGTGCTGCGGCATCATCCGGACGGCCGCTGGCAACTGGGCAAGAACGTGCCGGCCCGGAACGGGCGGATCCTGCGCAAGCTGGCGCACGCGGCGGCGGATCTGCTGGCCCCGGGCGGGACCATGTTGTATGCTACGTGCAGCCTGGAGCCGCAT
>PDQT01000227.1 GCA_002747875.1 bacterium DOLZORAL124_64_63
CGGCCGCTGGCGACGCCAGTGGTTGCCGGGCGAAGGCGCGGTGTTGGACGAAGGCACGCTGCCTGGCGAACGCGCGCTGCTGGGTGAAAGCGTGCTGCCGGGCGATGGATTCTTTGCGGCCCGCCTGCGCAAGAGCTGACCGGCGCCGCCACATGGCCCACCGAAAAGAAGGACGGATCCCTTGAAACTCTGGAAATTCCTGCTGCTGATGGTGGGCATGGTGGTGCTGGGCGGGGTGGCCGTGCTGGGCATCAATTTCCTGGTCCTGCCTCAGATCATTCACCAGAACAAGGTGGTGGTCATGCCCGATATCCGCGGCATGTCCGTGGCCGGTGCCGAGACCCAGCTGCGCCGCGATGACCTGGAGGTGGTGGTGCGGCGCAGCATGCCCCATCCCACCATCCCCGAGGGCATGATCCTGGACCAGGTGCCCGCCCCCCAGAAGGGGATCCGCGGCGGGCGAACCGTGAGCGTCATCACCAGCAGCGGCCCGCCCGCCGGCAGCCTGCCGGATCTGAAGGGGCTGGGCCTGCGCCAGGCCGAGATCACCCTGCAGCGGGAGAACTATCGTCTGGGACGGGTGCTGCAGCTGCGGCAGCCCGGAGCCACCCAGACGGTGGTCCAGTACCAGAGCCCGGAACCCGGCCAGGAACTGTACAAGGGCGCGGTGGTGGATCTGGTGGTGGCCGTCCCGCCCGCGGCGGAATTGGTGCGGATGCCCGACCTGCGCGGCACATCCCTGTACCGGGCCCGGCAGATCATCAGCGCCGCCGGCTTCGTGCTGGCTCCCGTCACCTATGAACGCACCGGCGCCGTGGAGCCCAACACGGTTCTGGAGCAGGACCCGCCTGCGGGCAAGCGCATCGCCAAAGGAGAACGCCTTGAACTGGTTGCCTCGTCCCGCTGAGGGCCGGGCCTGGGTGGCCCCCTCGGTCCTGAGTGCCGATTTCGCCTCCCTGGAAGCCGACCTGGGGAGCATGGTCGCCGCCGGCGCCCACGCCCTGCACCTGGATGTCATGGATGGGCACTTCGTGCCCAATCTGACCTTCGGCCCCTTCATCTGCGCGGCCATACGCCGGTTGTGCGATCTGCCGCTGGACGCGCACCTGATGATTTCGCGGCCGGACAAGTACTTGGAACCTTTTGCTAAAAGTGGGATCGACGGGCTGACGATCCACGTCGAGGCCGAAGCGGAAATCGCGCCCACCCTGGGGAGGATCGGCGAACTGGGGATGAAGCGGGGCCTCAGCCTGAACCCGGGGACGGATCTGGCAGCGGTTCTGCCCTATCTGGATCAGGTGGATCTGGTGCTGGTGATGAGCGTGCAGCCGGGTTTCGGGGGGCAGAAGTTCAATCCCGTGGCGGTGGATAAGATTGCGGAACTGGCGCGGCGGCGGCAGGCGCAGGGGTTGGAGTTCTTGATCAGCGTGGATGGGGGGATCAATGGGGAGACGGGGGCTTTGTGCCGGGACGCGGGGGCGGATGTGCTGGTCAGCGGCTCCTGGCTCTTCAAGGCTGAAGATCGGGCTCCGAAAGTGGCTCTTCTGAGTGGTTCGTAGGGGAGCTGATCGGCCGTGCCATGTCGTGGATGCCATGCCGTGGATGCCATGCCGTGGATGCCATGCCGTGGATGTGATGTCTCGCTTGTCCATGTGTCTATCTTTCCCATACCCC
This sequence comes from bacterium DOLZORAL124_64_63, assembly GCA_002747875.1. Lineage (GTDB taxonomy): Bacteria > Krumholzibacteriota > Krumholzibacteriia > LZORAL124-64-63 > LZORAL124-64-63 > LZORAL124-64-63. The sequence goes on from PDQT01000227.1 coordinate 1,675, forward strand.
TGTGATGGCATGGTGTTCGAGAGCGATGACCTCTATCGAGGTGACGGCACTCCGCCGCTGAAGGGGAGACCGGGCGGACAATGAATTTGCTGCTGCTCATCTTAGCAGCAAAGCCTGTTCTTCTTGCATTTTCGCGGGGTTTTGACTAGGTTCTGCTACCTGCCTGGCGTTCATGCGGCCCTTCCCTTTGCGGGGCAGGGCCCCCGGCGCCGGCGCAAGACATTGAATAAACAAGAGAAAACACGCCAGACGCCCCGATTTTCCTTTGGGAACAGGGTGCGTCCAGACGTGCCTTTCTGCATGGCCGCCAAGGAACCCGTCGGCCGGACCGGAACAGGGATCAGGAGACCAACGTGTTCCAGGAATTGACCAAGCGCCTTGACGCCACCATGAAGAAGCTGGCGGGCAAGGATCGCCTGACCGAGGACAACATCAAGGAAGCCCTGCGCGAGGTGCGTCTGGCTCTGCTGGAGGCCGACGTCAACTACGGCGTGGCCAAGAAGCTGGTGGCGGCCATCCGCGAGAAGGCCCTTGGGCAGGATGTTCTGGAAAGCCTCACGCCGGCGCAGCAGGTGGTCAAGGTGGTCAACGAGGAGTTGACCGCTTTGCTGGGGGGGCACGCGGCGGATCTGAATATCCCGCAGGACGGCGGCATCGCCACGTTGATGGTCATGGGCCTGCAGGGCTCCGGTAAGACCACTTTCTGCGGGAAGCTGGCCCGTAAGCTGAAGAAAGAGGGGCGCAGCCCCTTGCTGGTGGCGGCGGATATCTACCGCCCGGCGGCCATCGACCAGTTGCATGTCATCGGCGAGAGTGTCGGTGTGCCCGTGCACAGCGACCGGGGGCGCGACAATGCCGGCCAGATCGTCAAGATGGGGCTGCGCAAGGCCCAGGACAACAAGTGCGACGTGATGATCGTCGACACCGCCGGCCGGTTGCACATCGACGACGTCCTGATGGATGAGTTGAAGGCCATCGAGAAGGCCGTCAAGATGGACGAGAAGCTGCTGGTGCTGGACGCCATGATCGGCCAGGAGGCCGTGAACGTGGCCACCGAGTTCGGCGAGCAGGTGGGCTTTGACGGGGCGGTGCTGACCAAGCTGGACGGTGACGCCCGCGGTGGCGCCGCCCTGAGCGTGCTGGAAGTGACGGGCCGGCCCATCAAGCTGGTGGGTGTGGGCGAGAAGCTGGAAGATTTGGAAGTCTTCCACCCTGACCGCATGGCCAGCCGCATCCTGGGCATGGGCGATGTGCTGACGCTCATCGAGCAAGCCGAGGAAAAGATGGACCTGGACGAGGCCGAGCACCTTGCCGGGCGCTTTGCCGAGGGCCAGTTCACGCTTGAGGACTTTCTCAAGCAGATCCAGCAAATGAAGAAAATGGGATCACTTAAGGGCATGTTGAAGATGCTGCCCGGCATGGGCGGGGACATGCTGGACAAGGCCAAGATCGACGACAAGCAGTTCGTCAAGGTGGAGGCCATGATCCAGAGCATGACGTTCCAGGAGCGTCGGAATCCCGACATCATCAACGGGTCGCGCCGCAAGCGCATTGCCCGGGGAAGCGGGACCACGGTCTCGCAGGTGAACAAGCTTTTGAAGCAGTATCGCGACATGCGGCGCATGATGAAACAGATCAACGCCGCCGGCGGTCTGCAGGAATTCGGCAAAAGCCTGATGGGCGGCCGACAATAAAGACCGGCGGGACACGAACCCGTCGGTCGCGCACGCTTGGCGCATGGGGCGCCCGGCGAAACCATCGCAATGGAGGTCGATAGTGCCTACGACAATCCGTCTGACCCGCATGGGCCGCAAGAAGCGTCCCTTCTACCGTCTCGTCGTTCTGGACAGCCGCAAGCGCCGTGATGGCGCCTACCTGGCCAACCTGGGTTACTACAACCCGTTTTCCGAGCCCCACGAAATCGAACTGCGCGGCGATGAAATCATCGACTGGATGCAGAAGGGCGCCACCGTCAGCGAGACCGCCAAGAGTCTGCTGCGCAGCGAGGGCGTCCTCTACAAGTACTCCCTGATCAAGCAGGGCCTGGGCGAGGGCGAAGTGGAAGCCAAGATGGCCGAATGGAAGGCCGGCGTGGACAAGCGCGAGGCCGCCCGCGAGGCTGCCGAGGCCAAGAAGATCGCCGAAGCGAAGGCCGCCGCCGAAGCGGAAGCCAAGGCTGCCGCCGAGGCCGAAGCCAAAGCCGCTGCCGAAGCCAAAGCTGCTGCTGAAGCCAAGGCCAAGGCTGAAGCCGAAGCCGCCGCCAAGGCCGAGGAAGAGGCCAAAGCCGCTGCCGAAGCCGCCGAAACTGCCGGTGAAGAGGGCGCAGAAGCCCCCGCGGCTGACGAGGAAGAGAAAAGTTGAGGCCCCGGGACGACGACTTCCCCGTGAAGGACGGCGATGACCTCCACGAGGTGCTGCCCGAGGACGAGGAGATGACCATCGGCCAGGAGAGGGTCATGGAACTCATCTCCTTCATCGTGGTCAACCTGGTCGACAAGCCGGAGAACGTGACCGTGGACCTGGTGCGCAAGGCGGACCGTGAGGTCTACCAGGTGAAGGTCGACGCCGAAGATCTGGGCAAGGTCATCGGCAAGGGCGGGCAGACCGCCCGCGCTCTGCGGACCTTGTTGACGGCGGCTACCAGCCAGGATGAGCAGCGCATCGGCCTGGAAATCGTCGAGTGATGAAGGACTTCGTCTGCGTCGGCGAGATCGTCAAAGCCATCGGTCTGAAGGGTGAGCTGAAGCTTTACCCGTTGCTGGATTACTTCGATGGGTTGCTGGACTCGCCATACACCGTGTGGCAGGACGGCAGCCCGGTGAAGATTCTGCGGCATCGGCCGGCTCGCTCCTGCGTGGCCCTCATGGTCGAGGGCGTGCAGAGCCGTGAGGCGGCCGAGGCCATGCTGGGCCGCGAGCTGGGCTTCATGCGCGGCAGTTACGTCCGCGACGATTTCCCCGTCCCGCCCGGAGGCCTGGCCTTCCGGTATCTGGGGCGGCGGGTCGTGACCCGCGGGGGTGACGAGATCGGCCGCGTGGACGAGGTGCGGCTCATGGGCGGCGCGCACATGCTTGTCGTTCCGGACGGGAAGCGGGAGATCCTGATTCCCGCCGTGGAGCCCATTCTGGTGCGGGATGACCGCTCCCTGGAGGGTGACCTGGTCATCGATCCGCCGGAAGGGTTGCTGGATGTCGAAGGATTGCAGGATGTCCAGGCGGACTGAAGCGCCGGTGATCAAGATCCTGACGCTGTTTCCGGACATGGTGCGGGAGGTGCTGGCCACCAGCATGGCCGGGCGGGCCGAACGGCAGGGCAACGTGCGCTACGAGGTGGTGGATATCCGCGATTTCGCGGTGGACAAGCACCGCACGGTGGACGACACGGCCTACGGTGGCGGCGCCGGCATGATCATGATGGCTCCGCCGGTGGTCGAAGCGGTGGAAAGTTGCCGTGAGAACGCCGCCGCGCCGGTGATTCTGACCACGCCCCAGGGCGAGACCTTCAACGAAGACCTCACCCTGGAACTGCTGGCCGAATTGCGGGAGAAGGGTGAAATCATCCTGATCTGCGGCCACTACAAGGGCATCGACGAGCGGGCGCGCGAGCTGGTCGTCACGCGTGAGATCTCCATCGGGGATTACGTGCTGACGGGTGGCGAGCTGCCGGCCCTGGTCATTGCCGATGCGGTGGTCCGCCGGCTGGACGGGGTCCTGCACAACCGGGACAGCGCGGAGAACGACAGCTTCACCGCCACCCGCGAGGGTGGACTGGATTGTCAATGGTATACCAAGCCGCCGGAATACCGGGGTTTGGGGGTGCCCGAGGTCTTGCTCTCGGGGCACCACGCCAACATAGAGCAATGGCGTGCCCGGGAGGCCGCCAGGCGCACGCAAGAGCGCCGACCCGATCTGTTGCCGGAATCTTCTTCCGGCCGGTCGGGCGACAGGAATTCCGATTGACAGGATGGCGGCCGCAGCAGGCGCCGCCACCATTGACGCTCAGCCATGGTCGCGCGCAAGCGTTCCCCGCTGGTGGGCATTCGTACCCGGAACGACCGGGTCGGAGGATGAGATGAACATCGTCGAACAAATGCGGGCCGAGGGCCTGCGAGATGACCTTCCCGACTTCAAGATCGGGGATACCGTCAACGTGGCCGTGCGTATTACCGAGGCCGGCAAGAGCCGTATCCAGAACTTCATCGGCGCTGTGATCGCCAAGCACGGCACCGGCCTGGAGGCCAGCGTGACCGTGCGCAAGGTCACCGGCGGGATCGCCGTGGAGCGGATCTTCCCCCTGGAGAGCCCCAGCGTGGACAGCATCACCGTCAAGAAGCGGGGCCGCATCCGCCGTGCCAAGCTGTACTACCTGCGGGGTCGCACGGGCCGTAAGGCCAGGATCCGCGAGGCCCGCCGGTAGCAGGCGAGCCCCTTGTCCGGCCACCCCGCCGCCGTGTCGCCCCTGGTCCTTTTCGACCGGGAGCAGAGCCGGGATCGCCGCCATCTGTTGGCGGGGGTCGATGAGGCGGGTCGGGGTTGCTGGGCCGGTCCGGTGGTGGCCGCCGCCGTCATCCTGCCGGATGATGCCGACCTGGCTGGGCTGGACGACAGCAAGAAACTCAGCGCGAAGCGGCGCGAAGCCCTTTGTGAAGAGATCCGCGCAAGCGCCCTGCACTGGGGCGCTTGTGCTGTATCCGCCCCGGATATCGACCGGATCAACATCCTGCAGGCCACCCTGCGGGCCATGAGCCGCAGCCTGGCCAAGCTGGGAACCCGCCCCGAACTGGTCCTGGTGGACGGGTTGCAGACCCCGGACATCGCCATCCCCGCCCGCGCCGTGACCAAGGGCGACGGCCGCAGCGCCGCCATCGCCGCGGCCAGCATCCTGGCCAAGGTTTTCCGCGACCGCATCATGACGGCCTACGACCGCCACTATCCCGGCTACGGTTTCGCCGGCCACAAGGGGTACGGCTCGGCCGCCCATCGGGCGGCGCTTCAGCGGCTGGGGCCCTGCGCCCTGCACCGTTTCAGTTATCGGCCCATTGCCGAGCTGGACCAGGGGCGCCTTTTCTGAAGGGGATCAGGCCGCCTCTTCCAGGTGGGCATGATTATTTCTTCAGGCCTGCCGGTTTTATGCCTGGAATCCATGACTTCCTCCCGGAAGGGTGCGGCCGGCATGCCCACCGCACAGGAACAGGGCCGCCTGGGTGAGGGCCTGGCCCGTCTTTATCTGCAGACCCAGGGATTCAGGATCCTGGACACGGGCTTCCGCCGCCCGGGCGGGGAGCTGGACCTGGTGGCGTCCCGCGCCGAGGTGATCGCCTTCGTGGAGGTCAAGACCCGCGGCGCGCGCAATCGCACCCCGCCCGAGGCCTGGGTCACGCCCCTGAAGCTGTCCCGCATGCGGCAGGCGGCCCGGTTCTGGATACATGAACACCCGCCCCGGGGGCCGGTTTGGTACCGCTTCGATGTGGTGGTCATCCAGCTGAACGGCCGGGACGGGGGGCTCAGCCTGCGGCATCTACCGGATGTGCGCTGAGCCGGTTTGGACCGCGGCCTTTGCTGTTTGGCGACGAAATTTGTACCATCATGGGGCTGAAGCCCAGGCCGCGTGGTCGCGTGGATTGTGGTCCCCGCCGGGACACGGAATCCGCGCCCGGAGTCATCTCCGGTTGTCAGTTGGTTCATCCGAGGATTCCGCATGCGCACAGACCACACAGATGGCACCCGACACATGGCCGACGGAATCCCCCATATCCGCCCGGCCCCTCGCGCGGTTCCATCCTGTCGGCAGACATCCTCACCATGCGCCGGGTTCGCCATGCCGTTGCCGGTGTCGGCGTTGCTGGTGACGGCGTTGCTGGTGCTGGTGGGGATGCCGGCGGCGGCTGTTCGCGCCCAGGGAACGCCCGCCACCAGTTCCGCCTACATCGACCGGTTCCTGGACCGGGACGGCAACGGCGTGGAGGACTGCCTGGACCGCTGGCTGGCGGGGCGGCTCAGCTGGCAGGCGTTGCGGGATCTGGCCTCCCCGCCGGCCTTGCGTATCGCCGACCCTGGAGAATGGGAAGGATCGGCCATTCCCGCCCAGAAGGTCTGGGACGCGGGGCGGTTGCGGGTTCTGTGCCTGGGGGCCGGCGGCGCGTCGGCGCGGCTGGCGGAAACACGGGCCGCCGAGGCCGGTTTTTGCGAACTTCTGCATGATCTGGACTTCATCGGCGGGGTCCGGGTTCTGGTCCTGGACGAACCGGGCCTGGCCGCCTACCTGAGGCACAAACCCGCCGGCCGGGTGGTCCTGGACCGCGACGGCACACCGGCCCTGGACGGCAGCACGACCATGGTCGGCAGCCGCCAGTTGCAGCAAGGAATCTGGCGTCTGGGCCAGGACGGGTCTTCTTCCGTGGCCATTCTGGATTCGGGTTGCGACACGGCCCACAACGATCTGGGCGATCCCACCAATGACAACCGAGACGGCCCCCCGCCGGCGGTGGGCGATGCCAACGATTGGTCTCCCGGCGCCGGGTCCTGGCCCGTGTTCGCGGGCTACCGGGTGGTGGGTTGGCAGGACGTGACGGACGATTTTCCCGAGGCCGCCGGACCCTGGGACTACCACTACCACGGGACGGCTCTGGCCTCGGTGGTGGCGGGATCGGGCCGCCTGGAGCCGGAACTGGCCGGCGTCAGCCCCGGCGCCCGGCTGACGGTGGTCAAGTTTTACGATTTCGACCAGATCTGGCACACCTGGGCGGGAGATTTCCTGGCCGCCTGCGCCTGGACGCTGGAGCAGCGCGAGGCCTTGCGCATCCGGGTGGTCCTGACGGCGGTGAACTGGTCCCAGGACCTGGGTATCAGCGACGCGGTGAATGAACTGGTGGCCGCGGGCCTGCTGCCGGTGGTGGCCATGGGGAATCACGGCCCGGACACCACGGGCCCCGGTTATCCGGCCCTGGTGCCGGACGCCCTGACGGTGGGCGCGGTGAATGACGCGGGAGCCCTTTCCGCCTTCAGCGGCCGGGCCGCCCCGGACCAGGGCAAGCCGGACCTGCTGGCGCCCGGCGGCGGCCTGCTGCCTTCCGGGGGGCGCATCACCTGCGCCGACAACGAACCCAACGACACCTACAGCCCCCGCCAGGGCACCAGCCTGGCGGCCGCGCATGTGGCGGGCGCGGCCTTCCTGCTGGGCGAGGTGCTGCAGGACAACGGCGTGCTGCTGCCCGAGGACCCGACCACGGTGCGCAACCTGCGGGCCCTGCTGAAGGCCACGGCCGCCCGGGTGGAAAACGCCGAATCCGAAGACGGCGCCTCCATCCAGGCCCTGGCCCCCCATGATCTGCCGGATGCGGCCAGGGGCTGGGGGCGTTTGCGGGCCGATGCCGCCGTCTCCGCCCTGATGCGTCCCCTGTATCCGGGCGTCCAGCAGACCGACACCCTCAGCGTGGACGAGAACCGCATCGTGGTGGCCCGCCGCCTCCTGCTGCAGCCGGGGGTGCGCTACCTGCTGGAGGCCGTGCCCGCCGCGGGGCTGGATGTGGACCTGGCCCTGGTCGATCCGCGGTATCTGGATTCTTCTCCCGCCGGGGAGCAGGTGCCCCGGGCCAACGCCGGCGGCAGCGGAGTTGCCGAATCGCTGCACCACGAGGCCGTCGAAGCCCGCTGGGCCTTCCTGGTGGTGCGCCGGGTGGCCGGTTCCGGCCCGGTGGTCCTGCGTCTGACGGAGGCGGACACCTTTCCGGAGCAGGGGCGCCAAGCCGACCTGCCGGGGCACGTCACCGGGGCGCCGAATTACGGCAGCCTGACGCAGGCCGCGGGGACCACCGTGGTGATCCCCTCCCTGGTGGATCTGGACCCGCAGGCTCGGTCGGTGAACGTCTTTGATGGTTGGGGCCTGTCCGTGCCGGGCTGGCCGGTCTACGTCTTTACGGCCTCGTCCAGCAACGGCGGGCTCAGCCAACCGATACTCTGGGACATGGACGGCCAGCCGGGTGACGAGATCGTTCTGTCCTCGGAATACGGCAGCCTCTACTTCTTCAACAACCTGGGGGCCTACTCCGAGGTGGCCCTGGATTTCAATGTGCCCTTGACCCCGGTGGTGGGCTGGGAACTGGCGTCGGGTGAGCGCCGGGCCGCCATCCTGGATGACCACGGGCAGCTGCGCGCCTACGCCTGGGGCCCGCAATTGCGTGTCCAGCGGGACCTGGAGCATGAGGAACCCCTGCCCCCGGCGGTGGGCAGGCTGACGGCCCATGAGGAGGCGCGTCTGGTGGTGGCCTTCCGGGATGGCTGGGTGCATGCTCTGGACAGCGCCGGTCTGGATCTGCCGGGCTGGCCGGTGGATCTGGGCGAGGGCCTGTCGTTGCCTCCGGTGCTGGTGGATCTGGATGGGGACCAGGGGTTGGATATGGCGCTGCCCACCCTGAACACCGCCGTGGGGGAGTTGCGGCTGCGCCTGCTGGACGGCGCAGGCCACCCGCTACCCGGAGACGGGACGGTGCTGCCGGCGGCCGGTGGCGCCGCCTGGCTGGCGGTGACCCCGCCGCTGGTGGCGGGTCGGGCCGGCGCCGGGGACCTGCGGGTGGAGGTGTTGGGGCTGGTGGACAACGGGCTTTCCGGCGCGCGGGCGGGTTACTTCTTGGCTCGCGCGGGTTGGTGGGCGGCGGGAGGGCTGTTCAGCGAACGCCTGCCGCATCTGGCGGTGCGGGGCCGCACCGACCAGGGTGTGCTGGGGTTTCGGAGCACCGTCCTGGCCCAGCCCCTGGCCTGGGATTTCCGGGATGGATCCGGCAGCGAGGCGGCCTTGCTGGGGGGGCTGAGCTGGCGGGAAACCATCTTCGGGCAGACGGCCATCGATGGAGCCACCACGGGCTGGTTCCTGGACGCGCCCGGTGCGCGGGTGCTGCCCTTCCGCCCGCCGGCCACCCCCGGAGGTTCCGAAGAAGTGCCCCCGCAGGCTTTGGCGGCGGGCCTGGCCCCTCTGGGCGATGACGCCTTCAAGCTGATCCAGGTCCGCGATGCCCGGGTGAATTTCCTGCCCCTGCGGCCGCGCGGTCTGCGGGGCCCTTTCTGGCCCCTGGCCCGCGGGGATCAGCGCAACAGCGGGGCTTATCCGGTGGTCGAGGATTTGAGCCCGGTGATGGCCGCGCCCCCTTCCCGGCTGGCCGTGTACCCGAATCCGGGGCCCGGGCGGTTCCAGTTCCACTGGGCCGCGGCGCCGGATACGCCCGCCGGGCGGCTCACCATCTACGATCTGCGGGGGCGGCGCGTGGCCGAGGTGCCGGGCACCACGGAGGGCCGCTGGACTTGGGACGGGCGCGATCACCGGGGGCGCCTGACGGCGACCGGCACCTATCTGGCCGTGGCCCGCCGTGGGGGTCGGCGGGCCACGGCGCGGGTTGTGCTGACCCGCTAGCGCGGGTTGTCCTGGAAGGAGCGCCACGGGGTCGGGGTTGCGCGCATGGTAGGGCAAGAAATCCGTGTGCGATAAATCCGTGCGATAAATCCGTTTCCCGGAACCGACCTTCCATGGTAGATTCCGCCCATGATCCGCAACGACCAAACATCCGGCTCCTACTGGGACCTCCTGAAACAAGCCCAGCTCCATCTTTCCGAGGAAGCCTTCCCGGAAGCGGAGCGGCTTTTCCTGCTGGCCTGCGAGCGGCGGGAAGCCTCTCCCGGGCGCGTGTTCTTCACCGAAAAACTTGGCGATGGCCTGGGGCGGCTCTTCAACCGGAAAGAGGGGGCCGGCGCGGAGGTCGCCGGTCGCTGGCAGCGCCACAGCGAGACCTTCCGCGAGCGGTTCCTGCTGGAGGGAGATCGCCTGGTTCGGCGCGCCGTGCACACGGCCGAACTGCGCCCCGAGGATGATGCCGACAGGAACCAGCCCCTGCTGGCGAACGCCCTGTTCCTGGTGGGCCGTAGCCGCCTTTTCAGCCGGGAACCGACCAGCGGTGTGCCTCTGCTCAAGGGGCTTTTCCGGACGGCCCGCCGGACCGGTCGCCCTTTCGACGTGGAGTTGGTGCGCCCTGATCTGCCGCTGACCGAGGAAGACCGCCTCTGGCTGGCGCGCCAGGGCGGAGAACTGGTGGTGGCGTTCCAGGAGCAGGGCGCCATGCCCACCGGTGGCCAGGAGGTGGAGCGGTGGGCGCGGGTCTGCCTGCAGCTGCTGAATCCTCGCTACTTCAGTGAGACCGGCCGTTTGGAAGAGGAGCGCCGCTGGATCGAGGCCGTCACCGCCGACCATCTCCTGGGCCGCGCCGCCGAGAGCGTGGACGCCTACCGCCAGTATCTGATGGAGCACCCCGAACCCGGCGAAAGGGCGGACGAGGCGCGGGTCCGGCTTCTGGAATTGCTGGGCAATATCGACGACCTGCATTTCCAGGTGCCCCGCTACGACGAGGCTCAGGCCGCCATGCCGCCCGGAGGCCTGGATGCGGGCAGCGCCATGGCCGGCCGCTACACCGCGGCCGTGGCCCGGATACGATATCGCCGGCCGGACCCGGAGCCGGGCCAGCAGGGCTCGCCCGCCTGGGCGTCGCTGGACCGGCAGGCCGATGGCCGGTTGGCGGTGGTCTTCTGGTGGCGTGACGAGCCCCGCGATGTGGCCTACTGGCGGCCGGGCGAAGACCCCACGGCTTTGATGATCTTCCTGGCACCTTGTGAGGGACGCCTGATCGCCGGCAGCGTCGAGGCCCTGACGGCCGTGGGCGATGCCTGGCCCCAGCCGCCGGCGGCCTGGCCGGTGCCGGACTTCGCGGCGGCTTTGCTGGAACCCTTCCTGCCCGCGACGGGCCTGCAGGCGGACAGCCTGCTGCGTCTGGCCATGGGCGAGACCGCGGCCTGGCGCTCGGGCTGGAATCCGGATCACGGGCACCAGCATCTGGAACCGCCCCGGCACAGCCATCTGGCCGAGGCCTGGCACGGTGGCCCGGCGGGCGGGGCCCTGGTGGCAGGGCTGCTGGTGCTGGCCATGCGCTCGCGTCTGGCCCAGGCCGACCCCTGCCTGCGGGCGGGCATCGGTCATCTGGCCCGGCGGGGAGATCCGGCCGCTGCCGCGCTCTATGGTGTCCTGGCCGCCGGCAGCGCCGAGGCCAACGCGGTGGATGGCGCCTTCCAGCCGTGGACCCTGCCCTTGCTCTGGACCCGGCCCGATCCTTTCGGGTGGGGCGCGGAAGGCCGCCGCCCGGCCGAGGGAGATGCCCTCGGAGGCGAGGGCATGGCCCGCCCCGACCTGGGACGCAACGATCTGGCCATCGTGGCCACGGGGGATCCCGCCGGCGTGGTGGCGGCCTGGGGCGATGGCCGGGAGAAATGGCGCATCGTGTTGGACCGTCTGGATCGGCTGGAAGGGCTGTCCCGGGTGGCGGGCGGGGCCATCGGCCCGGTCACGCTGATTCCCCGGGACGGTAGCGTGCACGCCCTGGACGGGGCCCTGGAGTGGCTGGAACAACTGCTTACGGGCACCGCGGGGCAGGATTCGCTGGCCGGTCTGCTGCCCCTTTTCCACTGGGTGCGTCTGGTGGAATCCCACAACGGGGACCTGCTGGATTTCCGCGAGGTGCGGCCACGTCCGGGGGCAGACCCGCCCCTGTACACCCGCTACGCCGAGGCGGTGGCCCATCTGCCGCGGGAAGAGCCCCATCTGGAAGACACCACCGCCGGGGGCGAGAGCTGGGCCACCCAGTTCAGCCAGCGGGTGCGCCGGGCCGGTTTCGTGGCCGGCATGGTGGACAGCCTGCTGGGCGACGCCGAGCGTCTGGACAGTCTCTGGGGTGTTTTCGAGGGCAGCGAAGCCAGCTGGGTTTTCCTGGACAGCGCCGCCGTGCACTGGAGTCTGCTGGGGCGTCAGGGGGCCGCCATCCATGACCTGCACTCCCTGCTGCACAGCCGTGGCCGGCGCCATCTGAGCCTGCTGACGGGCGCGGTCTGGCTGCGCTCCGAACTGGAGGGCCTGCTGGCCACCTGGTTGCAGGTCTACGGCACCCCCTATCGCGTGGTCCTGACGGACAGCCGACCGCCGCGTCTGAAGCTGGCGGACCGGGGCTGGATTCCCGATGCCGTCTCCTCGCCGGTGTCCGCCCTGGCCGGGGCCCTGGCCCATGTGCGCCGGCGTCTGGATGGTGGGGAAGGGGGCACCCTGCTCTTGCCCGCCGAAGGCAGCGGGGCCCTTTTTTGGCGGGATATGGCCGCCGGCGGGCTGGGCGAGGTCCCGCGTAATCTGTTCTTCCTGGGATCGGAGAGGGCCGCGCCCGGGGAGGGGCGTCGCCTGGAGGAAATTCCCGCCGAGGGACGCCGGGTGCTCATGATTCCCGTGCTGGGGAGTCTGGAAGGGGGCCAGATCCCCATCGCCCTGGAGGACTCGCCCGCGGCCTGGGCCCAGGCCGACCGGGATCGGCACGAGTTCCTGGAGTGGCGCCGTCGCATGTGCGGCCTGGAACTGGCCGCCCACCTGGCGGGCTCCTGGGACGAAGTGGAAATCCTGGATGCCCGCTGGTGGCGCCTGTTGAAGCCCCGCCAGGCGGACCCCTCGGCCACCGTCCCCTGGACCGGAGCCCTGGCCGCCGGGGAGGTGGCTCCTGAGACAGTCGGCACCTTCGATCTGCCCGGTTCCGGCTCCAGCCAACAGTGCAGCCGGGGCGTCCTGGAAGCGGTACGGCAGTGGGTGACGGAGCATCCCGGAGAAACCCCGTCGGTCCCCGTCACCTCGGATGCGGCCAAGCTGCCCCAGGCCGGCAGCCCCGTTCTGGTCACGGGCAGCGCCGATCTTTACTGGCGACAGCTGGTGGCCCAGGTGCAGGGCGAGTGGGAACAGGGGGATGTTTCTTCCTGGATCCTGGTGGTGGCCAAGGAACTGCCGGGCGCGGGCGAGGGCGCCAGTATGGTGGCCGGCAGTTGGGTGCCCGGCATGAGCGCCTGGCCCACCCAGGACGACCCCGCCGACCCGGCCCCGCTTCTGTGGCTGCAGCGAGAGGATTTCGCCAACCCCGAGCTGGTGGAATTCCTGAAGCGGAAACCGCCCACCTGGATCATGGTGTGCGGTCTGGAAGGATGGCTGCCCGATCCCGCCGCCGGCAAACAGGTGGCGGCCCGGGCGTTGCGCGTGCTGCTGGACCAGACGTCCGCGGGGATTGTTCTGCAGTCCCAGGGGCTGCCCGGCCCTTGGTGGGCATACCTGCGCCAGGCCACCGGCGCGGAATGCCCGGCGGCGCACGGTGTGCTGGGAGAATCGATCACGGATTTCCCCGGTGACGGCGAGGCCCTGGAACGGCTGCGGCAACTGCTCCTGCGCCTGGAAGAGGTGTTGCCCTGTGTGCCGCTACCGGCGGGCAAGGAGGGGCAGGGGACCGTCTCGGCGCGGCAGCTGATTTCTCTGCGGTGGCTGGCCATGCTGGCCGGCACCCCGGAAGAGACCATCCGTCATGGGGTGCGCATCTTGCGCTGGGCCGGCCGTTTGGCGGGCGACAGCCTCAGCGCGGCGGCGGGCCAGCTGGAAAACCCGACCTATACCAGAGTGACCCACGCCCTGATCATTCCCGAGCGTTTCGCGGAGTTGGAGCATCGGCTGCTGCGTCTGCAGGAGCAACTGTCGGTGCTGTTGCCGTTGTGGCTGGACGCGCGTCGGCCCGGTCTGCCCACATGGGTGGATCTGGCTTACCCGCCGGCCGAGACCGAGGCCGAGGATCTGCTGCGCCTGGATGCCTATCTGGGCATGGTCGCGGGGGCTCCCGAGGCCCGTCTGGGCTGGGAAGCGCGCCGGGGGTTCATGCACGCCGGCCGGCGTCTGCTTTCTTGCCGGGGGCCGGCCAACGAGGTGCTGGAGGAACTGGCGCGGGGGCTGGAAGTCTTCCGTCGCCGGGTTCAGGATCTGATGAGCGGGGCCGTCGAGACCGGGGACGGCTTCCTGGTGGACACGGGGCTGACGGACCTGGGGCCCGGGGAAAAGCGTTTCCTGGGCACCGGCGCGGCTTTGGGGCTGTGGCGCTGGCTGGGACCCGTGGACCAGGATAGCCTGCATCTGGTGGATTTGCTGACGCTGGCGGAAAGCCCCACCGTGCGCAGGGAGGATCTGGCCTGGAACCTTCTGCGGGGGCTGGTGGGGGCCGGGCCCGGGGATGAGGTCGGCGGGGAAGCCGAGTCGGCCGCGGGCTCCGGTCGCGGCGGCTGGACCCGGGGTGTGTGGCGTCAATTCTGGAAAGGCCCGGCCAGGACGGACCCGTCCCGGCAGGCGGCCGGGCAGGTGGCGAATCTGGTCCGAGCCGACGGCAAGCGCGGCATCCTCATCCTGCGTGGGGCTCTGGGCAGCGGCCGGCACGCGGCTTTGGGGCGGGGTCTGGAAGCCTTTTTGCGCCGGGGAGAAATCACCGTCTTCTGCCCCGATGAGCAGGCCGCCGCGGTTCTGCTGGAGGCTGTGGGCCCCCGCACGGCGGCCCTGCTGGCGGATATCCGGATTCCGGAACCCGGTGAAACCCCGCCCGTGCCGCTGGACCTGCCCGGCCATCTGGCCGATACGGGGGACAACCTGGTCCTGATGTGCGAGGTGCAGCGTTTCGAGAAGGACACCCGCTACCGTATCGCCCAGGCCAGCCGGGACCACAAGCTGCTCATGACGGTGGATGACATGGCCACCACGGAATCCTGGGAAAACCTTTTCCTGACCACCCCGCGCGCCAGCGAGGTGGTGGCCCTGGAACGCAGCGAGCGCCATGCTCAGGATCTATGGGAGGCCGTGGCGGGGCTGCTGCCCGAGAGGCGGGAGCGCACCCCTTTGATCGCCCGCGCGGACAAGGGTAGCATCCTGGCGGACTATGCCGTCAACCTGGACCAATGCCTGGCGCGGCTGCTGATGGACGTGGGGGCGGGGCATCTGCCGGATCGCCTGCGCCTGGTGGGGCCGTTGCTTTCGGATCTGGATTTCCTGGCCGAGGGCGTGCGGCAGCAGGGGTGGCTGGCCTTGCCTGAACAGACCCTGGCCCGCTTGAAAATGCCGGGTGTGCGCGAGGTCCTGGCCGCGGCCACGGACCTTCTGGCCCAGGGTGTTCTGGGGGATGAGGACCCGGGCCCGGATGTGGCCGGACCGGATGCGGCCTCGGCTGTTTCGGGGGGCGCGGCCTTCCTGACGCCGGGTATGCTGCCGGAGGAACTGGTGCCCTCCTACGCCCGCTGGCGGCAGGAATTCGGCCTTTCCTTGGCCGAGAGGTCCCTGGCCGAGATGTCTTTAGCGGATTTCGTTTCCCAGCTGGAAGCTGCGGACTGGGCCCGGGGCCCTCTGGCCCACCCGCAGGCGGCCCAGCGCCTGCGCCTGCTGTTGCAGGATTGGGGGCAGGAGAGCGTCGCCCTGCTGGCCGACACGCCCCTGTGGGAGGCCTGGTGGCTGAGCACCCTGGAGGACCTGGGGCTGCCCTTGCCCGCGGAACGCCGGCCCCTGGTCACCCTGGCCGAAGCGGGGCAGCCCGCCGGGATGTACGCCCGCGGCACGGTCTATCTCTGTCTGGGCAGCGAATCCTGGCGTCAGCACTACGGCGCCCTGGCCCGCGCCACCGACACGGCCTTGATCCTTTACAAGGAGCGTTCGCCGCTGGTCGCGGAGGATCTACCGCCGGCATGAGCCCGCCGCGGCGCGCGCGAAACGCGCAAAACGCGCCTTGTACGGGCTGTGGCCAGGAGCTATTTTTGGCCCGTCTAATCTCACCTTTTCCCGCACAAGGAGCGCCTTCCATGGACCACACCTTCGAACCGTATCGCATCAAGGTCGTCGAGAAGATCCAGCGCGTCAGCCGGCCCGAGCGGGGTCGTCTGCTGCGCGAGGCCGGGTACAACCTGTTCAAGGTGCCCAGCGAGGCCATCTACGTGGATCTGCTGACCGACAGCGGCACCAGCGCCATGAGCGACCAGCAGTGGGCCGCCATGATGATCGGCGACGAAGCCTACGCCCAGAGCAAGAGCTTCCAGGACTTCGAGGCCACCATCCGCGACATCTTCGGCTACAAGCACGTCATCCCCACCCACCAGGGGCGCGCCGCCGAGGGTCTGCTCTTTGCCGTGACGGTGCAGAAGGGCATGGTCGTGCCCAACAACATCCATTTCGACACCACGCGGGCCAACGTGGAGCATCTGGACGCCATCGCCCTGGATTGCGTGGAGGATTCCGGCCTGAACCCCATGCTGGAGGCCCCCTTCAAGGGAAACATGAGCCTGGCCAAGCTGCGCGCCGCCTTCGAGAAGTACGGTCGGGAGCGCATCCCCTTCGTGATGCTGACCATCACCAACAACAGCGGCGGCGGCCAGCCCGTGAGCATGGCCAACGCGCGCGAGGTCAGCGCCTTCTGCCATGAGATGGGCGTGCCCCTGATCTTCGACGCCTGCCGCTTCGCGGAGAATGCCTGGTTCATCCAGCAGCGCGAGGAAGGCTACGCCGACAAGAGCATCCACGAGATCTGCCGCGAGATGTTCAGCTTGGGCGATGGCTGCACCATGAGCGCCAAGAAGGACGCCTTGGTGAACATCGGCGGCTTCCTGTGCCTGAACGATGACGAGGTGGCCCAGAACGCCACCAACCTGCTGATTCTGCGCGAGGGTTTCCCCACCTACGGCGGCCTGGCGGGCCGTGACCTGAGCGCGGTGGCCCAGGGCCTGCGCGAGGTGATGGATCCGGACTACCTGGCCTACCGCATCGGCCAGGTGGCCCGTCTGGGCGATCGTCTGGATAAGCTGGGGGTGCCTTTCATCCGCCCCACCGGTGGCCACGCGGTCTATCTGGACATACGCCGGGCCTTGCCGCACATCCCGCAGGAGCAGTTCCCCGCCCAGGTCTTCGCCGCGGCTCTTTATCTGGAGGGTGGTGTGCGCGCCGTGGAGATCGGCAGCCTCATGTTCGAGCATAAGGATCCGGACACCGGGGAGATGGTGCATCCGGCCATGGAATTGGTGCGTCTGGCCGTGCCGCGGCGGGTCTACACCCACACCCAGCTGGATTACGTGGCCGATGTCTGCGCCAGCGTGATGGCCATGGGCGAGCGCTTGCGCGGCCTGGAGATCGTCTGGCAGCCGCCGGCCCTGCGCCACTTCACGGCACGCTTGCAGCCCGTGGGCGGCGGCCGCATGCTGGCCGAGGCCTGATGGCCGCCGGATCCGGAACCCTGCGTCTGGACTGCCAGGCCCTGAATCCGGAGTTGGCGGGCCTGATCCGCCCTTTGCTGATGGAGGCCGCCGGTTCTTTGGAACTGGCGGCCCATTTCTTTTCCTTCACCCTTGTGGTGGATGATCTGCCGGGTGTGGGCGAGGCTCCGGTGCCCTGGTTGCATCTGGCGGAAGGCCGGAAGCGGGAAGGTCGGCAGCCGGAGGATGGGCTGCCACAGGAGGGCCCGAACTGGCATGGCGAACTTTTCTGCGCCGAAACGCACTTCCTGGAGGGCGCGGTTGCCGACGCGGGGCTGCTGCCGGGGCCGGAAATCTGGGATGCGGTGCTCCGGCCCGTAGAGGCGGAACCGACGGAGGCGGGACCGATTGGGGGCACCTTCCGGGAGGCGGCGGCCCGCCGGCTGCTGCACCATGAATTGCTGACGGCGCGGGATTGGGCGCGCCGCGAACTGGTGGGTGCCGCCATCCCGCGTCAGGCGGTGGAAAGCTTCGCCGTGGTGTGGGCGGTGACGGTGGACGGCCGTTTGCACCGGCTGGGCCTGCCGGGCTATTCCATGGCCGAACGCCGCAACCGCTTCAGCCGCCATTTTTCTTCCGCGGGGGTTTTGTTGCCCGACCATTGGGAGATTTTTCAGTCCCTGTGGGATGGCGCGGTCGCCGGTTGGCCGGATGTGCTGGCGCTCCTGCGGCATCTGCCTGGGAGTTCCTGAGTTTTGCCGCGGCCCGGGGTGGGATAATCAGCCCTTTGCATTTGCTTTTTTCTTTCCCATACCCCAATTTCATGGTGTTGCAATGCAGAGGTTGACGTCTGTTGCGGTTGACGTTAGAGTCCCGTTGATTCCTGGTCGACCGTTTCGCCGGTGGTTGGATTCCAAGAAAAACGTCCTGCATCCCACCTGCAGGATGAATTAAGAACCCTCTGGGAGGTTTGGTACATGTTCGCAGTTTCTTCCATGCGTCGCTGGGTATTCACCCTGATGCTGGCCTTGCTGGCCGTCACCTTCATCGGTCTGGCTGGCTGCAGCAAAGAGGAAGAGGTGGATCCCTACGCCTACGATTCCCTGCGCCGGATCACCCGCGGTGATACCCTGAGCGTGGGCTTCCTCTTCGAGATCGACGCCCCCGAACTGGAGTACGTCCAGGGCGACGTGGCCATCGTGCGCGACGGCAACCTCCTGGAATTCCTGGTGGGCCCGGACCTGGAGAACAGCTATGCCGGCATGAAGGATGCCCTGCTGGGTGTGAAGAAGACCTTCTCCCCGCAGCCCACGCACCTGGTGATCCAGCGCATCAAGCGCAACGGCAGCGTCGTGCAGGACAGCATTCCCCGGCCCAAGGGCTACGTGCTGCCGCACCTGCTGCGCAGCGGTGCCATCGATCAGGAAATGTCCGGCGCTCCTCTGCCGGAGATCGGCTGGAAGACCAAGGATTACAAGGAAGCCGTCAGCATCTACCTGCCCGAGAAGGAAGATGATCCTCAGAAGACCATCAAGAGCGCCTTCCTGAACATCGTGCATCGTCCCCGGGTGGGCCTGCCCGACAGCGTGGCCGCCAACCCCTCCGAAGAGGACATGGCCTGGTACGTGATCGGTGACGAATGCAGCCTGGAGATCGTGGATCTGGCCCCCGGCGCCGACTACATGCTGGACCTGCTGGTGGAGAAGGACCTGCCCCTGATCGGCGCCTTCACCGTGGTCGAGTTGGAGGATCAGTACAAGAACCGCAAGATCGCGCACGAAGGCTTGGGCCACGTGGTGGGCAAGGTCCGGCTGCCCTGGTTCCAGTACGCCAACACCTACATCCAGGGTTACGTGGAGGAGTAGTTCTCCGCTGCCTGAACGGCTGAGACGAATAGGAAAGGCGGCGGGGTGTCCTGCCGCCTTTCTCTTATCCGCCGATGGAAAAATCCTCCGAGATTACGAGAGGAGCCTCCTTTTCCTTGCTCCCGGTCGCGAGACTGGCCAATGCTCCTCGTCACTCCCAAAAGATGCTCCCGAAGGCCAGTGCCGCCAGGATCACCCAGGTGAACCCGTGAACCCGTGAACCCGGATCGTCTGTGGTTGCGGTCCTGGCGCCTGCCTCAGCGAACCATCAACACCCGCCCCTGGCTGATGCCCCGCGCGCTTTCCAGCCGCAGCAGATACATCCCCGTGGACACGCGGTGCCCCGTGCCGTCGTTCCCGTCCCAGCTCCACTCCCGCGGACCCTCGGCGCTTCCGTCGGTGGCCAGTTCCCGCACCAAAGCTCCGCGCACATCGTAGATGCGCAGCCGGGCGCCCTGGACCCCATGGGGCAGCCGCCCTCTGATCTTCACCGCGCCGGTGCTGGGGTTGGGCCAGGCCGCCTCCAGGCGCAGGGCCGTGTCGCGCGCTTCTTCCGCCGCGCTGAGGGCCGTGTTGCTCATGCCCGGTGTGGGCCGCGCCAAGGGGCCCCATGGACCATGGCCGTCACTGCTGCGACCCCAGGAAACGTCCGCCACCTGCTGGCCGAAGACGATGGTGTCGATGGGGGCGTAGTCCAGGTCGTGCCGCGCGAAGAGACCCAACTCCTCACCGCCGGCTTTCAGCTTGAAGGCCGCGTGCAGGGGCCCCTGCGCGAGGTCCTCGTCGCACCAGACCAGCAAGAAGGCGCCGGGCGCCAGGTCCATGGCCGGCAGTTCCCACTTGGTGGGGTTGTCCAGGTTGTCGCTCAAGAAAAGACCCGCCAGGCTGACGGTGTCCGCGCCGGCGTTGTGAAGCTCCAGCCAGTCATCGAACTCGCCGAAGGCGTCGCTGATGGTGGTGTCGTTGCTGGCCATGAACTCGTTCAGGCGCAGGCTGAAGACGGGGTCCGGGAAAAGCTCCTCCACCCAGGGCAGCCCATGGGATTGCCCGCCGCCGTCCACCCAGCGCAGGCGGTAGGCCAGGGACTGGTCCAGGGGGGCGCCGCTGTCGGTGAAGGCGTAGTCGGCGGGCAGCAGGACACCGCCGGTAGCCACCAGGGCGGGCTCGGTGTTGTGGTCGGCGATGATCTGGAAGGTGGCGCCCGCGTCCTCGCTGCGTTCCAGGATGTAGCCGGCGCAGTCCTCTTCCCGTTCCGTGTGCCAGCTCAAGCGCACGTCCGGGCCCTGGGCGGTGGCCGCGAAGGCGCTCATCTCCAGGGGCTGGGCCCAGGTCTCCAGGAAGTCGGCCACCAGACCGGGCACCTGGGCGTGGCGCATGGCGATTTGGTTGTGAACGGATTGCCGGTAGTAGCTGAAGTGCGCGCCGTGTCCCCAGCGCAGTCTGTGGTTGTTCCATTCGTCTTCCAGATCGGTCGCCAGGTGGTCCAGGCGCGTCTGCATGGCCGCGGGGCTGAGGGGGCCGGCGAGCAACGTGTCCGCGCGGGCGCGCAGCAGGGCCTTGAATTCGGCGTTCTGCATGGCGGCGCGCAGCAGGTTGTTCCACTCGAAGGTGAAGGGCCAGGGACCGCCGCTGTACCACATAGGCGGCCGGGTGGCGGCGAACTCGGCGCCGTCGCCGGAGGCGTAGAAGCTGAGATGGTCCGCCAGGCGGTTCTGGCTCTGGTAGAGCAGGTCCTGGTCCCAGGTGATGAACGTGAAGGGCGCGCCGCCGATCTGTAGCAGGGCCATGTTCTTGCCGTGCATGTTGTCGGCCGTCTCGCCGCACAGATTGATCATGAGCCAGTCGATGTAGGCGATGGGGTCCAGGTTGCCGGCCAGCCATTGGAACCAGGCGTGGGAGGTGAAATCCCCCGGCGGCCGGCAGCCGGCCAGCACCTCTTCCCAACGGCCGTAGTCGCCGGCCTCGGCTCCGTGATCCTTGATCAGGACGTAGCCGTCATCGGCCCATTCGTGGGTCGTCTCCACCCACTTCTTGTCCA
>PDQT01000214.1 GCA_002747875.1 bacterium DOLZORAL124_64_63
CCGTTGCGAACACGCCATGCCCAACGATTCCCTTCATGGAGCCGACGATGGAGCCTTTGATCACCCTTGCCGAGAAGGAAAACGCCATCCTGGAATACGACCTTGAGTCCAGGAGGGTGCTGTTCCGCATTGCCGGAACTACCATAAGTCTTTGTTCGTGTTGCCTGGATCAAATGGCTGATCTCTTTTACTGCGCGCACGATGAACTTGAGCTTCTCCAGCGGGACCAGGATCCTGAAACGACGGATCCCAAGCTTGCCGAGCTCTTCCGCTCGCTGGATGGATAATGGGGCAACAGCCCAGGAACAAAGTTGAGGAGTGACATGTCCCGATATACCGGTTCTCGAGTCAAGAAAATGCGAGCCCTTGGATTGGACCTGCCCGGCCTGTCTGGCAAGACCATCAGCCGCCGGCCCCACCCGCCGGGGGAGCATGGGATGAAGCGCCGTCGCAAGCCTTCCGAGTACGCCCTGCAGCTCAAGGAAAAGCAGAAACTCCGGTTCAATTATGGGCTGAATGAGCGGCAGTTCCGGAATCTTTTCAAGGAAGCCCGTAACAGCCCGGCTCCCACCGGCGAGAGCATTCTGCAACTTCTGGAAAGCCGTCTGGACAACACGGTTTTCCGGGCGGGATTCGCGCGGACCATCCCTGCGGCGCGGCAGCTGATCAACCACGGCCACATCCAGGTCAACGGCAAGCCGGTGACCATCGCCAGTTACCGCACCCGGCCCGGCGATACCGTGGGGCCTCGCCCCCGCAGTTCCAATATGAAGGCCATCAGCCAGAGCCTGGAGAAACTGCGCTTGGCCAGGCCCGACTGGATTGAGTTTGATGCGCGGAAGGCAGTGGCCAAGGTGGTCGGTTTGCCGGATGCCGAGTCGGTTCCCTTCGAGGTGGATGTGCAGTTGGTCATCGAGTACTACGCTAAAATGATGTAGCTTGTGGCTGATATCGCTCGTGCCGCGAAAATTGTAAAAACTCGTTGATGTTCCGGGCCGTATGGTCCGATCAATAAAGCGCGCGAGGCCAGGAGTGATCCTGGCCTCGCGCGCTGTTTTTTAACTTTAATTAGGTCAATGGCCGGTCACTGGAAGTGCCGGCCCCCAGATCACCGAACCAGAATCAACCGCCCCTTGGCCTGGCGATCTCCCGCTACGACCCGATAAAAATAAACCCCCGAGGCCACGCTCTTACCCTGGTCGTTGCGTCCATTCCAGGTCAGCTGCTGCGGACCGGCTTCTCGCCAATCATCGGCCAGGACTTTCACCACTCGGCCATGGGCCGAATAGACAGCGACCCGAACTTGCGTCGGTTCCGTCAGGTCGAAGCTGATGGTGGTCCGGGGATTGAAGGGATTGGGATAGGCCACCGCCGCCAGTCTTTCAGGGCCGTCCAGGGGATGGGCGTCGGGCACGGCGGACGCTCCCATTTCACTGGCCAGGGTCGGCCGGTCAAAGGGGAACTCTCCCGCGGCGACTCGCGGATCGGTCAAGCCGTTGGCCAGGAATTCGATGAGTGTCGGCCGGGCCGGAACCGGGATGACCACCGGCAGCAGCGGATCCTGATTCTCGAGGTTCTGAATTGCCGGCGTTCCGTAGAAATGGAGAACGCTGTCCAGGCTGGTGAAGCGACCCGTGTGCATGAGGAAAGGCTTCAACCCGACGTTGCGCAAGGAGGGCACCTTGAACTTCCCGGCATCTTCAGGCAGCCCTGTCACTTCCTGTCTTCCGGTATCTTCCGCGATGGGGCGGAGCCCGTCGTTCCGGAACGAGGAGTCGGTGAAATAGGGCGGCGCGTGGCATACCCGGCAATTGAATGCCATGAAGATGCCCAGACCCGATTGCTGCTGTTGGGTCAATGCATCAGGATCCCCGGCGGTGTAAAGATCCCAGGGGGTCTGGTCGGGCACGAGGGTTCTTTCGTACGTGGCCAGGGCGAAGGCCAGGCGGGCGGGGGTTATCTCAGGATCCCCGAAAGCGGCGGTGAAGAGATCGCCATAGCTGACCCCGGGGCCCAGCACCGCAGCCACGTCCGGGGGCAGGTCGGCAGCCAGCGCCAGTGGCGTGACGTCGGCCAGCTTGGTGGTCACAGCGTCCCAGGTCCGGCCCTCGAAGGCCATCTCTATATCGTCCATGATGGGGCCCATGGCCTGGCTCTCGAGGCCGCCCCCGGTGGGGATGAGGATCTCGTTGGTCAGGGGATCGCGGAAGGTGCCGGAAGCGCGGCCGTCCCAGAAGTTGTCCTCGGCCCAGGCCGCGGTGATGAAGGGTTGCGCGTTGCGTCGTGTGACCCGGGGCTCGTGCCCGTAAAGGGGGTCGTCGACAGGCGTGCCGTCGGCGTCATAGTGCCGGATCCCGCGGGATCCGTACACGTCGTCTTCGGTCCCGAAAATACCATCGCTTCCCGGGTTGTAATTCAACCGGGGATCGCCTCCGCCGGCGGTGTCGAGCCGGTGGCATGTTCCGCAGGCCACGGTGTTGTCACTGGAAAGCTGTTCCTCCCAGAAAAGGATTTTTCCGAGGACACGTTTTTCTTCCGTGATGGGGTTTTCCGGTGGAACCGGAACCGGGGGCAGGCCCTGGGCAGAAGAAAGCCCAGGCAACCCTGCCATGAGAATATTCAGGGTGATGGACAGCAGGATGGCGCGGTACAAGGTCCCAAGTTCACGCATAATAGCTCCCCCATGGGGCTGAGAGTCAGGTTGAGGCGGCAGTCAACCAGGACTGCTGATTCTGGCGTTTTTCAGACTACTGGTGGAATGCAGAGAGTTTCGCACGTAGGATAGGATAAATCAAACAAATAGATCTATATGTCCTATTTGTGCTGGCATGAATATTTTGGGTGCGGGACTTAACTCCTGCTTTCTGGATAGGTTAATGTGAAACAACTGATGGCATGGGTTATTTGACTTGTCTAAGAAAGTTTAGTTGAGCATACTTTGTTGGGAATGCCGCCAAACGGACCTTATTCTCAAACTCTGTCTGGAAAGGATGACACCATGAAATCCCGTTGGCTTCTGTTTCTAGGCCTGACCATGCTGCTGCTGGTTTTCAGCGCCTGTGGCGATGAGGATGATAATCCCTTGATCCCGGATCCCCCCGGCGAGACCTTCACGGCCCTCGAATCCCCCTACCTCATCTGCGCCAGCCGCAATCCGGGCGGCATCGTGTTCGATTTCGAATACAACGGCAACCCCGGTGGCGCCAATGCGGCCGATTCTCTGACGGTGTCGGATTTCACCAGCGACCTTCTGGTCCGCACCATCAAAGCGGAAAAACCCGACGGGTCCCTGCAGGGGATGCCCCACATGTGTCTGCAATCCGGAGCGCAGGCTCTCAATTTCAGCCTCCTGAATCCCGACTACATGGGGATGCCGGGTTATGAGAGCCTGACCGCGGAAGATCTCGTGGATGTCGGTTTCGCCGCGGACGATCCCTCCTTCGATCTGAGCGAACTGCCCACCGGTGAGACGGGCAAGCCGCTGCTGGCGGCTGTGCAGACGGAATTCGCCAAGCTCGTCATTGGCGATGCCTGGAAAGGGCCGGCCAGGAATGATGTCGAAAACGATGAACCGGTCTGGGTCATCCGCACGGCGGAAGGTCGTCTTGTCAAGATGATCGTGCCCGTTTTCCCCGCGCACCCGGCGCCGACTCCCACCGGTTACATCCCCGTTGTGTGGAGTTTCCTGGACTGAGACAGCGTCCCAATGGGTTTTGGCTTGGGGTTTTGGCTTGGGGGTCTGGCTTTGGGGAAAGCCGGCCCCCTTCTCTCCCCAGCCTTCGACAGGAGAGCACACGTGAACAGCCGTGCTATGTCCTTTGCCGCAACGCCTGGCCTGCGTCGCTGCCGGAAGCTTCATCGCTGCGGGGTGGCCGTGTGGGGGTTGTGGGCCTTTCTCCTGGTTGCCGGGACGGCGTCCGCAGCCACTGTGAACCAGCCTCTGCAGGAGGCCGCCGCCGATACCAGCGCACAGGGCCGGAACAAGGTGCCGGTCATGGTCATATCGGCCTCGCTCTATGAGCAGGACGAAAACGAGGTCCCCAAACCGGTGGATCTGGTCACGCGGGATCAACTGCTGGCAAACATGCATTCCAACCTGACGGACGTGCTGGCCGGAACACCGGGCTTCACGCAGATCTGGGAATACCATTCGCCCCTGGTCTTGCGGGGGATGAATTCCAAGCGCCTGCTGGTCATGAAAAACGGCAACCGCAAGGTGGGTACCTTCCCCGGCGGGTTCTTCGGGCAGGATCTTAACGTCTACGAAGCCCGGAGTACTGAAATCGTCAAGGGACCGGGTTCGGTGATATACGGTAGCGGGGCCATTTCCGGCATCGTGAACATCGTCAGCCGCTCGCCATTCGGCGCCCGGGAAAGCAGCCACGAACTGAGCTTGGGGTACGGCTCCAACAACCAGGAATTTCTGGGTCTGTTCCAGAGCTCCCGCACGACGCCGACCGGGGGCTTCATCCTTGGCGGCCGTTTTCGGGAAACCGATGACATGACCTACGGTAACGGGACCATCGGGAAAAACAGCGATGTCCAGGACAAGGATCTGTCCCTGACCCTGGGGCGCGCTGTTCTGGGAGGGGAACTGTCCCTCAATCTGGATTATCATCTGGGCGACTGGGGCAAGCCCAGGGGTTTCAACGGGCCGGGCAAGGCCTTTACCCAGATCCGTAACGAAGAAGAACGCTACCACGCCGATTTTGCCTACGCCCTGCCCATGGCGGGGTGGATCCGTTCCTTGCATCTGACGGGCTACTTCGACGGCGGAACCCGGGATTACTACAAGTACAAGCACAGTCTGGTCCAGGACCGGATCACGGGCTTGGATCTGGTGCATTACAAGGATCACTACGGTGGGGGGCGCGTCTATATCGTGGGGCAGCCGGCCACCCGGCATACCATCACTTCCGGGCTGGACGGGTACCTGTTTCGCCTGGATAACCCTGCCGAGATCTTCGACTACTACGACGATACCGCGGGTGTGCTCCCCGGCTACGAGGGTGCCGGGCAGGAAAGTTTCGGCCTTTTTGTGAATGATGAGTTGGAGCTGTCTCCCGCCTGGCGCCTGGTGCTGGGGATACGGCATGACATGGCCCGCGTCAAGGAGGGCTCGAGCGCCGGGGATGGCGACGAGGGCCGGAACCGCACCCGGCACGCCACCAGCGGGAATGTGGGCGTCGTCTATTCTCCCGGGACCCAGACCCACCTGTCCGCCAACCTGGGACGCGCCTTCCGGATGCCCACGGCCGAGGAGATGTTCACAGAGGTCATCAGCTGCAAGGGCATCAAGCTGGGCAACCCCGATCTGCAACCCGAATACAGCTGGAATCTGGATCTGGGCCTGCGCGGGCGCGCCATGGCCGGGCGCCTGGAATACGACCTGGCTCTTTTCTACAATCGGCTGGATCAGTACATCACCGAAGAGGTGGATCGGGAACACGAGGATGTCGACTTCACCTACGAGAATACCGATGCGGTCATCTACGGCGGGGAGTTCTCGGCTTCCGCTCTGATGGGGCGACCCTTCACCCCGCGGGGAGGGCTGCATGCGGGCCTGGGCGCTTCTTACGTTTATGGAAAGGATCTGACGGGGCAGGATGATCCTCTTTTCGGTATCCCCCCGCTGCAGATTTCCTGGGAAATGAAATACCGGCAGCGCTGCTCTTTGTCCTGGTTGTCACGCTACAGCGTGGCCATCAAGGGGCATCACGCCGCCGGCCAGAATCGCGTGCCTCCGGTGCCCGGGGGGGGAGATGGGGGGCCCTGGGGTTATGAAACCTCCGAGGCGCATTTCACCCTGGATGCCTCTCTGCGGATGGAACTTGCCGGTTTGCCGGGGCTGCCTTCGGTGCGGCTGGTGGTCAGGAATCTCATGGATGAAAGCTACTGGCCATTTGGTTCCTATTTGCCGGCCATGGGACGGAATTTCAAGACCGTCGTCTCTTGGGCGTTCTGATCGGCCCTTGATCCGGATGGAAGAGTCCCTCGGAGCAAAAAACTCCGAGGGACCGTGGTACCCCGTTTTTTCCGAAACCCAACCTACTTGACGAGGCTGATGCGGGTGGTTTGCTGTTGGCCGGCCATGGTGGCGGCCACGATGTAGGTTCCTGCCGGCACGGGGCGGGCCTGCCCGTCTCGGCCATCCCAGTCCACCGCAAAAGGCCCGGCGTCCACGACCCTGTCGGTGAGGGTGGTCAGCAGGCGACCGTGGAGATCGAACACCTCCACCCGCACGGGGCCCGTCTTGGCCACGCGGAAAGAAACCGTCGTCCGGGGATTGAAGGGATTGGGGGCGCAGACCATCCGCATGGCGGGGTCGGCGGCGGGAACTCCGGACAGGTCGGCCTCGATTTCCAGGAAAGGATGGAATGAGGGAGACGGGTGATCCTTCGAGTAGAACTTGCTCCACCTCTGGCCCGGTCGGGCCTGGATGACCAAGCCGCAGTTTTCCCGATTTCCGGAAATCCAGTCGTTGACCAGATTCGTGATGTCTATCTGATACCATCCGCTGGACGGTCCAAAGGTGATGTTGGTTTCGCTGTTCGCTTCGTGGGGCAGGTGGTTGGGGACGGGCCAGGTGTCCTCGCTCCAGTCCTGGGTGCCCGCGTAGACATCCGCCGTGGTGTACGGGTGCCCTGGACAGCCGAAAAAGCGGTAGAGATTCAGAACCGCGCTGCTGACTCCGGCACCGATGGCTTCCAGTTCCGCCTGGTCGAACTTGATCATGATTCTTTCGTAGTGCGCGGCTCCGTTGAAGGTGGCGCACCACAGCTCGGTTGCGGTGTTGGGCAAGGAGCCGTGGTTGGGATCGGAATACATATCATCCGAGGGGATCAGCTGGATGGCCATGGCCGGTAGGGCCCAGAAGGCCAGGATGAAGGTCAGGGTAGTCAGGCGTTTCATGGTGATCCTCCGTTTCGGGGTTAGATGGTGATCTGGACACGGGCGATCATGCGGGCGGCCTCTTGAGCGAGGCCTTTGGGTGTTTCCACGGGGCGTTCATAGTCCAGGCGGAACAAGGCATTCTCGGCGGCAAGCGGCAGCAGGAGGCCATAGGTGATATAGGCGCTGGTGTGGTCGCCATCCGCCTGACTGTTCCGGTTCCAGCTCTGGTAGCGTATGTAGGGGACGACTTCCGGCACACTTTCCCCGTGGGTCGGGATGTGGTATCCGGCCTGGATGTAGGCAAAGTTCATCTGGTGATTGGCGTAGAAGTCTGTCCGGTCATCGGCCAACAGTTCCGCAGGAGCGGGGCCGGTGATGGCCATGGGGAATCCTTTGGCTCCGAACAGCTCGCCCTGCAACTCCAGGCGCCGCGTATGGTAGCGCGCGCCCAGGCCCCAGCGGTGCCCGTCGGCGCTGGTGGCTGTCCCCTGGGGCGACCATTCCCCGGTCAGGAAAGCGACATCGTTGTAGTAGCCGGACAGGGTCAAACCCCGGACGGGCGGGTTCAGATACAGGCCCAGGTTGTAGTCATGCTCATCTTCCAGGGAGCCGTCGGCGCCGTTGAGCAGGGCCAGCTGGGCGCGCAGGGGCCAGGTGCCCAGTTCGCCCTGCCAATCGGCCTTGAAGCCCGTGGGGTGACAGGGGGCCAGAATGGTGGAGAAGTTCGGTTTTTCGGCAACCAGCTGGTCCGTGCACTCCTCGAAATTGATGAAGCCCCGCAGGACGTGGGATTTTTCGAACCCCACCCTCCAGCCGTGCCCCAGACGCATCATCACGCTGGCCTCAAGAAGCTGGAAGGTGGTGTTGCCCAAGCATGTGGCGGTGCCTCCCTTGACGATGTAATCCACCTGCTCCCCATAGCGACCCACGGCTTCCAGGGCCGCTTCCCGGATGGCGAAGCGGTCGGTGCCGGGGAAGAAGGTGGTGGGGGACATGGCCTTGTCGTCTTCGGTGCTGATGGCGTCCAGAACCACGCTGGCGTGCAGCTCCGGAAAGGTCGCCAGGGTGCCGGCAAGAGAAGGGGAAACGGTGCAGATCAGGGACAAGGTCAGGAGAAGTAGTCTGGCTCGGGACATTGCGGAACTCCTTGTTGAATAGTGGGATTAGGGAGCCCTTATTTTGTTTTGCATTAAAAACTTAATAGATGTCCGGGAGGTCTACAAGGTGAATAAATTTTTCCAAGATAAAATTGGATAAAAAGGTATAATTATCTTGTTATTGTCTGGGGCAGTGTTAGTTTTCATCCGCAAACTTTGTTGTTGGCGCCTCCTTGTCCGCGGGCTCGGGGGATGCCCGAAACGATTAGCAAGGAAGTGGACAATGAAACGCCAGCATGGATTTCTTCTCGTCATGAGCCTGTCTCTGCTCCTGCTCACGGGGCTGGCACCCGCCCGGGCGATGGACTCGTCCGCCATGGAGACCGTGACGGTCACCGCCGCGGGTACGGCCATGGAAGATCTGGCCACGCCGCATATGGTGACGGTGGTGGATCAGGGGCGGATCTCGGAAGTCATGGCGGATAACCTGGGCTCTCTGTTGATGGGATTGCCGGGGGTGGCGGCCCACGCCGATGGCGCCTGGGGCGTCAATCCCGTGGTGCGGGGACTGAAAAAAGAGCAGATCGTGATTCTGGTCGATGGCGTGCGTTTGTCTTCGGCCCAGCCTTACGGGGCCATCGCTTCCCTGGTGGATCTGGGGCAGATCGAGAGAGTGGAGATCGTGCGTGGGCCCGCCTCCTTGCTTTATGGCTCCGGGGCGCTGGGCGGGGTCATCAATTTCATCACCCGCAAGTCGGATTTCCGGTCCGAGCCCGGGGTGAACGGGCGTTATGACATCAGCACCTCCACCGTGGACGATGCTGTCCGTGGTGGCCTGGCCCTGGGCCTGAGCAACAGCAGGCATGCGCTGGACGCGCGTGTGTCCGGGAAGGATGTGGGGGATTATGAATCCCCGGAGGGCAAGGTCCCGCACAGTTCCTATTCCCAGATGAGCGTCTCGGCGGGGTACCGCTTGAAGCTGGGGGAAAGGGGGTTGCTGACCTTGGATTTCCAGCGGCAGCAGGATGATGATGTGTGGTATCCGGGCTCGGCCAAGCCTCATATGGCTCACGGTGTGCAGACCATCCACTCTCCGGAACAGAAGCGGACCCTGCTCAAGGCCGGCTTCGAGACCGGCTTCGGGACCGGGCTGTTGCGCACCTTGAAGCTGACCGTGCATCGGCAGGATGTGGATCGGACCATCAACGCTTTCAGCGCGAATCTGCAGCGGGATGTGGTGCGGACCGATGTCCGGTTTCGCACCACCGGAGGGCGCGCCAGCCTGGAGATGGTGCCCGCGGCGGGGCATCTGTTGACCGTGGGGATGGATGCCTGGGTGACGGAAGGCGATCCGGCTCGCTACATGGACACCAACCCTCCTGCGTTCGACAACAACATGCGGAACGATCCGTTCTCCGAGGGGCGGCTGCAGTCCTTTGGCGCCTTCGTGCAGGATACCTACCTGGTGGAGGACTGGAGTTTCAAGGCCGGGCTGCGTCTGGACAATGTTCGGGGCGATGCCGAGGCCGCGTCCGGTTTACCCGCAGGGACGGATCTGGAGCACTCGGACGGCACGGCTTCCTGGTCCCTGGGCGCGGTGCGGAATTTCTCCGAGGGGGCCAATCCGTATCTGAACATCGGCCGCGCCTATCGGGCTGCGGATATGCGGGAACGCTTCGAGTCCAGTCCACGCGGTGACGGCTATCTGCACCAGGGGAATCCCCAGTTGAAGCCTGAATTGAGCACAACCGTGGAACTGGGTTTCAAGGGGAGTCTGGGGGCCTACACCTATCGTGTGGCCGGGTATCATTCCCGGATCGAGGACTACATCTTCGGCCGGGATACCGGTATCACGCACCCCGGAACGGGGCTGCCCATCAAGAAGACCGAAAACCTGGCCGAGGTGCGGCTCACCGGTTTCGAAGCCTCTGTCGACCGGTCCTTCGGCCGGCGTTACTCCGCCTTCCTGGACCTTTCCTATGTGCGGGGTGAGAACCGCTACGATGATGAGCCCATGGCGGAAATCCCTCCTTTCGAAGCCACCTTGGGATGCCGGCGGTCCGTCCCCAAGGGTTGGATCGGGAATCTGGCCGTGCGGATGGTGGCCAAGCAGGATCGGGTGGGGACCGTGCTGACCAATGGCACCGAAGATGCGACCGAAGGATTCGTGACGACGTCCATTGGGCTGGGGTTCCGCTTCGCGCCGGTTGACGGGCGCTGGGGAAACACTCTGCGGTTGAGTGTGGCCAATCTCTTTGATGAAAACTACCATGAACATCTGACCATCGGGGTCAGCGGCTGGGAGCCTCAGGCCCCCGGTCGCAACGTCCGGCTGGCTTGGCAAGGAGAGTTCTGAAATGCGTGGCGATCGATCTCAAAACCCCTGTTGGGGATGGCTGCTGATGCTGACGCTGGTGTTGGTCCCGTTCGGGGGACAGGCGCTGGCCCTGGAGAAGATGGATGTTCTGGTGATTTCCGGACCGTTCGCGGCTGTGTCTGACCCGCTGGCGGTCATGGTCGAACAGGGCGCCCTGCAGGATGTGACCCGGGAACTACGCTTCGAGGTTTGGGAGAATCCCGACCAGATGCGGGCCCTGTCCCTGAACGGGCAGACCCACTTCATGGCCATGCCCACCAATGTGGCGGCCAATCTTTACAACCGGGGCGCGGACCTGAAGCTGCTGAATGTCTCGGTGTGGGGCGTGCTGTACATGGTGAGCCGGGATCCGGACCTGAAAACCCTGGCCGATTTCCAGGGGCAGAAAATCGCCATCCCTTTCCGTGGGGACCTGCCCGATATCGTCTTTTCCGTCCTGGCGGAAGAGCAGGGGCTGGATCTGGACAAGGACTTCGACCTGAAATATGTGGCCAATCCTCTGGACGCCATGCGGATGCTTCTGATGCGGCGCATCGATCACGCCCTGTTGGCTGAACCGGCCGTTTCCATGGCGCTGCACAAGACCCGTTCCGGGGCCATGAAGATCGTGGCGCCGGACTTGTATCGTAGCGTGGATCTGCAGGAGGAATGGGGACAGGTCTTCCAGAGCGAAGGGAGAATTCCCCAGGCCGGCATGGTGCTGCTGGACACGCAACTCCCGCCCCAGGTGGTTTCCCGTTTCATGGAGGAATACGACAAGGCTTTGGTGTGGGTCCGGGACCACCCCGAAGAGGCCGGACGTATCGTGGCCCGGTATGTGAAGAAGCTGAATCCCGAAGCGGTGGCCACCTCCATCGCCCCCAGCCGATTCCGCCGCACCACGGCCGCTGAGGCGCGGGCGGAACTGGAGTTCTTCTTCGAAACCCTGCTGGCCCGGAACCCGGCTTTGGTCGGTGGGGCGATGCCTGCTGCGGGGTTCTACTATTCCGCCCCCGAAGGTCGTTGAGGGATGCGGGCCCTGATCCACATCGCGCGTGATTTTCCCCGCTACCTGTGGAGTGGGTGGGGCCCCTTGGCCAGCATCTTTCTTCTGTTTGCCTTGTGGGATTTGGGGCATCAGGTGTACGGGGATCTGGTGCTGGCTTCTCCGCTGGATTCCCTGGACCGGCTGAGGGATTTCCTGTGCACCTCGGATGGCTGGGTTCAGCTTCGCATCACCACCCTGCGCGGCCTGTATGGTTTTGGTATCGCCGCGTTGATCGGGTCGGTGCTGGGCGGACTGGCCGGTTTGTTCGTGACGGCCTCGATGATGAGCCGCCCGATCATGACCATTCTGACGGGCATGCCGCCCATCGCTTGGATCGTGTTGGCCATGATCTGGTTCGGTCTGGGCAACGGGACCGTGGTCTTCACCGTGGTGGTGTCTTCGGTGCCCATCGTTTTCCTGGGGGCGATGCAGGGAACCCGGACCCTGGAGAACCACATCAAAGAGATGGCGGACAGCTTCCAGACCCCCCGACTCATGAAGTTCACCGATGTGTATTTTCCCCACATGTTCTCCCATCTGTTCCCGGCCTGGGTTTCGGCGCTGGGAATGAGCTGGAAAATTGTCGTGATGGCGGAATTGCTGACCACGAGCGACGGGATGGGGGCGTCCCTGGCGGTGGCGCGCAGCCATCTGGACAGTGCCGGGGCTTTGGCCCTGGTGTTGGCCCTGGTCGGGCTGCTGCTGGTCTTCGAGTACCTGCTTCTTGAGCCGGTCAAGCGGGAAGTGGAACAATGGCGGGAATGAACCAAGAACCGCGGACTCCAGAACCGCGGACTCCAGAACCACGGACTCCAGAACCACGGACTCCCGGCCTGCGGGTTTCCGGTCTGAGCCACAGTTTCGGACCCACCGAAATCCTGCGAGATATCGATTTCACGTTGTCGACAGGCGAGGTGGTGGCCATTCTGGGCCCCAGTGGAAGCGGTAAGACCACCTTGTTGCGCCTTTGTGCCGGGTTGTTGGAGGTGGAAGAAGGCGAGGTCCACTGCGCCTTGCCCCATTGGTCCTTCGCTTTCCAGGACGCCCGCCTGCTGCCGTGGAAGAACACCCTCGAAAATATTGCCTACGGGCTCAAGGCCCGGGGTGTGAAGCGGCAGGAACGCCTGGCCCGAGCCAGGGAGGTGGCCGATGTC
This sequence comes from bacterium DOLZORAL124_64_63, assembly GCA_002747875.1. Lineage (GTDB taxonomy): Bacteria > Krumholzibacteriota > Krumholzibacteriia > LZORAL124-64-63 > LZORAL124-64-63 > LZORAL124-64-63. Next base: position 12,550 of record PDQT01000214.1, read on the forward strand.
TTCGGGCTGGAGGCGGATGATCTGGACAAGTATCCCACGGAGCTGAGCGGGGGTATGCGCCAACGTGTTTCCTTTGCCCGGGCCCTTGTGCTGGAGCCGGATCTTCTTTTTCTGGACGAGCCGTTCAGCGCCCTGGATATCGGCTTGCGCAAGGAATTGCAGGATACCCTGGCCAGGGTCATCCGGCAAAAAGGGACCTCCGTTTTGTTCATCACCCATGATGTCATGGAGGCGGTGCGCCTGAGCGACCGCATCCTGTTGCTGGATAAGGATCCGGGCCGGTTGGTCTTTTCCCGGACGATAACCCGGCCCCGAGAAGAGCGGGACTTGGCCTTCGTGCATGAAGAGACCGCCCGCATGCTGGCGGAACCGGCCATCCAGCGTGTCTTCGAATTGGATGCTCATGACTGAAAACCGTATCAAAGGCGGCACCAAGCACTATGGGGCCTACCCCGAAGGCCCTGTTTCCCCGCTTCTGGCCTATGCTTTCCGGCCTTTCTTCCTGCTGTTGGCGGCCCATATTCTGCTGTCCATCGTCCTTTGGGGATTGACGCTGGGACGGGTCTTTCCGCTCCTGTTCCTGGGCGATCCCTTCGCGTGGCATATCTATGAGATGGTTTTCGGGACGGGCAGCGCGGCCATAGCGGCGTTCATCCTGACGGCGGTTCCCGAATTCTATTCGGGGGCGGTGCCGGTGGTGGGGCGGCGTCTGGGTTATCTGGTCCTTCTTTGGGTGCTGGGGCGTGTGGCCTTCTGGTTGATGAAGTGGGTGGGGATGGAGATCGTGATCCTGACCAACCTACCGTTCCTGCTCTGGGTGGTGGCCCTTGTCGCGCGGCCCATTCTGGAAGATCCCACGCGCAAGAACGCGCGTCTGCTGGCCACCATGCTGGGGCTGTGGCTGATCCAGGCCTGGTACCTGGCGGTCATGGCCGGTTGGGTGGCCGGCAATCCCATGCAGATTCTGCGGGTCGGTGTGGGTGGGTTCATGGTGCTGGAGCTTCTGGCCATCCGCCGCATCGCCACCGAAAGCATCAATGAATGGTTCGAGGCGCAGGGTATCGATGATCTCTTCCTGGCCCGGCCGCCCCGTTACAATCTGGCGGTATTCTGTGTCGTCCTCTACACGGCGGTGGAGTTCTTTCAGCCCGGGAACAGCTTGCTGGGATGGCTGGGGTTGGCCGCGGCGGCCGGGGTTTTCCACACCTTGAACGATTTTTTCCTGACCGACGAGGCCATCGTGCATAAGCCGCAGGTTTTCCCTCTGTTCTTGATCCTGGTGCTGATGGGGGTGGGGTACGGCCTGCTGGGGTGGGATCATCTTGATACGGGGGTCCATGCCGGCAGCCATTTCCGGCATCTGCTGACCAGCGGGGTGATGGGGTTGTCTTATCTGGTGGTGATGGTCACGGTGAGCAATGTCCACACCGGCCGTGAGATCGTGTGGGATCGCTGGATGAATTTGGCCCTTCTGTTGCTGCTGGCCGGAACGGCCATGCGGGCGACAGCCTATCTGGTTGGGAATATGCTGCACTGGCACATGGGCACGGCTCTGGTCTGGGGCCTGCCGTTCCTGATCTACGGCATCCGTTACCAACGGATTCTGCGGTCGCCCAGGGCGGACGGTTTGCCTGGGTAAAGCCTGTGGGGCCGGTGTGGTGGCTTGCCGGGAAGCGGGTGTGGCGACGGTGCTGATCAGGGGAGGAGGGTACCCGCCGGCGGGCACTCGATAAGACGAAAAATCGCCTGACGCGAAGGGGCCGATATCCCTGGGTTCTCAGCCCCGCTATTTCCTCCCTCACGCTTGCCAGGCCATTTCCCCGCGGCTATGTTCACCCCGAACTCTCCCTGCTTCCTGTCCTCAGCTCTCAGCCCCAAGGAGACCATGCCCCGCCCCGAAAAATACCGCCCCTATGAGCCCCGCCTCTGGCGCTACGAACTGCCCGGCGGCTGGCAGGTGCTGGCCGGCAAGACCATGCGGGCGACAGCCTATCTGGTTGGGAATATGCTGCACTGGCACATGGGCACGGCTCTGGTCTGGGGCCTGCCGTTCCTGATCTACGGCATCCGTTACCAACGGATTCTGCGGTCGCCCAGGGCGGACGGTTTGCCTGGGTAAAGCCTGTGGGGCCGGTGTGGTGGCTTGCCGGGAAGCGGGTGTGGCGACGGTGCTGATCAGGGGAGGAGGGTACCCGCCGGCGGGCACTCGATAAGACGAAAAATCGCCTGACGCGAAGGGGCCGATATCCCTGGGTTCTCAGCCCCGCTATTTCCTCCCTCACGCTTGCCAGGCCATTTCCCCGCGGCTATGTTCACCCCGAACTCTCCCTGCTTCCTGTCCTCAGCTCTCAGCCCCAAGGAGACCATGCCCCGCCCCGAAAAATACCGCCCCTATGAGCCCCGCCTCTGGCGCTACGAACTGCCCGGCGGCTGGCAGGTGCTGGCCGGCAAGACGGACCAGGACAACGACCACCTCTCCATCAAGATGGCCAAGGCCAATGATTACTGGTTCCATGTCAAGGGCATGCCCGGCAGCCATGTGCTGTTGCGCGTGCCCGCGGGGGAAGATCCGGACAACGCCACCGTGAAGGCCGCCGCCGCGGTGGCCGCCTGGCACAGCAAGAAGCGCGAGGCGCGGCAGGTGGCCGTCAGCTGCACCCGCGCCCGGTATGTCAGCAAGCCGCGCGGGGCCAAACCGGGCACGGTGCGGATCCGTAAGGAAAAGGTCCTGAATGTGCGCCCGGCCCTGCCCGGGGAAGGAGAGGCGTGATGCCCGAATTTATCAATGCTGATATGCACGCGCTCCTGGCCAAGCCCCTGTGGCGGGCGGCCATCATCATCGGGTGCGCTCTGGTGGTGTGGGCGGTGTTGCGGCTGGGGCTGGTGCCCGTCCTGAGGCGGCTGGATGACAGGATCGTCGGAAACATCCACAAGGCGTTGGCGCGGTTGATCGTGTTGCAGACGGCCCATCTGCTGCTCTTGGATCTGCTCAAGGCCGGGAAGCCGCGGACCGTGCTGCTGTCCGTCTATCTGACGCTGCTGGTGCTGATTGTGGGCAAGGCGCTGCTGGACATTGCCATGCTGGTGTTCCAGCGCCTGAGCCGGTCCACCGGGAAGTACACCTGGATCCAGCCCTCGACCCTGCCCCTCTACAAATTCGTTCTGAAGTTTTTTCTCTTCGGGGCACAGGCCTACCTGATCATGAGCGCCTGGCGGGTGGATCTGACCAGCTGGCTGGCCAGCGCCGGAGTGATGGGCATCGCGGTGGGCTTCGCGTCCAAGGATACGCTGGCCAATTTCATCGCGGGGGTCTTCATCCTGATGGACGCGCCCTACCGGGTGGGCCAGTTCATCCACGTGGAAGGGCAGGTGCGTGGCGTGGTGACGGATATCGGCATGCGCAGTACCCGCGTCCTGACCCGGGACAATGTGGAGGTGACGGTGCCCAACGGGGTCATAGGCAACAGCATGATCATCAACGAGACCGGGGGGCCGTCGGATCGCATGCGCCTGCGGGTGGATGTGGGGGTGGCTTACGGCAGCGATGTGGACCACGTCAAGCAGGTGCTGACCCAGGCGGTGGAGGGCACCGACCACCTGGATCCGACGCAGCCGGTGCAGGTGCGTTTCGTTTCCATGGGTGCCAGCAGCCTGGATTTCCAAGTCCTGGTGTGGGTGCTCAATCCGCAGTACAGGGGGCGGGTCCTGGATGCCCTCAACACGCGCTTCTACAAGGCCCTGGTGCGTGAAGGCATCGACATCCCCTTCCCGCAAAGGGACCTGTACATCAAGCAGATGCCCGAGGCGGCGCGGCCCGCGGCCCCACCGGAGGGATGACCTTCCCGCCGACGATCACCTCGCGCGCCGGCTCCGGGTGGCAGAGCAGGAGCGCGGCCGTGGGGTCGTCGGCGCCGTCGTAGCCGATGGCCTCCAGATCGAAGACCGCCAGGTCGCAGGCCTTGCCCGTTTCCAGGCTGCCCAGGTCTTCTCGGCCCAGGCATTGGGCCCCGCCCAAGGTGGCCATCTCCAGGACCTCTTGGACCGTCATGGCCGACGCCCCGCCCAGCACCCGATGCAGCAGCAGGGTCTGGCGCAGTTCGGCCAGCATGTTGCTGCTGTCGTTGCTGGCGCTGCCGTCCACGGCCAGGCCCACGGGGCAGCCGGCGGCGCGCAGATCCCGCACCCGGCAGATGCCCGACCCCAAGCGCATGTTGGAACTGGGGCAGTGGGCCACCGCCACCCGGGCCCGGCCCAGCCGGGCGATTTCCTCATCGTCGAACCAGATGCCGTGGGCCAGCCACACGTCGTCCGCCAGCCAGCCCACCGACTCCAGGAAATCCACCGGCCGCCGGCCGTAGACCTGACCGCAGTAGGCGTCTTCGTCACGGGTTTCGGCCAGGTGGGTATGCAGGCGCACGCCGTACCGGCGGGCCAGATCCGCGGTGCGCCGCATCAAGGTCTCGCTCACGGAGAAGGGGGAGCATGGGGCCAAGGCCACGCGCACCATGGCGCCGGGTTGGGGATCGTGGAACTTCCGGATGAGGCGTTCGCAATCCGCCAGGATGGTTTCCTCGTCCTGCACCACCGAATCCGGAGGCAGACCACCGTCCTTGACCGAACGGCTCATGCTGCCGCGGGTGGGGTGGAAGCGCATGCCGGCTTCCCGCGCCGCCAAGATGGTGATGTCGATCAGATGGGGTGAGGCATCCGCCGGGAACAGGTAGTGGTGGTCCGTGGTGGTGGTGCAGCCGCTGCGCATCAATTCCTGGAAACCCACCAAGGCGGCTTGGTGGAACTGTTCGTCACCCAGCCGGGCCCAAACGGGATACAGGGCCTTCAGCCAGTCGAAAAGCTCCCGGTCCGCCACCGCGGCATGGGCCCGGGTGCGGGTCTGGAAAAGGTGGTGATGCGTGTTGATCAGACCCGGCAACACGACACAGCCGGTGGCGTCGTGGCGGGTGTACCGCTCGTGGGGGATGCCGGCAATGGTCGCGGGGGCATCGCCTTCTCCGACGGCGGTGATCAGGCCGTTGGTGGCGGCCACCCAGCCACCGGCCAGCACGCGGCGCTCGGGGTCCATGGTCACCAGGGTGGCGGCGTTCTCCAGCAGGAAATGGGTGTTGTCGGGCATGGGATCGTGGGTCCTGATTTTGGGTGCGGTCCTCGGTCATTTGTGACATTGTGGAACAAGATACGCCCTCAGCAAGGAAAGGGGAAGCCCATGCGGGATAGCGAGGGATGTGAGATCAAAGGGCAGTCGATCAAGGAACTGCGGGTTGCCACCTCCCCGGCCGAGGCCGTGGCCATGCTGCGTTCCGGACCGGGCCGGGGGTGTTATGTGGCGGGGGGAACGGATCTGATCCCGAGCCGCGAGGGCTACGATTTCTTGGTGGACATCAACCAGGTCGGGCTGACCGGACTGGATCGTACCGCCCAAGGCGATGTGATCATCGGCGCCACCACCCCCCTGTCGCTGATCCGGCACCATGACGTGATACGGGGCTTCGCCGGCGGAGAACTGGCCCGCCTGGCCGGGCAATGGGGCCAGGGGCCGGAGCGTAGTGCCGCGACCATTGGCGGCCATCTGTGCCGGGCCCTTCCCCCGGCGGATCTGGCGCCCGTGCTGCTGACGCTGGACGCCCTCTGTTTCATCGTCGACGAGGAAAGCCAGGAGAGCTTGCTCCTGGCGGACTTCTTCCCGGCACCGGAGCGGACGATCCTGGGGGATCGCCTGCTGGCGGGGGTGGTCCTGCCCGGAGAGGCGGCCTCGCGGCGCTGCCATGCCCTGGAGGCCAAGGGAGAGGATGCTGCCCTGGTGCAGGTGGCGGTGGGGCTGGATGTGAGCGAGGGGGTCATCACCACCGCGCGCATTGCCCTGGGGGCGTTGGCTCCCGTTCCCCTGCGCTGCCTGCTGGCGGAGGACCAACTGGCGGGGCAGAAGGTGGTGGATATCACCCGGGATGTGATCGAGGATGTGGCCGTCATCGCGGCCGGCGAGAGCGATCCCGTGGATGACCACCGCGCTTCGGCGGGATACCGGCAGGACCAGGCCCGAGAATTGACCCGGCGCCTGCTGTGCCGGGCCCTGGGCGAAAGCGGGGGGCCGGATTGTGGTGACGATGGTGACGAGGGCGAAGTGGCCTGACTTTCAGTGGCCTGACTTTCAGTGGCCTGACTTCCAGCGGCCCGCTCATCGGCGCCGTCGGACGAATCCGGAACTTTCTCGCCGGTCCTTTTTTGTTGGACAGGAAGGCCGGGGTGGTGGATTTTCCTCTCCACAGGGCCAGAATCATCCGTGAAGTGGAGACGGAAAACCATTGCGGGGATACCAAGAGATCCCGGCTCAACCATCATAGCCCCCGCCGGCGGGGGAGACGGAGGAAATCATGAAACTGCGTACCCTGGGAATTCTTGTGCTGCTGATAGCCCTTTCGCTGGCAACCGGCTGCTCCAAGCGGACGGAAGTTGTGCGGCGGGATGTGGGCGACGCGATCGATCTGTCCGGCGAGTGGAACGACGTGGACAGCCAGATGGTGGCCGAGGTCCTGGTGGCCAAGATCACCGCCAGCCCCTGGGTGGAGGATTTCCGCGCCGAGAACGGTAAGAAACCCTACGTCATCGTCGGGGATATCCGCAATCGCACCAGCGAGCACATCCCCGTGGCCACCTTCACCAGTGAACTGGAAAAGTATTTCATCAACAGCGGCCGGGTGCGCGTGGTGGCCAGTGTGGATGAGCGGGAGCAGATCCGCAACGAACGCGCCTCCCAGCAGGAGTTCGCCAGCCCCGAGACCATGAAGCAGTGGGGCCGCGAGAAGGGTGCCGACTACATGCTGCTGGGTGAGGTCAACGCCATCTTCGACAGCGCCGACGGCGAATCCGTCAAGTATTACCAAGTGGATTGCTACCTGGTGGATCTGGAAGACAACGTGAAGGTCTGGATGGGCGATCACAAGATCAAGAAGACCGTCAGCCGGGGCAAGTTCAAGGGTTAGGATATTATGCCCAAGTTCTTGCGCCCAAACGCCTGGAAACGCTGGGTGCCGGTCTTGCCGGTGCTCAGCGTGCTGCTGAGTCTGGGAGGCTGCGCCACCTACAGCGCCAAGTTCGCGGATCTGCGGCCCCAGGTTGCCGAAGGTCGGTTTGACGCCGCGCTGGCCACGGTGGAAGAAGAGAGCGGCCGCCATGACCAACTGCTGGCGCATCTGGAGCGTGGCCTGATCCTGCACTTCGCCGGTCGGCACACCGAAAGCAACACCGAGTTCCACAGCGCCGAACGCCTGGCTGCCGATCTCTATACCAAGTCCATCAGCCAGGGCGCCATCAGCCTGTTCACCAATGATAACGCCATCGACTACCGGGCTCGGCCCTTCGAGATGGCCATGGTGCCTTACTACAAGGCCCTGAACTACCTCTACCTGCACCAGCCCCGGGAGGCGCAGGTGGAGGCCCGCCGCGCCAGTGAACTGCTCAGCCAGTACGTGGACGCCACCCTGGAAGGGGTGCGGGAGGGCGATGGCGACAAGTTGCGCCAGGTGCGCAACAACGCCTTCCTGCTGTATTTCGCGGGTATGCTGTACGACAGTGAGGGGGAGGTGAACGACGCCTTCATCGCCTACCGCAACGCCGCGCGGGCCTTCCAGGCCAACCGCGGGCTGCTGGCGCTCCAGATCCCGCCGGAGTTGGGGGCTGATCTGGAGCGGACCGGTCAACGGCTGGGGTTCGCGTCGGAGCTGGCGGAACTGCGTCGGCAGTGCCCTGATGTGCTGTCGGGCGATCGGCAGGGGGCATGGAGCGCCGGCCGCGGGGAGGTGGTGTTCCTGCTGGAAACGGGCTTCGTGGCCCAGAAGACGCAGGTCCGCTTGGATTTCCCCATTTTCGAGAAGGCGGCCTACGGGGACGAGGACTACTGGGCCTGGGAAATCTACGCCGGTCTGGGCAACATGCAGGCCTTCGTGAGCGGGCGGAAGGTGGAGTACTGGGTGTCGGTGGCGGCGCCCCAACTGGAAGATGCGCCCGGTCCCATCGGCGGCGCCCGGGTCAGCGCCGGGCTGAGCGGGGACAAAGTTCTGACCAGCCACGTCGCCAACCTCGATCGGCAGGCGCGCGTGACCTTTGAGGCGGAGAAACCTTCTATTTTCTTCAAGACCATTGTCCGGGGGCTGACCAAGTATCTGGCCACGCGCTCCTTGAAGAAGGAATCCGCGGTGGCCGGCGCGCTGGCCAACATCTTCGGAGCCGTGACCGAAACGGCGGACACCCGCAGCTGGTTGACGCTGCCGGCGGGGGTGCATATGGCGCGGCTGAGTCTGCCGCCCGGCGTGTACCAGCTGAACGTGGAGATCCTGGACCGTCAGGGACGGCCGCTGATGTCGCAGCAACTTCCCGAGGTGGAGGTCGAGGCGGGGCGGTGGACCTTCGTGAACCAGCGCGTCTTCTGATGCGGATCACATCCAGAGACGCCACCGGGCGAGGTCGGGGTCGATGATTCCGGCTTTGCCTTTTTCCAGGCGATGATCCAGCAGGATTTCCACCCAGCGCCGCCGTTGTTTGCTGCTGGGGACGGTGCTCCAGGCCGCCAGTTCCGCCTCGGCGGGCGCGCGTGCCAGCAAACGGCTGTAAAGGGCCCGCAGAAAGTCCCGCGGGTTGCCCCCGTGGGCTTGGTAGAAGGCTTCGTCGCCCAGATCCCGCACCTTGTCCCGCCAGGCCGGGGGCCATTCGGACCAGTGGATCAGGGGTGAAGGCGGCAGGGGGCGGCCGGCGGCTTCGGCGCGGTGGCGGTACTCCGGGCTGCAGAGGAAAGTGTGGACCCAGACATGGCGCAAGGCCGTGTCGGTGGACCGTTTCAGGATGCGGGCTTCCTCGGTCGTCATCTCGCGGCCCACCGTGCCGGGGTAAATGCGCGCCAGAAATTCCAGGGTGGATTCCGGGTCCGTGGTGGCGGGAGAGGTCCCCAAATGGTCCACCGCGGCGGCCCGCACATAGCCGGGGCCCACCCGCATGTGGTGGGTCAGGTCGTCGGGCAGCATCTGGCTGAAGGTGGTGGCCGTCAGGCCCATGACCAGGGCCAGCTGGTACAGGGGCCGGCCGCGCTGGTATTGTTGCGCCCACACGAACATGCCCACCAGGGTGACCAGCATGACCAGGGGGTTGGGCCAGTGCACCAGGGCGAAGACGACGGCGGTCAGCAGGCGGGTACCTTCCTCGGAAACCCCCATGGCCCGCAGCCTGGTGACGGGTAGTTTGAGGAAAAGTCCCAGCTGGATCAGAGCGTAAAGGGGGTACAGCAGCAGGGACAGACCCACCGCGTCGCGCACGGGGTTTTGGCCCAGAATCAGACCCAGGACGGCCGGGACCAGGATGAAGGCCGCGTCCAGGAGGCTGACGCCGGTGGTGGTCCGCCAGGGCCCGCGCCGCAGGTGCGGCCCGCGCAGGAAAAGCCAGGCCCCGCCCAGCAGCAGCAGGCCGGCCACGGCTAGGGTCACGGGGTCGGGGGTGCCCGTGGGCAGGATCATCCACGCGAAGGCGAAGAGGACGCCGAAGTAGAGCAGCAGCTCTCCCCAGGGGCGGGCGGCGGCGGTGCCGCGGGCCGAACCCGCCAGCACGAAAAGGGCCACCAGAGCGGCGGCGGCCACGGCCAGGGCGGCCGGCAGCAGGAAGGCGTCGCCGCCGGCCCAGGGGGCGGGCAGAGGCCAGGCCAGGGTGCGTTCCACCGGGGCCAGGCGCACGGACATGCCCAGCAGGGTGATGGCGATGATGGTCAGCAGCCAGCTCACGGCCTGGAGCAGGGGGTAGCGGTTCACGGCCTGTCCTTCCGGGTGACGTGGTGCGCGCGGTTCGCTTTCCAAGAAAACGGGGGCGTGTTCCCGCCGCAAGGGCCGGCGGGAATGGAGCCGCGCGGTCAGTGGGGGGCCGTCATTCGTTCGCGTCCGTAGGTAGCGGTTTCATGCCGGCCCCGCGCAGGTTATAATGGGGTGTGCATCCAGCCCACCCTCAACCCCAACCCCGAGGTACCAAGCGTGGACGAATGTGTGCAGCATCTGGTCGAGACCATCCGCGATTCCATCATCGGCGATGAGAGGGCCCTCGATGGCCCCTTCGGCCATCGGCGCATGACCTACGCCGACTACACGGCCAGCGGCCGCAGCCTTTCCTTCATCGAAGATTTCATCCGGAATGAGGTGCTGCCGCTGTACGCCAACACCCATACGGAGACTTCCAGCACCGGGCTGCAGACCACCCGCTTCCGGGAGGATGCCCGGCGCATCATCCTGGAAACCTGCGGCGGCGATTCCGAGCAGGACGTGGTCATCTTCTGCGGCAGCGGGGCCACCGGGGCCATCAACAAGCTGATCGATATCTTGAATCTGCGCATCCCGGGCAACCTGGACCAGAATTTCGATCTTTCCAAGCACATCCCGGCGGATAAGCGCCCCGTGGTCTTCATCGGCCCCTATGAGCATCACTCGAACGAATTGCCCTGGCGCGAGAGCATCGCCGACGTGGTGACCATTCCGGAAGATACGGACGGTCAGATCGACCAGGAACATCTGGAGCGCGAACTGGTCAAGTACCGGGCCCGGCCTCTGATCATCGGCAGCTTCTCGGCGGCCAGCAATGTGACGGGCGTGGTTTCCGACAGTGTGGGCATCAGTCGGCTGCTGCACCGCCATGGGGCGCTGGCCTTCTGGGATTTCGCGGCGGCGGCGCCCTATGTGAAGATCGAGATGAACCCGGACGACGGCTCCGGCGACAACGCCCTGTGCCACAAGGACGCCATCTTCATCTCGCCCCACAAGTTCATCGGGGGGCCGGGCACGCCTGGGGTGCTGGTGGTCAAGCGCCGGCATCTGACGAATCGCGTGCCTTCGGTGCCCGGGGGCGGCACCGTGTCCTATGTCAGTCCTCAGGAACACACCTACCTGACGGACCCTACCCATCGCGAGGAAGGGGGCACCCCGGCCATCATCGAGGCCATCCGCGCCGGGCTGGTCTTCCATCTGAAGGAGGCCGTGGGGGCGGAAAATATCGAGGACCTGGAGCAGGGGTTCGTGGACCGTGCCGCGCGAGCCTGGGCGCGCAACCCCAACATCCAGGTGCTGGGCAACCTGCAGGCCAAGCGGCTGAGCATCGTCTCGTTCGTCATCCGGCACGGCGAGGACCGGGTGCTGCACCACAATTTCGTCGTCGCTCTGCTGAACGACCTGTTCGGGATCCAGGCCCGCGGCGGTTGCAGTTGCGCCGGGCCCTACGGGCATCGCCTGCTGGGCATCGATCTGGCGCGCAGCATGAAATTCCACGAGGCCATCGACGCCGGTTGCGAGGGCATCAAGCCGGGTTGGGTGCGCGTCAACTTCAACTACTTCATCTGCGAGGACACCTTCCGCTACATCCTGGACGCGGTGGATCTGCTGGCCAGCGACGGCTGGCGTTTCCTTCCCCAGTATGCATTCGAGCCGGACACGGGCATCTGGCGGCATCGGAACACGCGATTGGGCCGGGCCCTGCGCCTGAAGGATGTCAGCTACCGCGCCGGGCGCATGGAATACCGGGCCAACCACATCACCGAGCCGGCCGGAGCCCTGGAGGAGTATCTGGCCGAGGCCCGCGCCCTCATCGCCAAGTTGAAGGAGCAGCCCCCCCGGCAGGGTGAGGCGATGTGCTTGGAACCTTCCCTGGAACCTTTGCGCTGGTTCCCCCTGCCGGGCGAGTGATGCAGACCCTGGCGCATCAGGACCGGCGGCTGATCCTGCGGCGCTTTCCCCTGCGGGACGATGACCCCCTGCGCGCCTGGGACGCGGCCGACGAGTACCTTCTGCGCCACTTGGCAACGGAGGGGCCCGCTGATCTGGGTCGTCTGTTGCTGGTCAACGATGGTTTCGGCGCCCTGGCGGTCGCTTTGCACGCCCACCATCCCGTCTCTTGGTCGGACTCGGAAATGGCCCGCCGCGCCCTGCGAATCAACCTGAAGGGCAATGGCCTGGATCCCGATACGGTGCCCTTTGTCCCGGCCACGGAGGAACCCGCCGGCCCCTTCGACACGGTGTTGCTGAAATTGCCCAAGAGTCTGGTTTTTCTGGAAGACCTGCTGTGCCGTCTGCGGCCGCTGCTGCATGCCGATTCCGTGGTCCTGATGGGTGGCATGATCAAGCATACGCCGGTGCGCGCGTATCGTCTGTTGGAGAAGATTCTGGGCCCCACGCGCACCACCCTGGGCTGGAAGAAGGCGCGGTTGGCGGTGGCCACCCTGGAGGCCAAAGAGCCCCCGCCGGCGGCCCCGGCGGTCGCGGTGCTGGATTGGGCGGCCGATGATCTGAGGCTGTGTGCGGGCCCCAATGTTTTCAGCCGGGGACGGCTGGATGCCGGCACGCGGCTGTTGTTGGATCAGTTGCCCGGGCAAGAGGTGCTCCAAACCGTGTTGGACGTGGGGTGCGGCTACGGTGTGTTGGCCTTGGTGGCGGCGCGGCGCAATCCGCTGGCGCGGGTCCGGGGGGTGGATGAAAGCCACCAGGCCGTGGCCAGCGCGCGGCAGAATGCCCGGCGCGCCGGATTGGACGGGGAGCGGACCACCTTTGCCGTGGCCGCGGATCTGAGTGCCGAAGAGAGCGCCGCTTACGATCTTATCGTCTGCAACCCACCTTTCCATCAGGGGGCGGCGGTGGGCGATCAACTGGCCTGGGGGATGCTGCATCAGGCCCGGCGCCTGCTGAAGCCCGGAGGACGTTTGCTGGTGGTGGGGAACCGGCATCTGGGGTATCATGTCAAGTTGCGACGGCTGTATGACTATGTGCGCGTTGTGGTTGCGGACCGGCGTTTTGTGGTGCTGGAGGCCGGCGCAGCAGAGGCGGAGGAAAATTAGGACTTTCTTTGTGGCTGTTTTTTGGTAATCTGATCTCAGGGGGATACTGTCATGAAGAGGGGGGCATAGGTTAGAATATGAAACCGTCATCAGCCGGTTGGATTCGGGATCAGGAGACGCTACGACGGGGTATATTGCTGATTGGCCTCGACGCGCAACTGCGGGTCCGTGATTTTCGGGACACTCTTAACAATTCGGCCTTGGTTCCTGTGGTCGGGAGTCCTTTCTGCGACATGCTGGCTCTGGATGACCGTCCCAAGGCGGAGGATGCTCTGCTGCAGGCCCTGCGCCAGAACGAGACCATCGTCCTGGAACCCGCTTTCGACGGGGTGCAGCCGGAAACACGGTTTTTCGAGATCACCGCCTTCCCCTGCTTCTTGCCGAAATCCGCCCCTGAAAGGCTTTCGCTACTCATCCGCGACATCACCAAGCGCCGCCGCCGGGAGCAGATCCACCACGTCCGGTACCGGATCAGCCGGGCTACCCTGGACCTGGACGCGTGCTCTTTGTTGACTTGGGTGGTGGATGAGGCGGAAACCATCACCCAGAGCGGGATCGGGTTTTTCCATTTTGTCGACAGGGATCAGGACCAGCTGCGTTTGCAGGCTTGGTCCACCAATACCGCCAGGACCTTGCGCGCGGCAGGGGGCGCGGAGGTGCTGAACGACCAGGGCCAGTCTGACGTCTGGTTGGATTGCGTGCGGGAAGGCCTGCCGGTCATCCGAAACGATGTTTCTTCCGAGGCGGACGGCCCGGCCATACTCCAGAATTTCATCGAAGTGCGGAGGGTGGCGATGGTCCCTCTGTTGCAGGACGACAAAGTGGTTGCGGTTCTGGGGGTGGGCAACAAAACCATACCCTATGACGATGAGGACATGGTCTGGCTGACCGAGCTGGCGGATCTGGCCAGGGAAACGGTGGCGTGCAAGCTGTCGGAAGCACGCCTGGTGGAGACGGAGCGGTATATGGCCCGGACCCTGGGCCATCTGCCGGGCATGATTTTCCGCATCAGTCCCGACCACACCCTGCTGTTCGCCAGCAGCGGGTGCCGGGACCTGACGGGGTATGGCAATGAAGAGCTGGTGGGCGATCGTGTGGCCTCCTTCGGCTCCCTGATCCATCCCGAGGACCGCGCCATGCTCAGCAAGGCCATCGCGGAGGCCGCCGAGAGGAACACGCCCCACCAGGTGGTGTACCGCCTGCAGACCAGGGACGGGACCCTCAAGTGGGTTTGGCAGCAGGGCCGGGGTTTGATGCAGAATGGTGAGATGATGGCCGTGGAGGGCTTCGTCTACGACATCACCAGCCAGGTGGAGGCCCAGAAGCAAAAAGAGGAACTTGAGCACAAGGCCTTGGCGGCGCAGAAGATGGAAAGCCTGGGCGTGTTGGCCGGGGGCATTGCCCACGATTTCAACAACCTGCTGCAGACCATGGTGGGTTATCTGGAGATGGGGCAGGATCTGCTCATGCCCGACCATCCGGCCCGCGAGTACCTAGGCGAGGTGGGCAAGGCGGCTTTGCGCGCCTCGACGCTGACCCGGCAGATGCTGGATTTCAGTGGTAAGGGGCAGATGGCCATCAAGGTGGTGGATCTGAACACCCAACTCCGTAACCTCAGGGATTTTCTGGAAAGGGCACTGCCGGCCGAGGTGGACGTGAAGTGGGAGCTGGCTGAAGGGCTACCGGTCATCAAGGTGGATCTGGCGCAACTCCAGCAGGTGGTTCTGAATCTGGTGACCAATGCGGCCGAAGCGGTGGCGACGCGGGGGGGGATTGTGGTCATCCGCACCGGAAGCCGGCATTGCACGGAGGAGTGGCTGGCCAAGCGGATGCCGGCCGCTGAATACAGCGACCCGGATCCGGTGCCTGGGCCCCATGTCTTCCTGGAAGTTGAGGATGACGGTTGCGGCATGACCGAGGAGGTCCGCCGGCGCCTCTGTGAACCCTTCTTCACCACCAAGTTCACGGGACGGGGGCTGGGCATGGCGGCGGTGCAGGGCATCCTGCGGGGGCACAGTGGTTGGTTGCGCGTCGATTCCACACCGGAGCAGGGCTCTTGTGTGCGGGTAGGCTTCCCCGCCGCCCCGGTTCTGGAACAGATCGCCGCGATCCGCCCCCTGGCCGATGTGGCGTCGGCCCCTCCCTCTTCCGAAGGGGGCATCCTGGTGGTGGACGATGAGAAGCATGTGCGCGATCTGGTCTGTCTGACCCTGCGCAACCAGGGTTTGCGGGTGGATTGCGCCCGCGACGGCCGGGAGGCTCTGAAGCTTTTCGCGGCCGATCCCGGTGGCTACGCCTGTGTGTTGCTGGATCTGCTCATGCCTTTCCTGGATGGGCGGGAATGCCTGGACAGGATACGGGAAATCAACAAGGAGCAGAAAGTTATCCTGATGAGCGGCTTCAGCGAGGAGAACATTCGCCAACGCTTCGAGCCCAACGAAGTCCAAGGGTTGTTGATCAAGCCGTTCTTGCGTGAAGATTTGCTGGAAGCCCTGCCTCCCGTCATCGGCCCCTGGCCCCAATAAGGAAGGCTTGCCGAATTTGTGATATCATTTATGTTTGTCACAATTAGATCACGGGAGGCCGGTGGCCAGAGGTGGTCGGTCCGAAGCATAAACAAGGAGACAAAAACATGAAGCATGTTCTTCCAGAGCTGCCTTACGCCCAGAACGCTCTTGAGCCCCACATATCGGCTGAGACCCTGGATTATCACCACGGCAAACACCACAATGCCTATGTCACCAACCTGAACGGTCTGATCGAGGGTACCGAGTATGCCGACATGGACCTCGAGAGTATCGTGAAGAAGGCCCCCAAGGGTGGCGTCTTCAACAACGCGGCCCAGGTCTGGAACCATACCTTCTATTTCATGGGTCTGAGCCCCAACGGCGGCGGCGAGCCCACCGGCGCCCTGGCCGACGCGATCAACAGCGCCTTCGGCGACTTCAACGCCTTCAAGGCCGCTTTCAGCAAGTCCGCCGCCACGAACTTCGGCAGCGGCTGGACCTGGCTGGTCAAGAAGAACGACGGCAGCCTGGAGATCGTCAACACCGACGACGCCGAGACGGTCCTGACCATGGACGTCACGCCCCTGCTGACCATCGACGTGTGGGAGCACGCCTACTATGTGGACAGGCGCAACGCTCGGCCGGCCTACATCGAAGCCTGGTGGAACATTGTGAACTGGGAGAAGGCCGGCGAGAAGTTCGCGGGTTGACCCTTGTTCGTTTTTGGGGCCCCTTGGTGGGGCCCCTTTTTTTGTGGAGGAGAACCGTGAGCCGCCGCCGCACCGCCGTCGAGTACCATCACCGCACCAAGCACCACTTCCAGCGCTATGCCGCCTCGGCCGGTTTCATGGACTGGACGACGCAGCCTCATCCTTTTCGCCGGTTCGCGGGTGTGCCCACGGTGGCGCTGCCCCTGGGGCCGGAAACGGGAGGCCCCGGGTACGACGCGCTCTTTACCGAGGCCAGCCCGGCGTCCCCCCTGGATGCGGATTCTCTGGGCCGATTCCTGTACCTGAGCCTGGCTCTTTCGGCCGGGAAGGAAGTGGTGGATCCGGAGGGCAATGTCGTCTCGCGCTGGAGTCTGCGGGTGAACCCTTCGAGCGGCAATCTGCACCCCACCGAGGGGTATGTTCTGATCGGCGCTGCCGCCGGTCTGGAGACGGGCGCGGGACTGTACCACTACGCCCCGGACGAGCATCTGCTGGAACTGCGGGCCACCGGGCCGGTGCCCGATCCGGGGACTGGTTTCCTGCTCGGTCTGACGTCCATCGCCTGGCGCGAGGCCTGGAAGTACGGCGAGCGCGCCTTCCGCTATTGCCAGCACGATGTGGGGCACGCCCTGGCGGCCCTTTCCCTGGCGGGGCGCTGCCTGGGATGGCGGTTGCGTTTGCTGACGGATCTGGAGGTCGGCCTGGCGGACCGGGTTTTGGCCGTGGATGGCCTTGGGGGGCCCGAGCGTGAGCGGGCCGATGTGCTGGTCCTGGTGGACACGGGAACCGGCGCCTGTCCACAGGTCGGGGAACTGCGCGGCTGGGCGGATAGCCGGATGGTCCTGGGCGAGCCGAACACCCTCAGTCCGGGCCATCGGATCTGGGATGCGATCGATACGGTGGCCGATGCCTGCCATGGCGAGGTCTTGCCCGGCGTGGGGGCACCCGCGGACCTGGCGGCGCCCGCAACCTTGGCGGCGCCGTCTTTTGCACCGCGGGACGACTCCGCGGCGGCCATCATCCGAAACCGGCGCAGCGCCCGGGGGATGGACCGGCGCTCGCGTCTGGGGCAAGAGGATTTCGCCCGTCTGCTGGCCCGTCTGCTGCCCGCCGGATCCGCGGACGTGTTGCCGGCGTTGCCCCAGGGGCCGGAGGTGAGCCTGCTGCTCTTCGTGCATCGCGTGGAAGGACTGGCGCCCGGCCTGTACGCGTTGCCGCGCCACCCGGAGCACGAGACGGCCTGGCGCGCCGCCATGCGTCCGGATTTCACCTGGGACCCGGTGCCGGGCATGCCCGCGGAACTGCCCCTGCGGCATCTGATCGCGGGGGACGTGCGGGAAACGGCCAAGCGCCTCAGCTGTCATCAGGATATCGCCGCGGACGGAGCTTTCAGCGTGGGCATGGTGGCACGTTTCAGCGCCGGCATCGCCGAGCATGGGGCGGCCTGGTATCCGCGCTTGTTCTGGGAAACGGGCATGATCGGGCAGCTGCTTTACCTGGAAGCTGAGGCGGCGGGGCTGCGCGGCACGGGCATCGGCTGCTTCTTCGACGACGAGGTGCACCGCCTGCTGGGCCTGCGGGACGATGCCTGGCAAAGCCTGTACCACTTCACGGTGGGCGGCCCGGTCAAGGACCCTCGCCTGCGCACGACCCCGCCCTACGGGGCCTTCAGTCGCTGAGCCCGGCCTCCAACACCTTGCTGATGGCGGCCACATCCACCTCCGCTTCCACGCGGAAACCGGCCTCGCGCAGCAGCCGGTGCGTCTCTTCCCGGGTGTAGGTTTTGCCGCCGCGCGTGTTGACCAGCATGTTCACGCTGAAGGTGGCCGCTTCCACCGGCGCGGTGAGCGTCTCGTCCACGAAAAAATCCTTCAGCAGCAGCCGGCCCCCGGGCCGCAGGGCGTGGCGCGCCTTGCGCAGCAGATTCAGGGTGGCCGTTTCGTCCAGCATGTGGATGATGTTGGCGATGTACACGGCATCGAACCCGCCGGGCAGTTCATCGGTGTGGAAATCTCCGGCCACGGTGCTGATCCGGTCCTGCAGCCCGGCTTTGGTGATCTGCTCGATGGCGATGCCGATGGGCCCCTCCAGGTCGAAGACCACACACTCCAGACCCGCGTGCGCCCGGGCGAAGGTGATGGCCGCGGTGGCCGGCCCGCCGCCCAGATCCAGAAGCCGCCGGAAGCGCCCCAGGTCCAGGTTGGCCAGGACATCGCGGCTGCTCTGACGGGAAATATTCTCCATGCCCAGGATGAAGTCGCGCATCTGCCGCTCGTCCCGCGGCCGGCCGGGCACCGGCTCCCCCGTGCGCAGAACCTCTTCCAACTGAGCCCAACCGCGCATCATGTACAGATTGTGGCCCATGATGCTCTTGAGGGTGTGGGGGCTGTCGGCCAGCAACAGGGCGCGGGCACCCTCCTCGGTCTGGAAACGGTCCCCTTCCTTGCGCAGAATCTCCAGCGCCGTCAGGGCGTTCAGCACGATGGCGACGGCCCGCGTATTCAGACCCTGGTCGGCGGCCACCTCTGCGGCGGTTTTCCAATCGTGGCCCAGGCTCTCGAACAAGCCGACACGGATGGCGTTCAGGAGGATGGCGCTGTTCTTGAAACCCCAGGCCATCTGGTTGATGTGCTGGGTCCAGTTTTTCTCGGGCATGGTTGTTGTCCTGTCGGTTGGGGGGATGGGAGATTGGGTTTTGGGGTTTTGGGGCCGGTTGGGGGGCGGCTCTGGTGGAGTGGTTGGCTGAGTGGTTTGTTGAGGGTAACGTCTGGGTGGGGGGCTGGCAACAACGGGTGTGGTTGGGGGAGGGCCATCTTCCATCGAGGAGGCTGGGGGAGAGGGTGCTTTGAGGTTAGGGGGCATCTGTCGTTTTGATTGGTTTTTTGTGTTGCTGGGTGCCCGCCGGCGGGTAGTTTTTGGGGGGGCGGGGGCTGGTTTATGGGGTTTTGGTGGAGAATAATTGGTTTTTGGACAATGTTTTACTGGCGCTTTTTGGTTTTGTTTTGTATATTAGATCTATCACTCCTCCCGCCCACTTATGCTAGAGATTGCCGAGGCCTGCCATGAGTATTATTGCTGTTGATTCTTTTGTTCCTGATCAGTCTGCCGCCGAAGTTAGCGCTTGTTTGAAAAGGGCCGTGCGGGCCATGGACCAGGCGCGGCACTGTGCCGTTTTGTGGTTCAAGGAGATCGTGGAGAGGGAGCTTTATAAAGAACTGGGGTATGGCTCCGTTTATCAGTATGCGGCGGTGGAACTGGAGTTCTCCAAGACGCGGACGGGGGACTTT
>PDQT01000067.1 GCA_002747875.1 bacterium DOLZORAL124_64_63
ACCCGGGCCCGCGGGTTTCAGCAAGATCCCCCAGGTGGGGATCGCCGTCCTCGAGGACGATGTGGAAATCGGCAGCAACAGTTGCGTGGACCGGGCCACCACCGGGCGGACCGTCGTGGGACGAGGCACCAAGCTGGACAACATGGTGCAGGTGGGGCACAACGTGCGTATCGGCGCCCACTGCGTCATCAGCGGCCACACGGGCATTGCGGGTAGCTGCACCATCGGCAACGGCGTGGCCATCGGTGGCTTCGTGGGCATCGGCGACCACCTGAAGGTGGGCGATGGGGCCAGGATCGGCGGCAAAGCCGGCATCACCCGGGATGTGCCCGCCGGGGCCACCGTCTTCGGGACGCCGGCCATCGATATCAAGGAATCCTTCCGGTTGTTCGCCGCCCTGCGGAAACTTCCGGAATTGCTTCGCCGGGTCAGTCTTCTGGAAAAGAAGATGGGCTCCGGGGATAACCAGGAGTAAGAACGGGTGTTCTGGTTGCAGAAAACCGTCAACAAAGAGATCGGCATCGAAGGTGTCGGCCTGCATTCGGGCCGGATGGCGCGGATGGCGTTCCGGCCGGCTCCCGTCCACAGCGGGCTGTTCTTTACCGTGCCCGGTGAGGACGGCCAGGATATTCGGATCGATGCCCGTGTGGAGAACGTGGCCCAGGATATGGACCTGGTGCGCGCCACCACCCTGAGCCGGGGGGATGTGCAGATCCAGACCGTGGAGCATGTCCTGGCGGCTTTGCACGGCTGCGGCATCACCAACTGCGAGATCCATCTGGAAGGGGGTGAGCCCCCGGTTCCCGGCTGCGGCAGCGCCCTGAGCTACGTGGAGATGATCGACGAGGCCGGGATCCGGGACCAGGGCCTGCCCGCGCTTTACTACAAGGTCAACCAGCCGGTGCGCTACCGCAGCGGCGGCGTGGAGATCCTGGCCGAGCCCGCGGAAAGTTTCCTGCTGAGCTTCGAGGTGGATTATGACGATCCTCTCATCGGACACCAACAGCTGAGCCTCGACCTGCGCCCCAAGGTCTTCCGCGAAGAGATCGCCGGAGCGCGGACCTTCGCCATGCTGGCGGATGTGGAGAAGCTGCAGGCCATGGGGCTGGGGCAGGGGGGCTCGGTGGAGAATGCCCTGGTGTTCGATAACGGGACGCTGGTCGGGGGGCAGGATCTGCGTTTCGCCAACGAGGTCGTGCGGCACAAGATCCTGGACCTCATCGGCGACCTGAGCCTGCTGGGCATGCCCATCCAGGGCCATATCCGGGCCCGTTTCAGCGGGCATGCCGCCAACGTGGCGTTCACGCGCCTGCTGGCCAAATCCGAACGCCGCATGCCGCGCATCTACCCGCCGCGGAACGCCGATTTCTGGGACATCCACTCCATCATGGAGATCATGCCCCACCGTTACCCCTTCCTGCTCGTGGACCGCATCATTGATCTGGAACCCGGCAAGAAGGTTGTAGGTATAAAGAACGTCACCATCAACGAGCCCTTCTTCGCGGGCCACTTTCCCGGTCACCCCATCATGCCGGCCGTGCTCATCACCGAGGCCATGGCCCAGACCGGAGGTGTCCTGTTGCTCAGCAGCGTGGACGACCCTCGTGGCAAGCTCGTGTATTTCAGCGGGATCGACAACGCGCGCTTCCGGGCGCCCGTGACTCCCGGTGATCAGCTCCGTTTCGAATTGGAGCTGGTGAAACTTCGTGGCCCCATCTGCAAGATGCGGGGTACGGCATGGGTGGACGGCAAGCTCGTTGCCGAAGCCGATCTCATGTCGAATGTGGTGGACAGCTAGTCTGTTCCTCCAAGGAGGAAAAAATTGGAACCGATCGAAATGAACAAGGCCGTCGGGCCCCGTCCGTTGCGGGAACCCGATATCCACCCCACGGCGGTGGTGCACCCTTCGGCCCGTCTGGGCCACAACGTCAAGGTGGGGCCCCACGCGGTGATCGGAGCGGATGTGGTCATCGGCCCGGACTGCGTGATCGGCAGCAGCGTGCTCATCGATGGGTACACCATCATCGGACGGGGCAACCGATTCTTCCATGGCGCGGCCATCGGGGGCGAGCCCCAGGATAAGAAATTCCAAGGTGAGAAGACCTTCGTGGAGATCGGGGACAACAACGATTTCCGGGAATACGCCACCGTGCACTTGGCCACCGGCGAGGGCGACCAGACCCGCATCGGCAGCAACAACCTTCTGATGGCCTACGTGCATGTGGCCCACAACTGCCACATCCACGACAACATCATCCTGGCCAACGCCGTGAATCTGGCCGGTCACGTGGAGGTGGAGAGCAACGCCATCATCGGCGGCATGACGCCGGTGCACCAGTTCGTGCGCATCGGCGCCTTCAGCTTCGTGGGTGGCGGCAGCCGCCTGCCTCAGGACGTGCCTCCGTTCATCAAGGTGGCGGGCAACCCCATCGATGTGGCGGGCATCAACAGCATCGGCCTGAAGCGGCAGGGTTTTGACGACCATGAGATCCAGAATCTGAAGCTGGCCTACCGCCTGCTGTACCGCAGTCGTCTGAACGTGACCCAGGCCCTCGAGCGCATGGCGGTGGAGTGCGAACTGACACCGCGCCTGGAGGAACTGATGGCGTTTATCCGGCGCTCGGATCGTGGTATCGTCCGGTAGCGCGGTCGAGGTCTGAAAGGATTCGGCACGGTGAGTTCACGCCAGCCTCACATCTTCATCTCCTGCGGCGAAGCCAGCGGGGACCGGTACGGAGCGGCTCTGGCAGCCGCTCTTCGGTCTTCTTGGCCCGAGGCGCGCCTGTCCGGCATGGGCGGACCATTGATGCGGGCGATGGGGGTGGAGCTGGTGCAAGATCCCGCCGAGATGGCCATCATGGGTTTCACCGAGGCGGCCAAGGCTCTGCGCAAGGGATTGGCCATCCGGCGGCACCTGCTGGAGCACATCCGCAGCCAGGGTGTGACCATGGTCGTGCCCATCGATTTTCCCGGCTTCAACGGCGAGATCGCCGCCAAGGCGCGGGCGGCCGGACTGCCGGTGTTCTGGCTGGTGGCCCCGCAGCATTGGGCCTGGGGCGGCTGGCGTAGCGGCGGCTTCCGTCGGAAGATCAGCCGGCTGGGAACCCTCCTGCCCTTCGAGGAAGAGTTCTTCCGGGCCCGGGGCTTC
>PDQT01000085.1 GCA_002747875.1 bacterium DOLZORAL124_64_63
GACCCTGGTTCGAGAACATGCTGTCCATGGCCCGTACCGTGCTGGTGGTGGATGAGCGCAATGCTTCCGCGCAGCACCAGATGCTGCCCGTGCTGGAAGTCCGCGGCGCCTACGACAACCGCACCTACACGGTGGTGGCCCACGCCACTTACGACGGTTTCCGCTACCCCCATTCGGCCTTCAGTACCGTGGCGGAGGATAGCGCGTACACCGCTTTCAACTCGGCGGATCGCAGCGGCCAGTTCAAATCCATCGGTCAGGTGGCCAAGGTCGTTTGGCGCCACAGCCTGAGTGAACGCACCTTCTATAATGTGCGCCTGGGTATGGTGGCCTTCGACTCCCGTTACGATGTGGAGGGCAAGGACCCCTGGCAGTACAACCACGGCGGTATCTGGAGCCCCGGTCTCTTCACGGGCCAGAACCGTATCTACCAGAGGGGTAGCGACTACTACACCGACCCGTTGAACGGTTACTACATCACCACCAGTGACCAGAGCCACTATCAGGAAGAGTACAGCCGTGTGTACAGCATCGGCGCCGAGTTGGTCAGCACCCGCTGGGACGGCCACCTGGTGGAAACGGGCGCCGGTGTGCGCTACAACGACCTGGAACGGTACGCGCTGAGCGCCCCGGCCGTCATGCGCCAGAGCCGCTTCACCGATCTCTGGAGTCAGGGCGGCAACCGCAACGTCTTCCACACCTACAACCCGGAGGCCTACTGGTACGCCCAGGATCGTTGGGAATACGAGGGCATGGTGGTGAACTACGGCCTGCGCTGGGACATGTTCTCCCCGGGTAGCGCCGCGGCCATCGAATTGGCCAACGAGGACGTAGACGCCAACGTGGTCAAGTACAAGACCGCCCTGCAGCCCCGTCTCGGCTTCGCGTTCCCCATCACGGAACGGGATGGCTTTTACTTCCACTATGGGCGCTTCGTGCAGTTCCCCGATCGTGAGAAGCTTTTCGCCAGCCAGGACCCCGTGGGCAACAGCAGCATCCTGGGCAACCCGAACCTGCAGCCCGAGACCACGGTGCAGTACAGCGCCGGTATCAAGCACCAGTTCACCGACCACATCGCGGCCCAGTTCTCGCTGTACAGCAAGGACATCTACGATCTGATCGCCGCCACCACGGTGACGGATGAAAGCACCGGCCAGACCCTGGCCCGCTATATCAACAAGGCCTATGCCCAGGCCCGCGGTGTGGAGTTCACGCTGAACAAGCGTTACAGTGACCACTACGAGTTCAGGCTGGCCTACACCTATTCCTTTGCCGATGGTGTGGCCTCCAGCACGGAATTCGGCGCCAATCCCGAGGGCCTGGAGTTCCTGCCCAACCAGGAGCTGCCGCTGGATTGGGATCAGCGCCACGCGCTGGGGCTGATGTTCCTGCTGGCGGAGCCGAGCGTGTGGTCCAGCTCCTTCAGTTTCGACTACGGCAGCGGCTTCCCCTGGACGCCCAGCGACCGTTTTGCCAAGCGCCAGGATCCTTTGCTGGAAAACAGCGAGCGTCTGCCGGCAACCTACAGCCTGACCGTGCAGTTGGAACGGAACGTGGACCTTTACGGGAAGCGCCTTTCCCTGCAGTTGCAGGCGTTCAACCTGCTGAATCAGGATCAGGTGATCAGCCCCGGTGGGGCGGGCATCGCGCCCGGCATGATCAACGGGGCCGGTTACGCTGGGATGTCGCACCTGACGGAAACGGGCAAATTCGGTGCCGCCCTGTTGCAGGATGCGGACGGTGACGGCACTGACGAGTTCATTCCCATCATAGACCCGCGCACCTTCGGGCAGCACCGCCTGTTCCGCATCGGTGTGGGATATTACTTCTAGGGGCATAGCACAGCAGCGCCGGCTTGTGCCCCGCTGCTGTTGAAAGGACGGCAATGATCAGCACCATCAAGAAAAAGGCAATGGGAGAGGGGTCCCTGGTTCGCGCCGGCGCTCTGGTCTGCCTGTTGCTGATGGTCTGCGTGGCGGCGCCCTCTCGGGCCCGTATGGATACGCCCAACCCCATCCTTGAGCTGGGATACAACCCCGGGGGTGTGTTCGAGCTTGAAGGGGATTTCGTCATGAACGTGGGCGAGGTCCAGATCAATATCACCAACTGGGGCCTGATCGGGTCCGCCTTCAGCGTCGCCACCACCTTCTCGGACGCCCCGTCCTGCCAGTGGCCGGCCGGTAGCGGTAACGAGTATCTGTGGGCCGCTGGTCTGTGGGTTGGCGGCGTGGTCCTGGGCGAGAGGCTGGTCTCCACCGGTGGCTGGAGCTCGGAGTGGATGCCCCTGAACGAGTTGGAAGCCACCATCTACGAGGCCGTCGGCACCAAGCTGTTGCGGCCGGCGGGCAACACCGGGGCCAGCGGCCGGCGGGCGCCCATGCCCAATCCGGATGATGATGATGATGGCGTCATCGACGAAGAGACCCTCAACGGCCTGGACGACGATGGCGATGGCCTGATCGACGAGGACTTTGCTCAGATCGGCAACCAGATGATGGTGCTGACGAACTACGACAACACCCCCCTGGCCCAGGAGTCCTTTCCCGATCACACGCCCATGAACCTGCAGGTGGTCCAGAGTTCTTTCCAGTGGGAGAACGACCAGGTCGACGACTTCGTGGGCTTCGACTACAAGATAACCAACATCGGCGTGACGGATATCCAGCGCGTCTACGTCGGTTTCTTTGCCGACAGCGATATCGGTCCTCGCAGTGGTGAAGGCACGGCGGAAAACGATATGGCCGGCTCCTGGCGGGGCACGGTGCGCGCCAGCGATGACAGCTGGGTTCCCGTCGAGGTGGGTTACATGTGGGACGCCGCCGAGAACACCCCCCTGGACGGTTACTTCGGCATCCTCTTCCTGGGGCACGATGTTGACCCCACGGGCGCCACCGCGCCCACCCATGTGGGGCTGCGCACCTTCCAGAAATTTCAGGGTAACGCGACCTTTGACCAGGGTGGCGATCCCAGCAACGATGATGAGGCTTACCAACTGCTGAGCGCCCCGGCCAGTGAATGGGATATCAACACGGGCCGTGGTAAGGAGGCGGATTTCCGCTTCATGGTCTCGGCGGGGCCGTTCGCCACTCTGAAACAGGATGAAACCCTCAATTTCCAGGTGGGCATGGTGGTGGGCCCCGGTCTGGGGGACTACCTGGGCAGCCCGGGGCTTCTCAGCAATTGCGCCGAGGCGGCCCTGACCTGGTACGGAATCTGGGTGGACGACATCCCCAACCAGTTGAGTACCGATAATTCCACCGAGGTGATCACCGGTGAGCGGGGCCGGGAGACCATGCTCTGCCGCGAAGATTTTGAATCCGGGGTGTTCGAGAACTTCTTTCCCGATTTCATGGACACCTCGTGCGTGGAATTGACCTGGTTGTTGGGCCAGCCCCATGTCCAGCCCGAGGACATGTTCGAGTACACCTTCAAAGACGGAGAAATCAAGACCTGCGCCATGTTCAACATGGACAACTGCTTCGAGTGTGAACGCCAGTTGGGTGTGAGTTGCAGTTCCGAAGCCATCGAAAACGGCAGCTGGAACTGCAACGATCCGCAGGCCACCAACCTGGCCGGTTGTACCGGTGTGGGTGGCGCGGAGACGCAGATCCACTGGTTGGTGGGCATGGCGCCGCCGCCCCCAGGTCTGCGCATCTGGGCCGGGGACAGCCGGGTCCATGTTTTCTGGGATGATACCAGTGAGATCACCCCGGACATCCGTCTGCAGGAAGTGGATTTCGAGTCCTACCGGATCTGGCGGGCCGACAACTGGGATCGCCCTTATGGCTCCAGTGAGATCAACGGTCCGGAAAGCGGTCTCTGGCAGATGATCAATGAGTTCGATCTCATCAACAACCAAGTGATCTATCGGGAGCTGCCGGACGGCACCGCGGTTCTGGACACCATCCCCCTGGGCGCCAACACGGGGCTGGAAGTCATAAGTTATACTCCGCGTTGCCTCTCGGATCCCACATTCGACGGCCTGGCTGAGGCCATGCAGGAGTTCGTCAACACGGATCCCGATAATTTCATCTCCACCCGCCCGCATCTGCGTGACGGCACCGGTGCCGTGCGCCCGGGCATGCAGGACCTGGTGCGCTGGGAAAGCTATCCCGCGGTTCTGGACACCTTCTGGGCCGTGACAGAGCGCGTTCCCGATGCGCAGAACGGGGTCATCGGCAAACACGGCACCCGGTACTACGAGTATATTGACCGGGATATCCACAACGGATTCCTGTACTTCTACTCCGTGACGGCCACGGACCATGCCATGTATGCCCCGGGCCACGAAACGGGCATCACCTTGCCGGTGGGCACGGGACTGGCCGGCGACCCCGGCTCGTCCTTCAGCTACACCACCCCCGGTACCGAGGCCCAGACGGCCGAGGACCGGGCGCGGAACGGCACGAACATCTACGTGTATCCCAACCCGGCCACGCGCGACGCGCTGGCGGAGTACCAGGAGATGTTCCCCAGCGGCGACGACCCCACAGGCGTGCGGGTGACATTTACCAACTTGCCGGCGGCCAAGAACACCATCAAGATTTTCACGGCCAGCGGCGATCTGGTCCAGACCATCACCCACGACGGCACTTCCGGTGTGGGGCACACGAGTTGGAATCTGATGAGCCGCAACGGTCAGGAAATCGTCAGCGGTGTTTACCTGTTCACGGTTCAGAGCGACAACGGCGCGTTTGAAGATTTTGTCGGCAAATTCGTCGTCGTCAGGTAGTTTTAGATTGGGGCAGATTTCGAGTCAACTCCGCCACTGAGCGGACCTGGAGGTTTCCATGAAGCGCATCGCGATACTGCTGGCCATCATGTTGGTTCTGCCCAGCGCCGTCCCCACGGCAGCCAACGCAGCCGGCTTCGCCAAGGTCGGTACCTTTGGCGGTCAGTTCCTCAAGATCGGCACCAGCGCCCGGGCCACGGGAATGGGTTCCGCCTATTCCGGAGTGGCCGATGACGCCAACGCCGTGTTCTGGAACCCTGGCGGCCTGGTCAATGTTCTGGGCAACGAGGTCAGCATCAACCACGTCGTCTGGGCGGCCGACATCAAACTGAGCAGTGCTATCGTGGCTTTCAACCCACGGACCATCCCCGGAACATTCGCCTTCAGTCTGCGCTCGTTCTGGATGGACCCGGATCTGGTCCGCACAGCCTACAACCCCGAGGGCACCGGTCAGACCTTCGACGCCGGCAGCACCACCATGGGGCTGAGCTACGCCCGGTTCTTCACCGACAAGTTCTCGGCGGGCTTCACCCTGAACTACCTGCACATGGGCCTGGCCGAAGCCTCCGTGAACTCCGGATCCTTCGATTTCGGTATCATGTACCGGATCGGTGTGAAGGATCTGAAGCTGGGCATGGTCATCCAGAACCTGGGCGGCAACTTCACCTTCGACGAGCGTGAGTCCAAACTGCCGCTGGTCTTCAAGGTCGGCACCAGCTTCAACGCCTGGAAGAACGAGCGCCAGCGCCTGACCGCGGCCTTTGAGTTCCAGCATCCCTCGGACAACGTGGAGCGGGCCAACGTGGGCCTGGAGTACGCTATGAACGATATGTTCTTCGCGCGTGGGGGCTACCATGTGGGCTACGACACGGACGGCCTCAGTTTCGGCTTCGGCGCGGCCATCCCCACCGGGGAGTCCAACCGTCTGCAGGCCGATTACAGCGGTGTGGACATGGGGCCGCTGGGCCTGGTGCATCGCATGACCGTCAGCGTGATGTTCTAGCTCTTTGGGACCAGGGTGGGGGACGCCACCCGATCTGGAAACCTCCACCGCCCCATTCATGGCAATGGGGCGGTTTTTTTATGGGGGGGGTTTTATGGTGCGGCCGCACCATATTCCGTACGTTGACGTTGCCCACATATCCGAGGGAGCCGATTCTCCGGGATCGGTCCCACCCATTTGCCGACAGGGGCTCCCGCATGTCTCACGCCAGCGCCCGCTTTGCCCAATTGTTTCCCGCGTCATCCCTGCGAACCCTATTGCTGCTGGGGATTGTCCTTCTGTGGGGGGGCGGCCCGGTCTTCGCCGCCTACATCTCTCCGCTGACGGGCGGCGGCAATTTTCCGGCCGGCTTTGAGGTGCTGAACCGTTGGCGGGAGAACGGCACCCTGGATGTGCTCATCCTGGTGGAAGTCCGGAACACGGACCTGCATTTCCGCGCGGAGGAGCGGGGCCAGGTGGCCCGTCTGCGCCTGGAGGCGCAATTGGAACCGCTGCAAGGGGAAGGCGGCCTAACGGGCAAGCGCAACATCCGCACGCCGGCCATGCCGATCGAGGATGCCGACAACCCCCTCTTGAACCAGGTTTTCGGGTTGGTCCTGCGGGACGTGCCCTTTCGCTCCGGCCGTATCAGCATCCAGTTGTTCGATGTGCAGGCGGACCGGAAGGGGCTCCTCAGCCAGATGAAGCATCTGAAGCAACGCAGCGAATGCAGCGCCGACTGGTTCGCTCCGGAAAGTCCGCGGCCCGAGGCCGGTGTGGCCCTGGGGGACCCTCTGTTTCTTTTTCTGGCGCCGTGGGGCCAGTGGAATCCCTCGGCTCGGCAGTTCAACCAGGCCGGCGGCGGTATGCTGCACGATTATATGCATCCGTCCCGCCGCTATGGCGTCGAGCAGGATCGGTTGCAGATGTTCCTGCCGGTGTGGCCTCCCGCACAAGGAGTCGGCTCGCCGACCCCCGCCGGGGTGGTCCTCCAGGTGGATCACACGGGCATGGCGTTTTCCGTGCGGGACACCCTCTTTTTCGATGAGCGCGGCCAGGTGGCCCTGGAAGCCGGGCACCCGTCCGGCCTTTTTTACGAGATGGACGTGAACCTGCTACCTCAGGGTTCTTACCGCATGACGGCGGCCCCCCTGGGGGGCCAGGGGCGCGGTCTGATCAGCGGGTTCGATGTCATCTGGAGTCTGAACAGTTTGGCCCGGCACAGGACGCGCCTCAGCGCCGAGGGGCATCTTGTGTTTTCCGGCAGCCGGCTGGAGGATTTCCTGCGTGCCAGCCGCGCGGGCCAGGAAGCCATGCTGGACGCCTTCTGGGACGAGGTGAACCCGGATCCGGAGGCTCCCTTCAACGAGGCCTACCTGGAATTCCAGTCCCGCATGGCCTACGTGCAGACCTTCCTGGGCGGGTTCGACGATGACGGGCCCAAGGATCCGCGCGGGTTGGTCCTGATGCTGCTGGGGCCACCGGACGAGATCCAGCGGGAAGCCCTGCCGCAGAACTACATGGACCAGAGCGATGCCCAGATCAAGGTCTTCCAGCGCATGGCGCCGGATAGGGAAGGTTTCACGGCCAAAGGCTCCGCGCCTCGGGAGGGGAACCCGAGAAATCCCTACACCCGGGTGGGGGGCATACCCATGCCCTATTCCCAGCGGGCGAATGAGCGCATCAACATGCGGCTGAACGCATCTTCCAGCAATTTCGGATTTGAACTTTGGCGCTACGACGGCAACGGCCGCCCGCTGTATCCGAATCAGTTCTCGCGCAGCACCATGGGTTCCCGTTTTCTCTTTGTGGACCGCACCGGTACCGGGGACTTTTTCCTGGAATCCTCCAACACCCTGCAGGGGGAGGATTGAACGGCCCCGGTCGCAGAGGACGGGCAACATTTGGCTCCTTGCCACGAAAGGGTTTGACTCGAAGGGGCCAAGTACGCTAATTATATCGGTGCGACAACACAATATGACCAGGTGAATGACCCCTCTTGCCCGCCGGATTCATCCCACTGCCGACGGGGATACAATGAGGGGCCGGACCCCCGGGCAGCGGCGCAACTCCCCACCTGCCGTATGCCGGACGGGGATGACTATCCACAGGTCCAATCCTGAAAGGGAGACTCACACAATGGCTCGTCAAGGTACGTTGAAAAACGCCGGTCTGCGGCTTATCGTCGTCGGCATGCTGGCGCTTATGCTGGTCACTCCGGTTCTGGCTCAGGATGATGCGGAGATTAGCCCCGCCGCGGAAAAATTCGCCCGTATCCAGGCCACCAGCGACTCCCTCGGTTTCGGCTCGACCGCGGCCGACTCCCTGCGGGAAGTTCCTCAGATCCAGGAGCCCATTGCCGGCATCATGGGTTATGTGGACCGTTCGCCCATCGGCCAAACCGGTCTGGGCAAGAAGTTCGTCCAGGGTGGCGACTTCATGTTCGGCATCCTTTTCGTGGCCCTTGTGGGACTGGTCTTCGGTCTCGAGCGTCTGTGGACGCTGTACCGGGCCCGGGTCAACACCCGTCGTCTGATCGGGACCATCATCACCACCATGCGTAACGACGGCGTCCAGGCCGCCGCGGAGGAGTGCCAGAAGGTGCGCGGTCCCATCGCCGCCATCCTGTACTCCGGTCTGCAGAAGGCCGACAAGGGCCGCGACGCTGTGGAAAAGGCCATCGCCACCGCCGGCACCATCGAGATGAGCTTCCTGGAGCGCGGTCTGATCTGGATCTCCTCGGTGACCACCATCGCCCCGTTGCTGGGCTTCCTGGGAACCGTGTCCGGTATGATCAGCGCCTTCGACGCCATCGCCCAGAGCGATCAGGTGAACGCCAAGGTCGTGGCCAGCGGTATTTCCGAGGCCCTCATCACCACCGCCAGCGGTCTGATTGTCGCCATCCCGGCCACCATCCTCTACAACTACTTCGTGTCCTCCATCGATCGCTTCGTGATCGAGATGGAAGAGACGAGCGCCGAGCTCATCGAAGAGCTGGAGCGGATGAATGGTTAGGATTCCGAGGTCTGGCTCCGTAGATTCATGCGGGGCCGGCGGGAAGGTTGAACGATGGCAATCCTGAAGAAAAAGAAGAAAGAGCCGTTGGGCGAGTTGCGCATGGACTCGACCGCCGACGTGGCCTTTCTGCTGCTGATTTTCTTCATCGTGACGACGATCTTCGCCGCGGAACAGGGCTTGACGCTGGTTCTGCCGGGGAAGCAGAAGGACACGACCGATATCGCCAAGGTGAAGCAATCGAACATCGCCACGCTGTACGTGAACGAGAACAATTTCGTCACCTTGGATCGCCGCAGTATCGAGATCAACCACATCAAGCAGGCCATCAGCGATCGGCTGCTGTCCAACCCCAAGCTGGTTGTGGTTCTGAAAATTCACCCGGATGCGGACTACGGGATGATGGTCGCCTGCCTTGACGAGCTCAGGCTGGCCAACGCCAACAAGGTTTCGCTGAAAACGGCCAAGAGCTAGAAAGGAGGCGGGCGCATGGATTTTGGACGTTCAACACGCAAGGAAACTTTCATCCCCACCTCCAGTATGGGTGATATCGCCTTTCTGCTGCTGATCTTCTTCATGGTGACCACCATTTTCCGTGAGGAAACGGGTTTGCCTGTGGAACTGCCCCGGGCCGAGGCGGGCGAAGAGGTCAACCGGGAACTGGTGTCCAACATCTACATCAACAAGTACGGTCAGATCTCCATCGATGATCGTCTGGTGCAGATCAAGCACATCACCGACATCATCGGGCAGAAGATCAGTGACAATCCACAGTTGATCGTGGCGTTCAAGACGGACACCAACACGGATTTCGGGACGGTTAGCGATGTGATGGAGGAGTTGAAGGAAGTGAACGCCGTGCGTGTCTTCTTCAACAACGACGTCGAAAGCAACCCTGGAAAGAAGTACTAGGAGTGCCATGAGTACCGGAGTGGAATCTTTTGTCCTGAATTCGGCCAACGCCCGGTTCAAGGCACAATATCCCAAATACCTGCGCTGGGCGACGCTGGCGGCGTTCATCCTCACCGCCTTGATCTGGGCCCTGTTCCCGGATATCAAGACCAAGCCCTACAAGCTGCGCCAGGAAGAATTCCAGGCCGTGGATATCGAGGACCAGGAAGTCATCGACATCCCGCCGCCGCCTCAGGAGGCCCCGCCGCCGCCCAAGGTGATCGAGGCCGCTCCGGACGATGAGGTGACCGAAGAAGTGGAGATCGCCGCGACCCTGATGGACATCGATTCGGTGATCAGCAGTTCCATGCCCACCTACGACATGGGCGAGGGCGAGGGCTTCGTGGCCAGCAGCGAGAATCCCAAGATCATCCACTGGCAAAAGCCGGTTTATCCGGAAATCGCCCGTAAGGCCCAGATGGAAGGGACGGTGCTGGTGAAGGTTCTGGTGGGGCCCGATGGCTCCGTCAAGAACGCGCAGATCATCCAGGGCGTGAACCCGATTCTGGACAAGGCGGCTTTGGCCGCGGCGCTCAAGTGCAAGTTCATCCCGGGCAAGCAGCGGAACATTCCGGTCAAGGCCCAGATGGCCCTGCCCTTCAGCTTCCGCCTGCACTAGAGGCCCAACGGAGAAGCCGGGAAGATCTCACAGTTCGGATCAACGGGGCCGCGTCTTCAGGGATGCGGCCCTTTTTTTGCTTTGCAAGTGTCGGGCAACGGCGGTGGGCGCGTTGGGGGCGGTGGTTTTTTCCCGCAACCGAGTCCGCCTTTTTCCGTAGAAAACGGGTTGGCCCGCTTGCGGTTTTTTATGGCCGGGGCCGCGCCCATGACGGATAGTTGTCCGGTGCCACCATCAAACCCTCAGGGGGAGTCCAAGGATGTTCGTGATGAGGATGATCGCGATGAGGATGTTCGCCATGACCCGCACCGTTCTGTTTGCCTGCGTTCTTCTGCTGTCGGGGCCGGCGGCCGTCTGGGCCCAGGTCGCGGCCGGCCCGCTGTCTGCGGATCTTGCCGCCGCGCCCGTGATCACCCTGCGGGAATGCGTCGACCTGGCTCTGGAGAGCAGCCCCAGCCTGCTGATCGCCCATGAACGGCAAGGGATCGCCGGCCAGGAGGTGACGGCGGCTTACGGCAACTTTCTCCCCACCGTGAGCCTGAGCCGGGATTGGGCCAAGAGCGAGCGCACGGATTTTGACAACGCGGCCTACACCCACGGCATGTACCCCATGGTCGATAGCGGCGGGGACACCCTCTGGTTCGCCGGTTCCGTACCCACGGGCACCTATGTGGACGAGACGGTGCGCAGCGCCAGCAGCAGCTGGAGCGGAGCCGCAGATCTGAATCTTTTTCAGGGTTTCGGCAAGTTCAGCCGCTTGAATGCCGCCAAGAGCAAGCTGCGGGCGGCCGAGGCCACCCTGGGTTACACCCGCGAGCTGGTGGTGGAAGAGGTGACCACCGCCTACTTCAACGTGCTGCGTTATGAGAAGTTGCTGGAGGTGGCCGTGGAGACCCGGGACCAAGCCATGGGGGAACTGGAACGCATCGAAACCTATTTCCGCCTGGGCAGCAGCGCCAAGAGCGATGTGCTGCAGCAGCGGGTGCGGGTGGAAAACACCAAGCTGGATGTGGTGGTGGCCCGCAACAACGTCCAGAAGGCCCGGGCTGATCTGGCCTACAGCATGAACCGTCCCCTGGCCGAAAGCTTCCAGGTGGACGGGGCCGCCCTGCAGACGGACTATGCCGTCGAGCCGGTGGACAGCCTTTACGCCGAGGCCCTGAGCCAGCGCTTGGATCTGCACAGCAGCGCGTTCACCTTGGAGGCCAGCCGCAGCGACGTGACGACGGCTTCGGCCGGGCTCTATCCCAGCCTCAGTATCTTCGGTCGCTACAGCCGCAACGACAACGAATCGCCCTACAAGTTCGGTTCCCAGGTGAGCGAGAGCATCCTCTGGGGCTACAGCGTGAACTGGAATATCTTCGATCGCCTGCAGAGCTGGACCGGGCGCAAGCAGGCCAAGGCCAACGTGCGCATCGCCGAGTACCAGCTGGAACAGGCGCGTCTGAACGTCCAGGTGGAGATCCGGCAACTGCACGGTTCTTTGACCGAGGCCGCCCTGCGGGCCGCGGTCAGCCATGAGACCATCGTGCAGAGCCAGGAAGAACTGCGTCTGGCCCGGGAACGTTACCGGGTGGGAGCGGGGACGACCCTGGACATCATCTCCGCCCAGGTGAACCTGGCCAACAGCCGGGCCATGGAAGTGCAGGCGATGTGCGATTTCCTCATCGCGCGGGCCAAGCTGGACCGGGCCGTGGGGCGTGAGTATCCGGACCACGAATAAAGGCCGGAGGAGTCCCGGCTAAACGCTCCGCTCCCGTCGCCGATGCCTTATCCGGAGGCATTTTCAGGCGCGTGGAGCGGGAGCGGGCTTTCCTTGTATTTTCTCTACTTCTATCCTCTGGGGCTGGCGGGTGACGCTCGCCGTCAACCGGTGTTGACTTTCGGGCTGGCCCTGTTGATGACGGGGGCCTTTGTCTGGTTACGCTATTTCCCGGATCGGCTGCCCCTGGATCCCGCGCAACTGATTTTTTATCCCGGTAACAGCCGGCTGCACACCGTGGCGACGGCCATCTTCCTGCATTCCGGTTGGCTGCATCTGCTGGGCAATCTGGTCTATTTCTATGTTTTCGGCGCGGCGTTGGAAGCCCGGCTGGGGCGGAGCCTATTCCTGGCGGTATTTCTGATCCTGGGCGTTTTCGGCAACCTGGCCCACGGATTGGTGGCGGCCCTGGGCTGGTTGGGGCAGTACGGGGTGGGGGTGTTGGGGGCTTCGGGCGCCATCGCCGGCCTGCTGGGGATGGCGCTGATACGTTTCCGCTCTTCCCAGGTAGAAATTGGTTGGTGGTTGTTCGCGCCCCTGCTGGGGCAGAACAAGGTGGGGCGCACGCCCCTGCCCGTGCCCGTGGCTGTGGGACTGTGGTTGGGGTTGCAGGTGGTCCACAGCCTGGTGGCCACCGAGGCGGGAGCCTCCGTCTCCTACGGGGCTCACTTGGGTGGCTTTGGGATGGGCCTGGTTCTTGCGATGCTGCTGGGGCAGTGGCGGCTGGGCACGGCCGAGGGGCACGCCCGGCGGGCCCGCCGCTATTTCCGACGGGGTGCCTACCATGCGGCCGAGGGCGAGTGGGTGGCCTACCTGGGGCTGCAGCCGGGGGATCTGGAGGCCCGCCTGGAACTGGCCCGCGCCCGCCTGCTGACGGGGCAAATGTTTCAGGCGGAGCAGAACCTGGGCCAGGTCTTCCGCTATCTGATGGCGAGGGGCCGGGTGTCCCGGGCGCTGGAAGTTTTCCAGGAAGCGCGCCGGGCCGATCTGGTCAGCCTTTTCAATCCGGTGGAACTGGCTCGGGTGGCCTACTTCCAGGAAAAACAGTCCCAGTTCCGGGAATCGGCGCGCACCCTGGAGCTGCTTTTCCGGCGCTATCCGCGCCACCCCGAGGGGCAGCGGGCCCTGGTCCGGCTGGTGGTGTTGCACATGGGCAAGCTGGATGCCGGGAAAGATGGGGAAGATCTGCGTCGCTGGCTGGCCACGGCCCGCCGGTATCTGCCCCAGGGGGGCTGGCGGGATTTCCTGGAATCGGAACTCAAGGCTGCAGGAGGGCTTGGTGCAGACACGACCCCAGATCATCCACCGGCGGAGCCTCAGCCTGTGTCACCAGAACCCTGAGGGCGGAGCCGTCCACGCGCAGGCGCCAGGAGCGGCAGCCCGCGTCCGCCATGATCCCGTCCAGATGCTTCTGCACCTCCAGCCAGCTGTCGGGACGACCGCCGGCAAAGCTGTAGCAGGTCAGGCCGTCCTCGCGTCCGATGGACAGCTCGGGATCCTCTTTCTCCGCCAGCACAGCCAACAGATCCTGCAGGATGGGCCGCGGGGCCAGCACCTCCCAGCGCATGTTGTGCCGGCCGTGGTCCAGCCATTCGGCCAGGACACCGCAGGGCTCCACCCGGCAGAGGATCTCCTCCCGCCAGCGGCGGGCCGTCTCCAGCCGGGTGGTGGACAGGTTCAGCCGGGTCACGTCCTTGGCGATGGTCATCGCCAGGGGGCGGAAACGGTTCTGGCGGTCACTGCCCACGGCGGCGGTCGCGGCCAGGGGCAATTCTCCCGCGGGGCCGACGCTGGTGCCGGGCCGGTTGTGGAAGCTGCTGCGCACCTGCAGGGGCACGCCGTGTTTCTCGGCGTATTCCACGGCGCGGATGTGGACCACGCCGCAGCCGGTGGCGGCGATGTCGCGCAGCTCGGCGTAGCTCAGTCGGCGGTGAAGCCAGGCTTCGGGCACGGCCTTGGGGTCGGCGCTGAGGATGCCGTCCACGTCCTTGAGGATCTCGCAGCGCTGGGCGCCCAGGGCGGCGGCCAGGGCCACGGCCGTGGTGTCGCTGCCGCCGCGGCCGAGGGTGGTGATTTCTTTCTCCTCGCTCACTCCCTGGAAACCGGCCACCACGACGACGCGGTCCTGGGCCAGGGCCGCGCGCACGCGCTGGGCGGTGACGCGCAGGATGCGGGCGTCGGTGTGGCTGGTGTCGGTGATGATGCCCACCTGGCTGCCGGTGAAGCTGATGGCGGGGCAGCCCTCGTCTTCCAGGACCATGCACAGCAGGCTCATGGTGATGCGTTCGCCCACGGACAGGAGCATGTCCAGCTCCCGGCGCGCGGGGCGGGCGCTGGCCTGGCGGGCCATGGCCTCCAGCTCGTTGGTGGTGCTGCCCATGGCGCTGACGACGACCACCAGCCGGTGGCCTTCGCGGCGGCAGGCCACCAGGTCCCGGGCCACGGTGCGGATGCGCTCCACATCGGCCAGGCTGCTGCCGCCGTACTTGCGCACCAGGATGGGGGCGTCGGTTTTTCGGGGGGTATGATCTTCCATGACATCCTGTCCCTGGAGAAGTGCGTGTTGCCGTTCGCGCCCCAGATTAGCCGAGGGGAAGCCGTAGGACAAGGGGCAGGAAGGGCCTGAAAGGGATCGGACGGGCCGTGGAAGGGGCCGGCGGATATCGACCGGGTCTGTTCATGACGCGTTGCGGCATGGACAATCCGGACCGGCCCCCTCTTTTCTCTCAAGATTCGTTGCCCCGGGGCCATCCATGGGGTAGATTTGGACCACCTCCCGGTCTGGTGCATCATGTTTAGACTCAATCTCCTTTCTCAGGTTCCGGGAGAAACGTCCGGGGCCGAAGGCACCCGGACCCTGGACAGAGCCCGGCGGTGTCTGGACGGCCGGGGCGCGGCCGGTCTGACGGAAGATGAACTGCTGGCCGTGCTGCTAGGGCCTGGAGGATCGGTGCCGGCCCTGCGGGCCGCCCGGGAAATCCGAACCCGCTGGCCGGATGCGAGCGTTTTCCAGCACTGGCCCGCCCGGATTCTGGCCCGGCAGGCGGAGATTTCCCCGGGACGGGCCCGGCGCTTGCTAGCGGGATTGGAGTGGGGCTGGCGGCTGCGGCATCCCGAACCGGACGGCCGGATCACCGTGCAGGCGCCTGGAGATTTGCACGCCACGCTCCGGCGGGAGCTACGCGGGCTTGACAGGGAGCGCTTCCTCGCGCTTTATCTCGATACGAGGCACCGTCTCCTCGGCATCGAAACGGTTTCGGTGGGCACTCTGAACGCCTCCTTGGTGCATCCGCGGGAGGTATTCAAGGGGGCCATCGGCATTTCCGCGGCGGCTCTTGTGGTGGCGCACAACCATCCTTCGGGATGCGCCCGGCCCAGCGGCGATGACATGGATTTGACCGCGCGGCTGGATCGTTGCGCGGATTTGCTGGGCATCCCTCTGCTGGATCATCTGGTGGTGGGGAGCACGGAAATCATCAGCATCAGGGAATACGGCTGGCCGACCGCACAGGAAGACTGAGACGGGGCCGGGTTTCGCGGAAGGATTCCGACATGTTCAAACGCCTGCAGGGGATGTTCACCAATGACATCGCCATCGACCTGGGCACGGCCAACACGTTGGTCTACATCAAGGGCAAGGGCATTGTCCTGAACCAGCCCTCGGTGGTGGCTCTGGACAAGAGCACCGGCAAGGTGTACGCCGTGGGCGCCGAGGCCAAGGCCATGCTGGGCAAGACCCCCGATCAGATCGCCGCCATCCGGCCCATGAAGGACGGTGTCATCGCCGACTTCGAGGTCACCGAGTACATGCTCCGCGAGTTCATCAAGATCGCGCAGAAGAAGCGCCACTTCATCGCCCCGCGCATCGTCGTCTGCGTGCCCAGCGGCATCACCGAGGTGGAGAAACGCGCCGTGCGCGACAGCGCCAAGCACGCCGGCGCCCGCGAGGTCTTCCTGGTGGCCGAACCCATGGCCGCGGCCATCGGCGTGGGCCTGCCCGTGGATCAGCCCTCGGGCAACATGATCATCGACATCGGCGGCGGCACCACGGAGATTGCCGTCATCGCGCTCAACGGCATCGTCTGCGACACCAGCATCCGCGTGGGCGGCGATGAGCTGGACGAGGCCATCGTCAACTACATCAAGAAGAACCACAACCTGCTGATCGGTGACCAGACGGCCGAGAACATCAAGAAGACCATCGGTTCGGCGCACAAGTTCGACGAGGAGATCGAGATGGAGGTCAAGGGCCTCTATCAGGTCAGCGGTGTGCCCAAGACGCTCAAGATCAGCAGCATGGAAATCCGTGAAGCCCTGCAGGAACCCATCCAGGCCATCTGCGACGCCCTGAAGCAGAGCCTGGAGCAGACCCCGCCCGAACTGGCGGCGGATATCAAGGACCGCGGTATCGTGGTGACCGGCGGGGGAGCCCTGCTCAAGGGCCTGCCGGAGCTGTTGCGTGAGCAGACGGACCTGCCCATCAACCTGATGGACGATCCCCTGTTCTGCGTGGTCCTGGGCACGGGCAAGATCCTGGACGATTTCGATCGGTACCGTCCGGTCATCATGCCCGCCGGTCGGAGCTGATCCGTGCAGCGCGGCCCCGGTGACCTGTCGAGCAAGGGCGAGATCCTGGCCCTGGTCATCTGTGTGGCCGTCTCCCTGACCCTGCTGCTGCTGCCCACGGACCACCGGATCCGCGTGGCCGACCGGCTGGGGCTGATCCTCACTTCCCCCTACTGGTCGGTGCGCAACTTCGGCGAGGACGTGTTGCGGACCCGTGACGAGAACGCCACCCTGCGCCGGGAGCTGCTGGAGATGCGGCTCATGGAGCAGACGGGCGAGCGCATCGTGCGGGATGCCGGCCGCATGGCCGGCCCCGCTCTGGACCCCGGCTTCGAGGGCGAGTTGATGCCCTGCCGGGTTATCCTGCGCCAGCGCAGCCGCTTCGCCACCATGATCAAGATCCAGTCCCTGGAGCCCGTCAGCTGGCAGCCCTGGCAACCGGTGCTTTCGATCAGCGGTTACCTGGGGCGCATCCGCACCGTGATCAGTTCGCGGGAGGCCTGGGTGGAGCTGCTTTCCGCGCCGGATTTCGCCCTGGGGGTTGAGATCGACCGCACCGGGCTTCTGGGGGTGATGCGCCCCCGGGCCAACCGTTTCGTGGTGGAGATGATCGGCCGGGACGAGGACGTGCGCGAAGGGGATCTGGTCATCACCTCCGGTATCGCCGAGGTCCGGGAGGGCGTGGCGGATGATTCCCGGCAGGGCCTGAACCCGCGGGGCTTCCCGGTGGGTGTGGTGTCGCATGTGGCTTCGCCGTCGGAAATGATCTTCAAGGAGATCCAGATCACGCCCTTGGCGCGCATCGACCACAACGAGACCGTGTTCGTGGTGTTGCCCTTGGGCAGCGGGCCCGCCCTGGAGGTGGAGCCGTGAGGATCTTCGCGCGCACCACCCTGATCTGGATGCTGGTGGCCTTCCTGGGCGAGACGGTGGTCGCCCGTCTGGTGGACATCAAGGGCATCGCTCCGGATTTCAGCATCATCGCCCTGGTCCTGCTCTCGCTGCTGGCGGGGCGTTTTTCCGGCACGGTGGGGGGCTTCATCCTGGGGCTCATTCAGGACCTTTCCAATCCTGCCCTGCTGGGGCTGCACGCCCTTTGCAAATCCGTGCTCGGTTTCAGCCTGGGGCATCTGCGGGGGCGGCTGGCCCACGGTCTGCCCATCGTCGAAGGCACGGTGGTGGCCCTGGCCGTCCTGGGGCACGACATCGTCTTCCTGCTGGTTCAGAGCCGGCTGATCGACGAGGGATTCCTGCGCCCCCTGCTGACGCAGACGGTGCCGGTGGCCATCTACTCGGGGGTGGCCGGGGTGGTGGTCATCCGTCTGGCGGAGATGCTGGGCATCCTGGGCGGGGAGGACTGAGGTGGTCATGGAGCGGCAGCACCATCTGCGGCAGCGGATCTACCTGGCCGCCCTGGTGGTGCTCTTTCTGATCCTGGTGGGTAATCTTTTCTACATGATGGTCCCGCGGCACGGCTTCTACGAGGAGCAGGCCCTGGAGAATCGCCAGGTGCGGTTCCGGGTCACGGCCCCGCGCGGCCGCATCACCGACCGGAACGGCAACATCGTCGCGGACAATCTCTACATCGCCGATATCACCCTGCCGCGCG
>PDQT01000282.1 GCA_002747875.1 bacterium DOLZORAL124_64_63
CTTTTCGAGGAATTCGAGGAAATTATCCCGCGGGCCATCTACATCAGCGCCACGCCTGGGGATTATGAGCTGGAAAAGTCGGGCGGCACGGTGGTCGAGCAGGTGATCCGTCCCACCGGGTTGGTGGATCCTCCCATCCACGTGCTGCCGGTGCGGAACCAGGTGGATGATCTGCTGGAGCGTATTCGCGTGCGCATCCGGATGAAGCATCGGGTGCTGGTCACCACCCTGACCAAAAAGATGAGCGAGGACCTGACGGACTACCTGGCCCAGGCGGGGGTGAAGGTGGCTTACCTGCATTCGGATATCGCGGCTTTGGATCGCATCGAGATCCTGCGCAAGCTGCGTCTGGGCGAGAGCGACGTGCTGGTGGGCGTGAACCTGCTGCGCGAGGGGTTGGATCTGCCGGAGGTCAGCCTGGTGGCCATTCTGGATGCCGACCGCGAGGGTTTTCTGCGCAGCGAGCGCAGCTTGATCCAGACCGCCGGACGGGCGGCGCGGAACGCCTCGGGGGAGGTCATCATGTATGCGGATCGCATCACGCGCAGCATGCAGCTGGCCATCGACGAGACGAACCGCCGCCGCGAAAAGCAGCTGGCCTACAACAAGGAGCACGGCATCGTGCCGCGCACCATCAGCAAGAGCCGCGACGAGATCCTGCTCTCCACCCAGGCGGCCACCAGCCATGCCCAGAGCCAGGACAAGGCCGCGGCCGACGCGTCGGGCGCGGAACTGCCCTGGGAGAAAATTCTGGCGGAGGATTTCTCGCCTCGGGAGACCATCGACATGCTTTATGGGGCCATGCAGGAAGCGGCCCGGGCCCTGGAGTTCGAGAAGGCCGCCGCCCTGCGGGACCGCATCGAGGATCTGAAAGCCCAATGGGGGCTGGGTAGCGCATGAGAAAGGAACGCCGCATGGCCGGGGATTTCGGATTTCCCGCCGGGGAGTGGACCCGGCAACTGGTGCGCCACGCCCTGGCCGAGGACGTGGGCCCCGGAGACGCCACCACCAGCATCACCGTGACGGAAGACCGGCTGATCGAGGCCGTCGTCACCAGCCGGGAAGAGGGGGTGATCGCGGGTCTGCCCGTGGCGGAAATCCTCTTTGCGGAACTGGGGGCCGCCGTCTCCCTGGAGACGCGGCGGCCCGACGGCAGCCCCGTGGCGCCGGGCGATGTGGTCTCGGTCCTGCGGGGGGCCGCCGCGGCCATCCTCACGGGCGAGCGCATCTTGCTCAACTTCCTGCAACAGCTCAGCGGCATCGCCAGCCTGACGGCCCGTTACGTGGCCCAGGTGGCCGGCACCCGCTGCCAGGTCCTGGACACCCGCAAAACCCTGCCCGGGTATCGGCATCTGGCCAAGTACGCCGTGCGCTGCGGAGGCGGGCACAACCATCGCATGGGGCTGTATGACCGGATCATGCTCAAGGATAACCACTGGGCCACCGGCGACGGGGCCGTGGCGGAGCTGGTGCGGCGGGGGCGGGAGCGCTATCCCGACCTGGCCATCGAGGTGGAGG
Organism: bacterium DOLZORAL124_64_63; assembly: GCA_002747875.1. GTDB lineage: Bacteria > Krumholzibacteriota > Krumholzibacteriia > LZORAL124-64-63 > LZORAL124-64-63 > LZORAL124-64-63. Next base: position 1,519 of record PDQT01000282.1, read on the forward strand.
TGGACACCCTGGCCCAATTGGAGCAGGTGCTGCCCTTGGGCGTGGAGTGGATCATGCTGGACAATTTCAGCCATGGGGAAACCCGCGAGGCGGTGGCCCTGCGCGATGCCTCCGGCGCGACCAGCAAGCTGGAAAGCAGCGGTAACGTGAATCTGGACACCCTGCGGGGATACGCCCTGGCCGGGGTGGACGCGGCCTCGGTGGGCCGGTTGACCCATTCGGTGCGGGCCCTGGATCTGGGGCTGGATATGGACGCCGGCTGATGTTCTCGGACAAGCCGCACCCCATGAGCAGGGACTGGTTCGGGCTGGATGTCTTCGAGAGCGGTGCGCGCTTTCGGCGCACGGGAGCGCGGCTTTATCTGCTGGAGGATGTGCCCAGCACCAACGACTTCCTGCTGGGGCGCGGCCCGGCGGCCCAGGGCCGTCTGTGCCACTGGCGGGATTGGGGCTGGCAGGCTTCGGATGTGCGGAGCATCTCGCCGGTGGGCCGGCTGGAGCGGGGGACCGTGGTGGTGGCCCGTCGGCAGTCCGCGGGCAAGGGACGGCAGGGGCGTTCGTGGGTGGACTGCGGAGGGCTGAATCTTTCGGTGGTGATTCCGGAACACATTGCCGCCCGGCAGAAGGGCTTTTCGGTCTGGTTGGGGCTGATGGTGGTCTTGGCTCTGCGCGAGGAATTCAGTCTGGACGCTCGTCTGAAATGGCCCAACGATATCCTGGTGGGCAAGCGCAAGTTGGGGGGCATTTTGCTGGAGCATCCGGCCCGCCCGGGCGGCGGTGTGGTGGCGGGGCTGGGCATGAATCTGAGCACCCGGCCGGAACAGTTCCCGCCCGCGTTGCAAGGGACGGCCACCAGCGTGCTGGCCGAAACGGGGCGCATCCTCAAGCTCGGCATCCTGGCCGGGGTGTTGGTGCGTCGTGTGGAGGACGAGTTCAACCGTTTCGCGGCCGAGGGCTGGTTGCCCTGGCAGGCCTCTCTGTCGGCTTTGGATTGCCTGCTGGGTCGGGAGGTTCGCATCCGTAGCGGCGAGCGGCTGCACGAGGGACGCAGCCTGGGTATCGGCCCGGAGGGCACCCTGCTGCTGGACGAGGGGGGCGCGCGGCCCCGTGTTCTGCACGCCGGAGAGGTGCACCTTCTGGGTGAGGAGGATTTTGCGTTATGACCCGACGGGTCAGCGTTCTGGATGCCGGCAATTCCCATATCAAAGGGCACCGCATTCCCCTGGGCGGCGGGTTGCCCGACTGGTCGGCGGCTTTTGTGGCCGATGCCGTGGCTACCCCCGGCCAGGAGGATGTGCTGCGCCTGCCCACGGACCAGGTGCTGGCGCGTCCGGCCGTGCTTTGGCGGCTTTTGGCCGAGGAAGAGCCGGTGCTGGTCTCCGTGATCCCCGCCTTCACGGATCTTTTCGTGCGTCGCTATCCGGCCGGGATGGTGGTCGGTCGTGTGGTGGATCTGCCGTTCCCCCACGACATCCGCCAACCCGAAACCGTGGGGCCTGATCGCTGGGCCAACGTGGCCGCCGCCGTGGGAGCCGGCCTGCAAGATGCGCTGATTGTGGATGCGGGCACGGCCACCACGGTGGACCTGCTGCGCGCCGGACGCTTTGTCGGGGGGCTTATTGCTCCGGGGCTGGCCTTTGCCGCCCGCTGTTTGGCCGCGCACGGCGCTCTGCTGCCCGAGACCGCATTCGGCCCCCAGCCCGCGGATGTGGGGCGGGACACCACCGAGGCCTTGCAGCGTGGCGCCTGGTTGGCCGGAACCGGCGGGGTGGAGGCCATGCTGTCCAGGTTGATGGAAAAATACGGCCCTTTGCCGGTGATCCTGACCGGAGGACTGGGCCCGCACCTGATGGCGCCGGGCCGTCATCTGGATTCGCTGTGGACGGCACGCGGGGCCGCCTGGTGGGCCGCTCAGCTCTAGTTGTGCCCCTGAAATTGTTGATCGACCAACTTCCGTTGACAGCCGTCCGGCCTCGTGGGCGAGAATAGATCGTCCAGACCGCGCCCAGGCTCCGCACGGAGCCTGGGTTGGCGGTAATCAGGCCGACTCCAGCCTGACCTGAACACACCTAACCCCTTGTTCTCATTGTTTTAGCGGGAATCAGAAGGCAAATCTCAAATCATGCCGCCGATTGATTGGTAAAGCCACCGTCTCAACCTCGCGCCTGTAGTACTGCCGCCAACGCGGCGGCAGATCCACGTCATCCGGGAACAACCGCTCCCCAAACATCTCCTCTATACTCAATCGATGGTCCGTCAGCCCAAGCATCATTGCCGGCGAGGGACTCCGGCTGTCCTTCTCCGATACCCCCTTGTGATAGTTCCGCCACACCATGAACAGGATGATCCGCTCGGCCGCCCCATTACGGCGCTTGGCAAAAGCGATGGTCTCCCGCCGGTGATTCGCCACACTATGCCGGAGCAAGCGATCCGCTAAGTTGATATCTCTTAG
>PDQT01000097.1 GCA_002747875.1 bacterium DOLZORAL124_64_63
CCCTTCTTGGGGCACACCTTCTCCGCCACCTCGATGGCCAGCCGGCCCATGGTGCGCTTGCCGCTGGTGGGGTCCGTGGCGATCTGGCCGTCATGGACCACCCGGCCCGCCAGATCGGTGATGACGTACTTGACGCCCGTGCCGCCCGTGTCCGCTCCCAGAAACAGATCCGCCGCCACGTTCTTCTCCTCAGTCGATGCTCGCGTCCCGCCAGGCCGCCAGCCGGGGCGGCGCCTGCTGCAGAACGCGGGTCGTTTCCAGTTCCTCGAATCCCAGCTTATGGAAAACCTCGGCCACCATGAAGCAGCTGCCCGTGACCAGCACCCGGTCGGTGGGTTGCAGGTTTCGGGCCAGCCACCGCAGGCCCGCGGCCATGTCCTCGGCCACCTCGCAAATTTCCGGCGGCAGCCGCCACTGCCGGAACAGTCGGCGCAGTTCCTCCCCATCGCGGGAGCGGGGAATGCTCACCGGCGCGCCCAGCCACAGGTCGAAACCGGCCAGCTCCGCCATCGGCAACGTGTCCAGCTCTTTGTTGTGCATGCTGCCGAAGAAGACGATGCGGCGTCCCGGCGCCGGCTCGGCGCGGAAATGCCGCAGCACGCCGCGCAGGGCCTGGGTGTTGTGGGCCGTGTCGAAAATGAAATCGGGATTCCGCAGCAGGCGCTGATACCGCCCAGGCAGAAAAAGATTCCCCAGGGAGGCCGGCAGATCCGCCGGCAGCAGCCGTTTCCCTTCCCGCGCCTCCAACTCCGTCAGCGCCAGAATGGCCAACGCCGCGTTGCGCTGCATGCTTTCCGCCCCCAGGTCGGGCAACCCCGGGAAGACCTGCTCCCGCAGGAGCAGATCCCAGCGGCCGGGGACCTCCGCCTCCTGCCGCCGCGTCAGCTCATCCAGATAGTAGACGGGACTGCCGGCCAGGACGGCGGCCTCGAAGACCTGGGAACGCAGATCAGCATCCACCCCACAGAAAAGCGGGGTGCCCGCCTTGAGCAGGCCCAGCTTCTCGGCCGCGATCTGCTCCCGGGTTTGCCCCAGGATGGTCTCATGGTCCAGCCCCACCGTCGTCAGCAGGGTGGCCACCGCCGGCAGGGCGTTGGTGGCGTCCAGGCGGCCGCCCAAGCCCACCTCGCAGCAGAGGTAATCGGCCCCCTCATCCCGGGCCACCTGCACCGCGATGGCGGTCAGGGTCTCGAACCAGCTGGCCTGGTGCTTTTCCGTCAGGGGTCTGATGGCCCGTACCCGGGCCGAGAAATCCTCCGGGGCGATGGGCTGGTCGTCGATGGTGATGCGCTCATGCACGGTCAGCAGGTGCGGGCTGGTGTAGGTGACGACCTTGTGCCCCGCGTCCATCAGCAGGCGCGCCAGGATACGTGTGGTGCTGCCCTTGCCGTTGGTGCCGGCCACCACCAGGGTGCGCAGATCACGCTCCGGATGGCCCAGGTCCGCCAGCAGGCCCTCGATGCGCACCAGACCCGGACGAATACCCAGACGGTTCAGGCTGAAAAGCCAGCGCGTGGGCTCGTCATGGGCAATGAAAGGGGGTTCCAGATCCACGCCCACCCCGGGTTCACCGGGGTGGTTGGGGTGGTGTCCGGGGCGGGGTCGACCCAGTGCCATCGGCTAGCCTCGCGGCGGGCGCCGCACGGAGACATCGCGGCCGTCCACGAACCAGTGCAGGGTGCGCTCGAGGTTCTCCTTCAGCTGGGCGCGCTCGCTGATGATGTCCACCATGCCGTGCTCCAGCAGGAATTCCGAACTCTGGAAACCCTCGGGCAGGTCCCCGCCGATGGTCTGCTTGATCACGCGCGGCCCCGCGAAGCCGATCAGGGCACCGGGCTCGGCCACGTTGATATCGCCCAGGGTGGCGTAGCTGGCCGTCACACCCCCGGTGGTGGGATTGGTCAGCACGCTGATGAAGGGGATACCCGCGTTGCGCAACCGGGCCAGCACGGCGCTGGTCTTGGCCATCTGCATCAGCGACAGCAGACTTTCCTGCATGCGCGCCCCGCCGCTGCGGCACAGGATGAGGGCCACTTCGCGATACTTGAGGCTGTCCAGCAGGGCGCGGGCGATTTTCTCGCCCACCACCGAACCCATGCTGCCGCCCATGAAACTGAAATCCATGATGCTGGCGCTCACCGGGATCAGCCCGATGGTGCCCCGCCCCGTGACCACGGCGTCTTCCTTGCCGGTCTTGGCGCGGGTGGTCCTGATCCGGTCCTTGTAGCGTTTGCTGTCCTTGAACCCCAGGGCGTCCGTGCTGGTCAGCCCGGTGTGGGTTTCGGACCAGCTGCCCTCGTCAAAGAGCAGATCGATGTACTGCTCGGTGCTGAACGGCAGGTGGTGCCCACAGCTACCGCACACCCACAGGTTGCGGTCCAGCTCACGGAGATACAGCACTTCCGAACACTCCGGGCACTTGCGCCACAAGTTGTCCGGGATGTCCTTCTTCTGACTGGTAAGAGCCTTGATACCCTTGGCGGCCTGCGTCAACCAGGACACGGCATCCTCCTTGGGAAACCGGCCTCCCCCAAGGGCCGCCGGAAAAAAACGATGCGAAACTATAAGCTAGCCCCTGAAAGGGCACCGGGACAACCTTTTTTAGACAACCGGCCAGAGCAACCCGCCAGAGCGACCCGCCAGAACCTCAGCCCGCCAGGACATCCTCGCTGCGGGCCGTCATGATGACGGCATCCTCGCCGTTATCCTGATAATACCCCCGACGCAGGCCCGTTTCCGCGAAGCGATGGCGCCGATAAAAGGCCCGCGCCCCGCGGTTGCTGTCCCGCACCTCCAGGGTCAATTCCGTCTGGCCCGTCTGCAGCCCGCGACGGGCCGCCTCCCGCAAAAGGGCCGTGCCCACCCCGCACCGGCGTCGCTGCGGGGCGGCCGCGATGTTCAGGATGTGCAGCTGGTCCGCCACCCGCCAGGCCATCAGGTAGCCGCAGACGACGCCATCCAGCTCCGCCACCAAGGGCAGGCGCAAAATATCGGGCTGCAACTCGCCCAGAAGATTGGCGGGGCTCCAGGGGTCGGAGAAACACCGCTCCTCCAGGCGCGTCACGGCGCCCAGGTCCTCCAACCGGCCGTCGCGAATCAGGAGCGCGCTCATGAGCCGGGCTGCCGGCCTTCGTGGATGTCCACGTTGTCCGCGGGGCGGCGGGGGGTCAGATCCAGATCCCGATTCAGCTCGGCATCGCTGGCGCGCAGATATTCCGGCACCAGAGCGAAGGGATGCACCCGGGGCAGGGCCGACTCGCCCGCGCTCATGGCCACCGCCAAGGTGCGCGCGGTGGGCGGATGGGCGGCGGTCCAGACGCGCAGGTGCGGTTCGCCGGTGCCGCTCAGCTCCGGGCGCAAATCCCCTCCCTGCCCCAGCAGCAGTTCCACGCCATCGCCACCGAAGGCGGGGGCGTTCAGATCGTCCAGCTCGGCGCGCAGCACCTCCCACCAGGCGTCGATCTTGCGGGCCCGTGGCGGCAGCACCTCCTGCACCCAGCCCCCCTGGCGGCGATACACGGCGGCGTAGATTTCGCGGCGGCGGGCGTCCAGGCAGGGCACGGCCCACTGGTGTCGCGGATGCTCCTCCAGGAGGGCCGCCGCCATGGCCTCCAGGGTGTTGACGGCCGTCAACCGGCAGCCCAACCCATAGGCCAGCCCCTTGGCCGTGGCCACCCCGATGCGCAGCCCCGTGAAGCTGCCCGGTCCGCTGGTCACGGCAATGCCTTCCAGATCCGCGCGGTCGCGCTGGTTCCGCTCCGGGATCTCTTCGACCACCGTCAACAGGGCGTCG
>PDQT01000051.1 GCA_002747875.1 bacterium DOLZORAL124_64_63
CAGACCCTTCTGGCCCGCCGCCAGGTTGCGCCGGTAAAAGGCGTTGCTTTCCTCGGCGGTACTGAAACCGGCGTACTGGCGCACGGTCCAGGGCCGGGTCACGTACATGGTGGCGTAGGGCCCGCGCAGGAACGGCGGCAAGCCGGCGGTGAAGCGGGTGTGCTCCAGCCCCTCGGTGTCTTCGCTACCGTACAGGGGTTTGATGTTGATCTGTTCGTTGGTCAGCCAGTCGCCATGTTCGGCGGGAACGGCCGTTCCCTTCTCAGCCTTGACGCTGTCGAAGGGGATTTGCGTGAAATCGGGCAAGCGGGTCATGCCTGCACCCCCAGTTCGTTGGCGATGACACCCAGCACGTCCAGGACGTCGCTGCGCAGGTTGATGCTCCGGTCCAGGCCGCGGCTCTCCAGGTCGGCAATGACCTCGGGAGCACCGCCGGCCAGGATGATCCGCGGGGCCCCGTCGCCGGCGCTCAGCTTATCGACCACCGGACCGGCCAGTTCCTCGTACGTACCGTCCAGTCCGACCAGCACCACGGTGGGGGCGCCGCTGGCCGCGGCGGCTTCGGCGGCGGCGGAAGCCTCGGTATAAAAACCCTCTTCCACCATGGTGAAGCCTCCGGCCTGGAAGAAGCCGCGCGTGAAGTCCAGGCGCGGCATGTAGCGGGCCACATCGCCCAGGCAGCAGGCGAACACGCGGTTCTTCTCGCCCAGATCCGTCACCTGGGCGCGCAACTGCTCGAAAGGTTCGGCGTCGCGCCGCAGGGGAATGGGCGTGATCGCGCGCACACCGTTGGTGTCGTGGCGCAAGATACCGCAGAGTTCGCCCAGAGTGGCGCCCGCCGCGGCGGCTTCCACCAGGGCGTCCAGCAGCGCGTCCTGATCCGCGGTGATGATTTTCTCCAGATGGCCCAGGACCACCCGGTGCTCATGGTGGGCACCGCTGGTGCGCTGGCGCGTCATGGCCGCGCCGCGCTTGCGCTGCAGCAGGGCATGATCCACCACACGGGGCGTGCGCGCCTTCTCCACCGGGTTGGCGAACTGGTTGGTGCCGATCAGCACATCCCGGCGCGTGGCCAGACGGGCGGTGCGCTTGGCCACCACGGCGGCCACCATCTCCTGCACCTTGCCCTTTTCCAGGGCGGCGATGATGCCGCCTTCCTTCTCGATCTCCTGGAAATAACCCCAGGCCTTTTCACCCAGTTCGTGGGTCAGCGTCTCCACGTACCAGGAACCGCCGGCCGGATCCTGGACCTGGTCGAAGTGGCACTCGTGCGCCAGCAGCAGATGCACGTTGCGGGCGATGCGGCGGCTGAATTCGTCCGGCACGCTGTCCACCTCGTCGAAGGGCGAGACATGCAGGCTGTCCACCCCGCCCAGCACCGCGCTCATGGCCTGGGTGGTCACGCGCAGCATGTTCACGTGGGCGTCCAGCAGGGTCTGGACACGGCGGCTGGTCCGGGCGTGGATGTTCGCGGCCGCCGCCTTGGTCGGGCAACCCGCCGCGGCCAGGACCTGGGCCCACAGCACGCGCAGGGCGCGCACCTTGGACAGTTCCATGAAGAAATCCGACCCCATGCAAAGATGGAACTGCACACGCTCGGCCGCCTGCTCCGGCGCGATGCCCCGCTCCTCCATGGCCCGCAGCTTGGCCACGGCCGAAGCCAGGGTCAGCCCCAGGCTCAGGGCGCTGTCGGCGCCACCATCGTGCCAGGGATCTTCGTGCACGGGCAGGGTCTTCAGCTGGGGGGCATGGGTCGCGGCCCAGCGGGAAATGACCGCCAGTTCGTCATACAGCCGGTCCAGCTCCAGGGGCAGTTTCCCCATCTGGGCCAGACCGTAGGCGGGATCGCTGCCCAGGCAGCCGCGCAGATCCGCAGGGGAAGCGCCGCGCTTTTTGAGCAGGGCCAGCAGCAGGCCGAGCACCGGCAGGGCCGCGGACCCGGCCTGCACGAACAAGGGGGCCGCCTCCAGATGAACGCCGTCCAGAGCCGTCATCAGATCCGATAAGGAGGCGATGGAGGTGCCGTGAGCGCCCACATCCTCGGTCTGGGCCTGGTCAGGGTCCCGGCCCTTCAGGCCGGCCCGGTCCAGAACCAGGTTCACCGCCGTCTGCCCGCGCTTCAAATCCGAGCGCAGGGCGTTGTTGAATTCCTCGGCCGTGGGCAGAAGAATTTCCTGGGCCACCAACCAGCCGGCTTTGGGGCGGGTGCCCCGCAGGTACGGCCATTGACCGGGCGCCGAATCGACACCGGGCAGATCGCGGGTGTCCTCTCCCCTGTAGTTGGGGGAAATGGTGATGTTCTCCAGGGTCTTGGTGAACATCTTTTTGGCGAACGGGGCCCCCCTCAGCAGGCGCTCGACCTCGGTTTTCCATTCCTCGTTGGAGGGCGTCTCGAAGACGTCCAGCAACGGCTCGCGCTTCTGGGCGCCGGGGTCCGTTGTGCTCATTTTGTGCCTTCCGGTTGATGGCTTCGGTGGCGGTCATGCTACAGGCAAGAAAGATGGAAAGCACCGAAAGGGAAAGTCAAGATAGGGTTCAGAAAAAGTATAGGTTTTCCTTCCGCGACGTGTTCATGAAAAACGGCCCGGAATCAGGCCCGCAGCCCCCCCAACAGGAACTGGTAAACACGGCCCGCCTGGCTTTCCAGTCGGGTATTTCGCGTGGAGAGCACCCAGTCCGTCGCCATCTCGTCCAGAACACCGAACACGGCCTTCGCCGCGAAAACAGGGTCCTGATCAGCACGGAAGACGCCCTCCTGCTGACCCTGGCGGATGACCTCGGCGATGATGCTCAGGTACTCGCCGACCTGAGCCCGGCTCAGTTGCCCCAGAAAGTGCAGGCTGTGGCGTAGCTCCACCTGGTTGATGATGGCCTGGTCGCGATCCGCCCCCACCAGAGCCAGGTGCCACTCCACGATGCGTCGCAACTTTTCACAAGCTCCGTCAAGACCCGCCAGCTGGGCTCGGCCCTCGGTGATGAAACGGGCCATGGTGCGCTCGAAAATGCTGAGGAGAATTTCTTCCTTGTTCTTGAAATAGAGATAGATGGTGCCGTCGGCCACACCGGCGCGCTTGGCGATGCGCGCCACGGTGGTCTGGTTGTAACCGGTGCGGGCAATTTCCACGACGGCGGCGTCGAGAATGCGTTCCCTCTTGTTGCCTTCGCTGGGACGGGCCATGACGGCATCTCCCTGGAACAGACGGCCATAATGACTGAGCAATCATTCAGAAATGGCTGAGTAACCATTCAAAATAGCCGCTAACAGTGGGCTTTGGGCAGCTTCACGAGCAGGTGCCTTTTGGCCATTATACTATGAATCACGGCCCCTAACAAGGCGAAACACGCATCCCCAAAGTCGTTGACACATCCGGCATCCTGCCTTACCATACTGAATTACTATTCATTTATTCAGCAGCGACATCCGCGCCCGGCTCCGGCGGGGCGCCCAAGAAAGGCAGGGAACATGCGCAGGCAGATCCGCCAAGTGGCCGTACTCGGTTCCGGGGTCATGGGCAGCGCCATCGCCGCCCATTTCGCCAATGCCGGCATCCCTTCGCTGGTGCTGGACATCGTGCCCCCGGACCTGAGCGATCGCGACAAGGGCGACAAGAAGAAGAAGGACGCCCTGGCCGCCGGTGCCGTGGCCGCCATGCAGAAGACCAAGCCCTCGCCCCTGTTCTCCATGGAGAACCTGGCCCTGATCCAGACGGGCAACTTCGAGGACGACATGCCCCGTATCCGGGAAGCGGACTGGGTCATCGAGGTGGTCAAGGAGGACATGCGGATCAAGAAGATCGTGCTGGCAAGCGCCGCCGACCACCTGGGACCGGACGCCATCTTCAGCAGCAACACCTCCGGTCTGTCCCTGTCCGAGATGGCCGCCGACCTGCCCGCGGACCTGCGCTCCCGATTCCTGGGCACGCACTTCTTCAATCCCCCGCGCTACATGAAACTTTTCGAGGTCATCCCCACCCGGGACACGGATCCGGAAATTCTGCAATTCGTGTCCGACTTTGCGCGGGACCGGCTGGGCAAGGGTATCGTGCCGGCCAAGGACACGCCCAACTTCATCGCCAACCGCGTGGGCGTGCACGCCATGCTGGCCACCCTGCAGGTGATGGACGAGATGGGCCTCAGCATCGAGGAAATCGACGCGCTGACGGGCCCGGCCGTGGGCCGCCCCAAGACGGCCACCTTCAAGCTGGCCGACCTGGTGGGCCTGGACACCTTCGTGCACGTGGCGCAGAACATCTACCCGCTGATTCCGGATGACGAAGCGCGCGAAACCTTCGTCATTCCCGACTGGCTGAAGGGTATGGTCCGCAAGGGCTTGCTGGGGCGCAAAAGCGGAGCCGGTTTCTACAAGCTGGAAAAGAAGCCCGAGAAGAAATTCTACACCCTGGACCTGGCAACCCTGGAATACCGGGAGAAGGCCAAAGCCAAGTTCCCCGAACTTGAGGCCGCCAAGAACATCGAGGACCTGCCCACCCGCCTGCGGACCCTGGCCTGGGGACCGGGCCGGGTCGGCGAGGCCATCTGGAAACTGCTGGCGGCCAGCTTCAGCTACAGCGCCATGCGCGTGGGTGAGATATGCGACCAGGTGGCCGACATCGATCGGGCCGTGTGCTGGGGGTTCAACTGGGAGATCGGCCCCTTCGAGGTGTGGGAGGCCCTGGGCTTCCGCAAGGTCGTCGAGCGCATGCGCGCCGAGAACCGTCCCCTGCCCGCCTGGGTGGACGCCCTGTACGCCGGCGGCGCCGAAACCATTTACCGTCTGGAAGGCGACACGCGCCACAGTCCCACCGCCACGCCGGGCGTCTTCGCCCCCGTGCCCACGGACCCGCGGGCCTTCGACTTCGACATCCTGCGCCGCCAGGAAAAAGAAGTGAAACGCAACCCCGGCGCCAGCCTCATGGACCTGGGTGACGGCGTGCTGGGGCTGGAGTTCCACTCCAAGATGAACGCCATCGGCCAGGACACCCTGAACATGGTGATGACCGCCTGCAAGGAGGCGGAGCGGAACTGGGAAGCCCTGGTGGTGACCAACGGCGCGGAGAACTTCTCCGTGGGGGCCAACCTGATGATGCTGATGATGGAGGCGGCCGAAGGCAACTGGGAGGACATCAACCTGATCATCCACGCCTTCCAGACCGCCACCGGGCGCCTGGAGCACTGCGGCGTGCCCGTGGTGGTGGCGCCCCACGGCCTGACCCTGGGCGGCGGTTGCGAGATGACCCTGGGCGGCAACGCGGTGCGGTGCGCGGCGGAGACCTACATCGGTCTGGTGGAGTTCGGCGCGGGTCTGATCCCCGCCGGCGGCGGCTGCCTGCGCCTGTACCAGCGCCAGGTGGCCAACCTGCTGGACAAGAAAGACCTGCAGCCCGCCTTCCGGGCGGCCTTCGAGACCATCGGCATGGCCAAGGTGGCCACCAGTTGCGCCGAGGCCCAGGAGCTGGGCTTCCTGCGGCCGGGCGACAGCTGGTCCATGAATCGGGACCATCTGGCGGCCGACGCCAAGGACCTGGCCCTGGCCCTGGCCCGCGGCCACCACGTCAGCCCCGGCGCGGACATGGCCATTCCGGTGATGGGTACGGCGGGCATCGCCCTGGCCGAGAACGTGCTTTTCAACATGAAAGAGGGCAACGCCATCTCCGAACACGACATGAAAATAGGCCTGGAGTTGGCCAACACCCTGGCCGGCGGCAAGGTGCCGCCCGGGACCACCGTGACGGAAAAGGACATGCTGGATCACGAGCGCGAGGGTTTCATGCGCCTGCTGGGCGAACGCAAGACCCTGGAGCGCATGCAATACATCCTGAAAACGGGCAAACCCTTGCGGAATTAGCCCCGCGGAACCAGATGGGAGGATCAGAGATGAGAGAAGTCGTCGTCGCCGCCGCCCGCCGCACCGCCGTGGGCAAGGCCCTGAAAGGGACGCTGCGGCACACCCGCCCCGATGATCTGGGCGCGGCCGTGGTGAAGAACCTGCTGGAAACACACCCGAACCTGGACCCCGCCCTGGTGGGCGACGTGATCATGGGCTGCGCCATGCCCGAAGGCGAGCAGGGCATGAACGTGGGCCGGAACATCGCTCTGCTGGCCGGCCTGCCGGTCACGGTGCCGGGCATGACCGTGAACCGGTTCTGCTCCAGCGGCCTGGAAGCCATCAACCTGGCGGCCATGCAGATCGCCACCGGCATGCACGACGCGGCCATCGCCGGGGGCGTGGAGAGCATGACCATGATCCCCATGGGCGGGCTGCGCTACCTGCCCAACCCCACCCTGGCCCACGACACGCCCCAGACCCTGACCAACATGGGGTTGACGGCGGAGAACCTGGTGGCGCGGGACCAAATCACGCGTGAGGACCAGGACGCCTTCGCCTACCACAGCCATATGAAGGCCGTGGCGGCCATCCAGGAGGGCCGCTTCGAGGACGAGATCGTCCCGGTGAAGGCCCTGCTGCCCGCCAAGACCAAAAGCGGCCGCGCCGGCAGCCGGGAGGTGCAGCACAAGGTGGACGAAGGCCCTCGCCCCGACACCACCATCGAGGGTCTGAGCAAGCTGCGCCCCGCCTTCAAGCAGGGCGGCACCGTCACCGCCGGCAACAGCTCCCAGATGAGCGACGGCGCCGCCGCCGTCCTGCTGATGACCCCGGAGCTGGCCACCCGGATCGGCGCCCGGCCCCTGGCCCGTTTCGTGGGCTACGCCGTGGCCGGCGTGGAGCCGGAGATCATGGGCATCGGACCGGTGCGGGCCGTGCCCAAGGTCCTGGAACGCACCGGGCTCAGCCTGGAGCAGATGGACATCATCGAGTTGAACGAAGCCTTCGCCGCCCAAAGCCTGGCCGTGCTCAAGCACCTGAACCTGGATGCGCGGGATGAGCGCCTGAACGTCAACGGCGGGGCCGTGGCCCTGGGCCATCCCCTGGGCTGCACCGGCGCCAAGCTGACGGCCACCGCCCTGCACGAGCTCAAGCGCCGCGGCGGCCGCTACGCCCTGGTGACCATGTGCATCGGCACGGGCATGGGCGCCGCCGGCATCTTCGAACGCCTGTAGGAGCCGCCAGTCAGCAAAAGGAGACCACCATGAGCGAACAGCAACACCCCACCGGCGGCGAGTTCCTGCTGAAGGACGCCGCCCCGGAAGATATTTTCACGCCTGAGGATTTCGACGAGAACCAGCGCATGTTCTCCAGCACGGTGGATGGTTTCGTGCAGCAGGAAATCGTGCCCCTGCGCGAAGACCTGGAGCATCACGGCAAGGTGGAACTGGGCAAGCCCCTGCTCCAGAAGGCCGCCGAGATGGGTCTGCTGATGGTGGACATCCCCGAGGCCTACGGCGGCCTGGGCAGCAACAAGGCCACCATCATGCTGGTCTGCGAGCGCATGGCCGATGCCGGCAGCTTCGCCGTGACCCACGGCGCGCAGTCGGGCATCGGCACCCTGCCCATCGTCTACTTCGGCACCGAGGAGCAGAAGCAGAAATACCTGCCCGGCATCGCCTCGGGCCAGATCATGAGCTGCTACGCCCTGACCGAGCCCGGCAGCGGCAGCGACGCCTTGGCCGCCGCCACCACCGCCAAGTTGAGCGACGACGGCCGGCACTACGTGCTGAACGGCACCAAGCAGTACATCACCAACGCCGGCTTCAGCGACATCTCCATCCTCTTCGCCAAGATCGACGGCGAGCAGTTCACGGCCTTCATCGTGGACCTGCACGCCGACGGCGTGACCATCGGCGCCGAGGAGAAGAAGATGGGCATCAAAGGCAGCAGCACCTGCGCCATCACCCTGGAAGACGTCCAGGTGCCCGTGGAGAACGTGCTGGGCGAGATCGGCAAGGGCCACCACATCGCCTTCAACATCCTGAACGTGGGGCGTTTCAAGCTGGGCGCCAGCACCACCGGCGGCATCAAGACCGCGCTGCGCGACGCCGTGCCCTACACCAAGCAGCGCCATCAGTTCGGCCGCCCCCTGTGCAGCTTCGGTCTGATCCGGCGCAAGATCGCCCAGGTCCAGACCCGCGGCTTCCTGGCCGAAAGCATGGTCTACCGCACGGCCGGGCTGCTGGACGCGGCCATCGGCACCCTGGACAAAGGCGCGCCGGATTACGACCGGCAAAGCATCCGCAAGGTGGAGGATTTCAGCATCGAGTGCTCCATGATCAAGGTCTTCGCCAGCGAGGCCATGGCCCTGGCCGCCGAGGAAGGCGTGCAGATGCTGGGTGGCTACGGCTTCTGCAGCGAGTACCCCCTGGAGCGCTACTACCGGGACGAACGCATCAACCGCATCTTCGAAGGCACCAACGAGATCAACCGCATGCTGGTGCCGGGCATGATCATGAAGAAGGCCCTGAAGGGCGAGCTGCCCTTCCTGCAGGCCGCCCAGGCCGTGGGCGAGGAACTGACGGGGCTGCCTTCGTTCGAGGAGCCGGGCGAGCCCGCCTTCCTGGAAGAAGAGCTGAAGCTGGTCCGCAACATGAAGAAGACCGTGCTGGCGGGCCTGGGGCTGGCCGCCCAGAAATTCGGCCTGGCCCTCAAGGACCAGCAGGAGGTGCTGGCCGATGTGGCGGACATCTGCATGGAGGCCTACGCCTGTGAAAGCGCCCTGCTGCGCACCCTGAAGAAGGCCGACCAGGACGGCCGGGAGGCCGCCGCCCACATGGCCGACATGGTCACCCTGGCCGTGCACGACAGCATGGACCAGGTGGCCATCTTCGCGCGCCGTGTGCTGGCCAACACCGTCGAGGGCGATGAGCTGCGCACCTACGCGGCCGGCCTGCGGCGTCTGACCAAACACCACCCGGTGAATCGGGCCAAGCTGCACGATGCCATCGCCGAGAAGGTCATCCAGCAGGAAGGCTGGTGTGTGGACTGACACACCCGGCCCCGGTACGCCAAGGCCCCCTCCTTGCACGGGAGGGGGCCTTTTGCTGTCCCGCGGTGGCGGGCAAGGGTTGTTACTTGACCATCAGCAGCTTGGTGCCCGCCACCTTGTCACCGGCCATCATGCGGGCGAAGTAGACACCGCTGGCGGCGCGGCCGCCGTCAGCGGCGCGGCCGTCCCAGACACGGCTGTGGTCGCCGGCCGCCAGGTCCGCGCGCACCAGGGTGCGGATCAACCGCCCCTGCACGTCGTAGATGCCCACGTTGACCGGGCCGGCCACGGGGTTGGTGAACTTGACGGTGGTCTGGGGGTTGAAGGGGTTGGGCCAAGCCTCCACGGCGGCCGCCAGGACCTCGGCGCCGGGCACGGGCGACAGGGAGCTTTCCTCGCGCACGACCATGACCTCGAAGTCATCCAGGTAGAAGCCGCTGTAGTGCACGCTGGAATCGCTGACCAGACGGAAGCGCAGCAGCACGTTCTGCTGACCCAGGTACGGGGCCAGATCCACCTCGTTGGCCACCCAGTTGGCGCGTTCACCCTCGAAGATGGGGAAGCCGCCCGGCAACTGGCCGCCCATGCCGCTGGAGCCGCTGGTAAAGCCGGTGGCCAGCGGGGTCCATTCGGTGCCGCCGTCGGTGCTGATCTCGAAGAAGCAGCCGTCCCAGTCGCTCTCCAGATGCCACTTGGCCATGAAGCTGATGGTGCCTTCCATGGCGTCGCTCAGGTCCAGGCTCTCGGCCAGGGTCATGGTGTTGTTGCTGTTGTCCGGGTAGGTGGAGCCCGGGCTGTCGTTCAGGCTGTTGGCGGAGTTGTAGCCCTCGGCCGGATCGCTCAGACCCCAGCCGCCGGTCCACAGGCCCAGGCCGGACTCGAAGTCGTCGCTGACCAGCACCACGTTCTCGGCGGCCGCCAGGCTGAAGTCCTGGGTGATCGGTTCCTCGCCGATGGTGATGACGGCGCTCTGCGTCACGTAGCCGTTGGCCACGGCCTCGGCGGTGTAGGCGCCGTAGACCAGGTGGGCCGTGTAGGCGCCGCCGTTGCCGGCGCCGGTCGCGACGGTGGTCACGTACTCACCCAGAGGATAGGTGTAGAAGTTGACGCTGGCGGTCAGGCCCTCGCCCTGGTTGTTGGTCACGGTGCCGGCCACGTCGCCGTGGGCCAGCGGGTCCAGAACCACGTTCAGCACGGTGGGGGTGCCCCAGGTGGTGCTCACGCCCTGGATGGTGCGCGTGATGTAGCCTTCGGCCTCGAAGGTGATGTCGAAGGTGCCGGTGTGCAGCAGCTTGTAGTAGTCGCCATGCTCCGGATCGGTGGAAACGCTTTTGTCGATGCCGGTCACGGTCACGGTGGCATCCAGCGGCAAACCGGTGTCCGAACCCGTCACCACGCCGTTGACGCCATAGCGAGCGGCCTTGGTGAAGTGCATCAGGCTTTCGCGGTTGTCATCCCAGAGACCGGCCAACGCCCCGGCGCTGGGCCATTTGATGTTGGACAGTTCGGACGTGATGTCCCAGCAGCCGGTCTGGTCATAGACCCAATCCTGCAGGGAGCCGGAAATCAGGTACCAGGCCGCGCCATTGGTGATGCCCTGGGGGAAGTTGCCGTTGTACATGGGCAAATTGTATGTGCTGTACTCCAGGCTCAGCAACTGCAGGCCGGCATCGTCGGGGGCCAGGGTGTACGTGTGGTCCCACTCGTAATTCATCACCAGGGCGCCGGAATGGCTCATGGTGCTGAGGACGAAATGGTGGTTCTCACCGTAGTTCATGAAGTTGACGGTTTCGATTTCCTGAACGTCGTGCAGGGGATCGGGCTCGGGGAAGTTCCGGTTCAGGTCCACGCCGTTGGCGTTGTAGCGCTGGTCAGCGACGTAGCCGTCGGGGTTGTGCAGCGGCATGATGTGGATTTCGTAGTTGTCCACCAGGTCGGTCACATCCTCGTGGCCGGGCTGGCCGTAATTGGACAGCAGGTACTCGGCGAAATTGAGTTGCATGATCAGGCCGGGAGGCTCGTTGCCGTGGATGGTGGCGGCCAGACGCACCTCGGGTTCG
Source organism: bacterium DOLZORAL124_64_63 (assembly GCA_002747875.1). Lineage (GTDB taxonomy): Bacteria > Krumholzibacteriota > Krumholzibacteriia > LZORAL124-64-63 > LZORAL124-64-63 > LZORAL124-64-63. The sequence continues at coordinate 10,940 of PDQT01000051.1, forward strand.
GGCTCCGTGTCGTTGACGTTGTCGCTGATGACGATCCCCTCCAGGTCACGCCCCTGCACCGAGGTGCCGTAGGTGAAGTGGCGAGCCAGGTTCGGGTAGTCGTTGGCCAGATCCTGCAGGAAGGTCCCCACCTCCGGTTCGGTGGGCCAGTAGTTGAAGGTCTTGATGCCTTCGCGCAGGGCGCGGCCCGACATGGGGTAGTTCTGGGCCCAGGCCTTTTCCGCCGCCTCGCGCGCCGCCCGTTCTTCATCGAAAACGCGCTTGCAGGCGTAGCCGGCAGCTTCCAGAGCCGCGACTTCGTCCTCGGTCACACGGGGCCGGAAGACCAGATGATAGTGCTTGGGATCTTCGAACTGGACGGAGACCTGCTCACGGTCGAACGCCTTGAGGGGCACGGCCTGCAACAGGCGGTCCAGATCGGCGTGGTCCGGCAGCGTGATCTCGACGGGGAAATTCTCCCACTGGACGATGGACCAGGCCGGCAGCCCGTTCTCATCCAGAGGAATGGCCGGCGCGTCGGCGGCGAGAGCAGGCATCGCCAAAGCAACCAGCAGCAGGGCGGTCAGGGGCGCCAGGGCCCACCGCCGGGAAAGTCCATTGAATCCCAGCATTGTCATTATCCTTCCGGAGGGTTTTCGGGGACAAGAAGCAGACGCCCGTTTTCCTCCCGAGTCGAAAACGGCGCACCAAAGCATGGTAAACAATTATAACATATGATCATGGGAAGGGGCCAGGGCAGCTTACCATTCCCTGGTGTTTTTTCACCAGAGAGCACTGTTTTGATATCATATATCTACACAGATCGGGGAAATTGGTCACGATTCAGGCACAAAAAACCCAGGCGCGGGCAACGGCAAGAAACTCAGATCTGCAATTCAACGATAACCGAGCGGGCTTCGGTCACGCGCAAGGCCAGTTCGTAACCGTCCAGCTGGATCCAGATCGGATCGCCGGCGGGAGCCACTCGGGACACCGTCAACTGGGTATCCGGCAGAACCCCCATGTCCAGCAGGCGCCGGCGCGCCGCCCCTTCGCAGTCCACATGCTGGACACGCCCCAACTGACCGGGCTTCAGGTCGGCCACACTCATGCTGGTCCGCAGGTCCAAGGTTTTCAGGGACGGCGGGGGGCAGTCGTGCGCGCAATCAGAGATGTCGGGATGCACGGCGGAGCAAGCCAGGAAACGCCCCATCTGTTCACGCCCTTCGGGGCAGATTTCCATGTACTCGAAAAGACGCACCAGCTGGTCCAACGCCTGGGAAGAGAGGCTGTGCTCGGCGGCGCAGGCATCGGCTTCCGCAATATCCAGCGGCAAATTCAAGATGTTGGTGAAGAAACGGGTCAGAACCTGGTGCCGCGCGTAAACCTTGCGGGCCACGGCCTCGCCCGTGGGCGTCAGCCCCACATGGTCCCGCTGCTGATAGATGATCAGCCCCATTTGGTCCAGGCGCTTCATGGCCGGCGTCACGGAACCGGGCCGAACCCCGCGCTCCCGGGCGATATCGCCCACGCGGGCCATGCCTTCTTCGCTGATGAGGCGATAGATGGTTTCCAGATAGTCTTCCAGGGCCGGCGTCAGACCGGGCTGCGTGGGGTGTTCCAAGCGTCGCCTCCTCCCATGATCCAAATCTAAACCCAGAGTTTTCTTCGTCAAGAGGCGCTGGTCTCCGCCCGCAGCGCCCCTCCTCCAACGAGAAGGGGCGCCTATAAAACCAACAGACAATCAAGGCCGTTCCATGTTCTCGTGATGGACGCTGTCCTCCATATCTTCAATATGGCAGACCTTGCAGTTTCCCCCCGCCCCCATGGGGCGACGGTTGTTCTGGTACTGCAACGGCTGGATGTTGTCCCGATCCGCCCCGTACTTGTCGTTATCCGTCGGGAAAGTGGCGTGGGGCGGGCCGTGGCACGCGCTGCACTTGAGCATTTCGGACTCATCCATGGAGAAGCGGTACAGTTCGGAGGGGCCTTCCACCCACTGGTACACGGCCGAAGCCTCGGACGGGTCCGGGTGTTCGTAATCCTCGTGGCAGGCGTAGCAGTCCGGTTCCTGGAGCCAGGGCACACGGCCCACGATCTCATCCTTGCTGTCCACCGCCACCGGCTGCAGATGGGCCATGAGGCGCGCGGCCCCGGGCTTGCCCTTGTCGTGCTCGGCCTGCAGCAGGCCCAGGGCGTGGTCCTCCATGGTGCCGTGGCAGTTGGTGCAGTCCAGATTCCGGCTGTGCCCGCCCCGCAGGCATTTGGTGGCGCCGGCGGGATTGGACGGATGGCAGAAGGCGCAGGCCTCGGCGCCGCGGCCGCTCAGGTAGTTGGCGTGCCAGCCGTGTATCGCCGCGGGCAGATTCAGCAGATCGCCGTGCTCGAAATCTTCCTTGCCGGAGTAGGCCCCTGTGCCGGTGGCCGGGTCCTCGTGGCAACTGGAGCACAAGCGGGGCCGGCCCGCCTCGGCCATGGCCAGCAGCCGGGTGCGGCTATGCTTGTCGTGCACGGCCAGGACCGCGGCGCTGGTGGCATCGGAGAAACCGGCCACACCATCCACCCGCCACCGTCCGCCGTGGCAATTCTTGCAGCCCATTTCCGTGGCCGTGGGCACCACCGTCCGGGTCCGGGCCAACACCTCGCCCGTCTCGCTGTCCTTGGCTTCGATGGTGAACAGCGGGTACGGGTTGTAGTGCCCGTTCTCGTACGGGGCCACCGGCACCATGGCCGCCTCGAAGTAGCCGTGATCTTCCATCAGGTGCAGCTCGCCGCTCATGGGCATGCCCTTCAGGCCCACGTTCTTCTCCAGTTCCACGCCGAAGTTCTGGTCCTCGAAGTCCCAGAATCTCACCTCGCCGGCCGGGTTCCGGAATCCCTCGGGCGCGGCGTAGGTGATGGTGACGCCTTCGGTGACCACCTCGGGGGTGTCCCCGCGCAGGATCAGCTGGGCCTGGATCTCGTTGGCCGGCGGCAGGATCACGAAGTGGGGATCGCTGTCGCTCAGGCAGTGCATGCCCAGGTTGTTCCAGGCCAGGAGCACGTACTCATCGTCCTGCGCATCGAAGGGCGGGATCTCGATCCGGATATCCTTCGGCTGGAAGACGGGTTCCTCCTCCACCTTGCCGTGCAGGCCTTCGGTGATGTAGCGGGCCAGGGCGTGGCGTTCCTCGGGCGTGCCCAGGAAAGGCGGCATGTAGTCCACCAGCTTCCCCTGCCCCGCAAGTTGGCAATCCATGCCCAGCAGCGGGTAGTTGGCCGTCAAGGGCAGGATGTCGTTCAGCATCCCGCCCCGGCTGTGGCAGGCGCTGCACTCGATGCGGAAGATCTCCTCGCCGGCCCGCAGTTCGTTTTCCGGGGTGATTTCAGTGAATTGGGTCCACTTGGCCGCCTTCAGGATGCCCTGCGCGTTGATCAGATCCACCTCGGCGGTGAGGATGGCGTTGGAATACATGTGGTCGTGGATCACGAAGGGGCGCCGGCCGCCTTCGCGGATGAACTCGAAGCTGCCCATGTGCGTGAAGCCGATCAGCAGCACCAACCAGACTACCGGTTTCTTCAGGGCCGGCGGCATCTTCACCGCGGCGATCAGGCCGCCGATCAGCAGCAACGGCGACAGGATCAGGAAAGCCCGCAGGAAGGGCGCCAGCTCCGTGGCCTTGTGCAGGATCATGGTCTGCTGGGCCTGGGGCAGGGCCTGCACGTACCACCAGGCCGAAGCCGCCATCAGCACGAAGGGGCCCACGATCCACATGGCGCTGTAGCGCACCACCCGCTCCCGGAAATCCGCGTCCCGCTGGTAAGCCCCGGTGACCAGGCCGAACATGCCGGCGATCATCAGGGACAGGAAGGTGCGGAAGAAAACGCTGGGCCAGAAGCTGGGATTGAAAAAGCCCTGCCAGAAGCTGCCCGTTTCCAGCCAGCCGCCCGGCGTCAGCATGAAGCCGATGATGCCGTTGATCAGGAAGAGGCTGAGCCAGGCGAAGACGAAGTAGAACCAGCCGATGATCTGGTGCTCCCGATCCCGCATCTTGCCGAAGGTGTAGTAGTAGATGAACAGGGCGACGATCTCGCCCAGGAAGCAGACCCACTCGGTGGCCCAACCGAACACGAAGTTGTGGATCAGCACCGAGGTGCCGCCCGGATTCAGCAGGGCGATGGTCCACCAGATACCCACGCCCGTCATGCCGCCGAAGACCATGGTCAGCAACAGGAAGAACTTGCTGTGCCCCTTGACGTAGCGGTAAAGATCGCGGTCGTTCTCACGCAAGGCCTTGCGCTCGGTCAGCACCAACCACAGGCCCCCGCCCACCGCGAAGTGCGACACGAAGACATGGACCACGGCCATGAAGGCGATCCAGAAACCGCCGCCGGTGGTGAAAAGATCCCAAACCGGGTAATTCATTTCAGGCCTCCTTTCCGGCGTTGAGCGCGAGTTTCAGCATGTACCAGATACAGCCGATCCCCACCGCAAGGGATACCAGGAAAAGGATCAGTGGCGAGACCTGCGGATCCACCTCCAGGTCCGCTGGCGTGAAGTATGCCTTCAGGTAGCCGTAGCGCACATACTCCCGCATGACGGCCATGGCCAGCAACGTGGCGACCGTGGCCCCCACCGACAGCCAGACCTTCTTCAGGAAACCGCAAAGCAGGGCCACGATGGACAGCCCGAAACCCAGCCCGAAGGCCATGGTCGCCACCATGTTGCCGCCCATGAAAAGTTTCATGGCCTCGGGGCGCAGGGCGATCAGCCACCAGACCCCCAGCCCCATCTGCAACAAGGTGGTCCACTTGAACCAGGCCATGCCGTGATCGATCTGGATCCGGACATCATGGCCACGGTCCTGTTTCCACCGGCCGAAGGCCGCCAGCCCCAGGCCCGCCACCGCCATGGCCCCGAAGACCATGTGCAGGTACCGCGGCCAGAGGGTGGGTTCGGCAAGGTTCCAGTTCGTCCCACCGGGCTGGGCGAAGTAGACATGCCATCTTTCCGGCGTCAGCGCCAAGGTCCAGTTGTGGCTGAAAAGGAAACCGATATACAGCATGAGCAACGCCGAGAACCCCACCAGGACATTCCGTCCGCGCCCCCAGCGGTCGAACTTGTAGTTGAAAA
>PDQT01000066.1 GCA_002747875.1 bacterium DOLZORAL124_64_63
CTTGGGCAGCGCGGTGGCTGGAAGTTTTTACCGTAGATCTCCATGCCCGGAGCAGGGCAAGAAGAGTGCGGCCAACAATTTCAGGGGCACAACTAAAAATTTCGACAATCTTCGGGATTTTCAAACAATAGCCTCGTTTGATGGAGGGAAGGGGGCGCTCGCCCCCTCTATTTCCTCTTATGCGCGAATTTCTGACGGAATTTCTGGACCTTGGGGTTGATCACAGCCCGGCAGTACCCCGCATGGGGGTTCTTGGCGTAGTAGTTCTGATGGTAGTTTTCCGCTTTGTAGAAGTGCTCGAATTTTTCCAGCTGAGTGACCACCCGGTTCCGATAGACCTTCTCTTCTTCCAGCTTATGGATGACCTTCTCGGCCATCGCCTTCTGCTCTTCCGAATGATAAAAAACAACCGAGCGGTACTGCGTCCCCACATCCGCTCCCTGACGATTCAAGGTGGTCGGGTTATGGACGGTGAAAAAGACGGCCAGGATCTCTTCGAAAGAAGTCACATCGGGATTGAAAGTGATCTGCACCACCTCCGCGTGTCCCGTCTGCCCGGTGCAGACTTCCTCGTACGTGGGCGTGCCCGAGCCCCCGGCATAACCGGACTCGGCCTTCATCACGCCATCCAATTCTTCGAAGACGGCCTCGATGCACCAGAAGCATCCTCCGCCCAGGGTGGCGGTCTCGGTGGCGGCGTTGGCGTTCATGGGATGGGCTCCTATCAGGGAGAGGATCGCCAGCAGGACGATCACGATGGTTGTTTGCCTGGTCATTTGTCGCCTTTCAGCCGCTCGGCCTCTCAGCCGCTCAGCCTTTCAATCTTTCAGCCTCTCAGATCATGCCTCGCAAAATGTGTTCGACCTTCCGTTTCGCCGGATTCACCGACTTTTGCCCGGAATTTAATGGTAGAAAACGCCCAAACACCGTGGTAAGATAGGCACGAAGAAGGCGGGTTGCATGGTCAACCGCCAGATCGTCAGTATCGCCCTGGCCTGCCCCAGGAGGCATGGTCTAACTGTCGTGTGCTGGAATGCCGTGTGCCGGACAAATCCCATAGAAGCGAGAACTCCAAGAGACCAAAAGGGAACACTCTCTCCAAATCACAACAAATTTTGTGACTCTTTACGGTTTTTTGTGTCTGGGGTATTGAAAGGCTAGACGAAACAACCCGCAACCGATATTATCTTGAGAGGGAAAATCATGGACATCAACGATTTCATTACACAGACCGCTGGAACTATCGGCATTTCCACCGATGACGCCGGCAAAGCCACTGCCGGTATCCTTGGGCTAATCAAGAATCAGGCCGACGAATCGGACGCTAAGTCCCTGATCAGTGCCCTGCCCGGAGCTTCGGACCTGATGGGCTCGCTGGCCGGAGGAGGCAACGCTGGTGGTGGTGGTGCTGGAGGCCTCATGGGCAACGTGGGCAACCTGCTGGGCGGCAAAGCCAGTTCGGCCATGACCATCCTGTCTATTTTCCAGGGTGCCAATATGAATTCCGGTCAGGCCGGCCAGTTCGCGGGCCTTTTTGTCAACTTGCTGAAAAACAACCTGAACGGAGACCTGGTTGGTCGTATCCTCAACCAGGTGCCCGAACTGAAAAAATTGGTTGGTTAACCGAACCCAGAAATGGAGAAAAAATGAGCTACAAGATTCAGGACATCGAGGGCATCGGCCCCGCCTTCGCCGAGAAACTGGCCGCCGCCGAGATCACGACCACCGATGATCTTCTGCAACGAGCCAGTGATCCCGCGGGTCGCAAAGCCATCGCCGAAGCCACCGGCCTGAATGCCGCCCAGATCCTCAAGTGGGCCAACATGGCCGACCTGATGCGCATCAACGGTGTGGGTGGCCAGTACAGCGAATTGCTGAAGGGTGCCGGCGTGGACACCATCAAGGAACTGCGCACCCGCAACGCCGCCAACCTGGCCGCCAAGATGAAGGAAGTGAACGGGGAGAAGAAGCTGGCCAAGAACTCGCCTTCGGAGAGCATGGTTGCCGGCTGGATCGAGACCGCCAAGGGCCTGGACCCCAAGCTGACCTACTAGGAACCCGCTTCCTTTCCTATGACCGGCAGGATCCGAGACCTTGCCGGTGCTTATCAAGCCCAGACCATATGAGTCTGGGCTTGATTCTGTTTGCGGGAACTAGTTGAGGATTATCCCCTGATTGTGTTACTTATGATTCAGATCCAGCATCAGCCTAGTTCAGCCTAGTCAACTCAGTTCAATTCAGTTCAACTCAGTTCAGTTAAATCCAGTCCAGTCGCCCATCCCAAGCTCGATCCACCCCAACCCCACGGGACGGTCCCATGACCCACACGGCTCAGCACGATCGCATCGCCATCATCGATTTCGGTGGCCAGTACGCCCATCTCATCGCCACCAAGGTGCGCCGCGCCCAGGTCCTGGCGGAGATCCGCCAACCCGAGGACCCCATCGAGGCCTTTCATGGCTACAAGGGCATCATCCTGTCGGGCAGCCCATCGCTCAGCAGCTTCGGCGAGGACAGCGCCTACAACAAAGCCATCTACGACTTGGATGTCCCCATCCTGGGCTTCTGCTTCGGGCACCAGGAGATCGCCAAGCACTACGGCGGCAAGGTGGTCAACGGGGCGCAGGAATGGGGCCACGCGGATCTGCACATCAACCGGGAGCATCCTCTGTTCGCCGGTCTGGGCAAGGTGGAGCAGGTCTGGATGAGCCACTTCGATTCCGTGACCGAGGTGGGCCCCGACTTCGAGGAACTGGGCTACACCATCCTGGGAGAAGAGGGCACCCCGCACCGGTACGCGGCCATCGGTAGCGACAAGTTGCGGCGCTACGGCTTCCAGTACCATCCGGAGGTGGACGACACCCTGCACGGGGACGAGATGATCGCCAACTTCGTGCTCAACATCTGCGCGTGCGCCCCCACCTGGACCATGGACCGCTACGTGGCCGATCAGGTGGAGAAGATCCGCAACCAGGTGGGCGACGGCTCCGTCTTCCTGCTGGCCAGCGGCGGGGTGGACAGCACCGTGGCCGCGCGGCTGTTCGGCGAGGCCCTGGGCCCGGACCACCTGCACCTGCTGCACGTGGACAACGGCCTGATGCGCAAGGACGAATCCAAGGCCGTGGTGGCCATGTTCCAGGAACTGGGTTTGGGGAAGAACTTCCACTTCATCGACGCCACCGACACCTTCCTGGAGGCCATGAAGGGGATGGTGGAACCGGAGCAGAAGCGGCGCGCCATCGGCGACACCTTCATCGGCGTTTTCGAGTCCGAGGCGCGGCGGCTGGGCATCGAGGATCATCTGCTGGGCCAGGGCACCATCTACCCCGACACCATCGAAAGCGGCGCCACCAAACGCAGCGACACCATCAAGACCCACCACAACCGCGTGCCCATCATCGAGGAGATGATCGCCGCGGGCAAGGTCATCGAACCCCTGGCCGACCTCTACAAGGTGGAGGTGCGCGAACTGGGCGAGATGCTGGGCATCCCCCACGACATGATCTGGCGCCACCCCTTCCCCGGCCCCGGCCTGGGCGTGCGGCTGCTGTGTAGCACGGGGCGGAACGAGGATGAGGCCGAGTTGGCCAAGATCGGGCCCGCCGTGTCGAACGCCCTGGCGAAGTATGGCCTGACAGGGGCTCCGTTGCCTATCAAGTCCGTGGGCGTGAAGGCTGACCTGCGCTCCTACGAACACCCCTTCCTGATCCACGGTGATGCCGACTGGGACACCTTGGCCACCGCCAGCGG
>PDQT01000036.1 GCA_002747875.1 bacterium DOLZORAL124_64_63
CAATCTGGCGGTGACCAACCCCAATCTTTGCGGCAAGACCGTGTCCAATCTGGAAGAAAGCCTCGACAAGCAATTCGTCTTGTCGCGCATCGTCCGCGACGGGGAATCCATCGTCCCGCAGGCCAATTTGGCGCTGGCGGAGGGCGATCTTCTGTACGGCCTGGCCGACCCCGAACACTTCGCCAATCTCGAGATCATGGTGGGCAAGGTCACTCCCAGTGAGGAGACCTTCTTCTCGGGCCATCTGAGCATGCGCCACGTGATCATCACCAACTGGGAAGTCATCGGCAAAACCTTGCGACAACTCAATCTGTCGGCTTCGTATCCGGCCAACATCACCCGGATCTGGCGGGGTCAGACCCAGCTGCAGGTCATGGGGGACAGCACGCTGGAATTCGGCGACACCGTCCGCGTGGTGGCGGCCAAGGACCGCATGGCGGACATCGCCGACTTCCTGGGCAACTCCATCCGGGATCTGGCCCAGCCCCACATCATCCCTCTGTTTGTCGGGATCTTCCTGGGCGTGGTGCTGGGCAGTATCCCCATCTTCGTGCCCGGGCTGCCGTCACCGGCCAAGCTGGGCCTGGCCGGGGGGCCGCTCATCGTCGCCCTTTTCCTGGGGCACAAGGGCCGCGTCGGCCACATGAGTTTCTACATGACGCCGGGGGCCAATTTCTTTGTCCGGGAACTGGGGATCGTGATCTTCCTGGCCTGCGTGGGGTTGGGTTCGGGTAAGCATTTCTGGGCCACCCTGATCGGGGGCGGCTATCTTTGGGTGGCCTATGGCGCGGCCATCACCATCCTGCCGCTTCTCCTGGTGGGGATACTGGCGCGTTACTGGCGGATGAACTATCTGACGCTGATCGGCACCCTGGCCGGATCCATGACCGACCCGCCGGCCCTGGAGTTCGCCAACGCGCAGGCTCCCTCCTCGGCCCAGGCCAGCGCCTATGCCACGGTCTATCCATTGACCATGTTCATGCGTATCTTGATAGCCCAGGTTTTCGTGCTCATGTGGTGAAGCGACCGATGAGATGACCTGGTGACCCGCACCGACCAGAATCGCATTCTGACCAAGGATGGAAACATGGCCCATGCTGAATCCAAGAAAGTCATCTTCGCCGCCCTGGCGGGCAATGCCCTGATCGCCGTCACCAAGCTGGGGGCCGCCTCCATCACCGGCAGCAGCGCCATGCTGTCGGAAGGCATCCACTCCATCGTGGACACGGGCAACCAGGGCCTGCTGCTGCTGGGACTCAAGCGGGGCGCCAAACCGGCGGATGCGGAGCACCCCTTCGGCTACGGCAAGGAAGTCTATTTCTGGGCCTTCGTGGTGGCCATCTTGATCTTTGCCGTGGGCGCGGGCGTGTCCCTGTACGAGGGTATTCACCATCTGCAGCACCCGGAGCCCATCCACAACGTTAAGCTGAACTATTTCGTGCTGGCCCTCAGCTTCCTGTTCGAGGGTGCCGCCTGGTTCTTCGCCTACCGCGAATTCAACCGCACCAAAGGGCGGCAAAGCCTGATGCAGGCCGTGCGCGGCAGCAAGGACCCCAGCACCTTCGTGGTGCTCTTCGAGGACACGGCGGCCATGCTGGGTATCCTGGTGGCCTTTGCGGGCATCGCCTTGGGGCAGCTGACGGGTTGGCTGTGGCTGGACGGGGCGGCCTCGGTGCTCATCGGGCTGATCCTGGGGCTGACGGCCTGGCTGCTGGCGGTGGAGACCAAGGACCTGCTCATCGGCGAAAGCGCGCGCAACGAACTGGTGACCGGCGTGCGGGCCATGGCCGGCGCCCTGCCCCAGGTCGAGGCCGTGAACGAGGTCCTCACCCTGCACATGGGACCCGACTACATCCTGGTGACCATGAGCCTGGATTTCCGAGACACCTGCGCCGCCGCCGAGCTGGAAGAGGCGGTGGCCGGGCTGACCAAGGAGATCAAGGGGCGTTACCCGCGGGTGCGCAAGGTCTTCGTGGAGGCGGAGGCGGCTCCGCGGGGCTGATCATGCGGGGCTGATCATGTGGGGCTGATCACGTCGGGCTGAGAAAAAAACCGCCGGGGCGCCAGGCCTCGGCGGTTCTCCTTTTTCCAGGAAGGCCGACCGGAATCAGCAGGCCAGGTCCTTGTCGATCCAACCGATCACGCGCTTGATGCACTGCAGGTAGTTGATGTTCTCCACGCCCGTCAGGCCCACATCTTCCATGGTCTTGAGGATATCGGGAATCTCGGTGCTTTCGGAGTTGATGGTCATCACCTCGGCGCCGTTGATGAGCACGTGGCCCACCTCGCAGATGGTGTCGTTGACCATGTAGCCGTAGCGCTCCTTGTGCACCTTCACGGCCTGCAGATCCGGGTGCTTGCGGATCATCTCCAGGAACTGCTCCAGGGAATACTCCGCTTGGTCCAGTTCGGGCACGTCCACCTGGAAGGCCGGAAAGACCTGGTCCCGCAGGGTGGCCGCCGGAATGGGGAACGCCGCCTTCATCAGGGGATTCCACTGCTCCAGGCCATCTTCTTCGGTCACGAAGGTCTTGATGTCCATCTTGCCGTCGCGGATCTTCGTGTTGTTGATGTCGTTGGCCCGGGACATGATGTAGATCTCGTCGCTTTCGCGCTCCCACACCTTCTCCGGCACCGGTATCGACAGACGGCTCATACGGTAGGCTTCCTCGTCGAAGTCGCGCCCGAAGGACCGGAATTCGAAACGGGGTTTCGACACCTCGCCGATCTTGAGTTCATCCTTGGCCATGCCTCAGCTTCTCCTTGCGATGGCCGGAACCGCGCGTGGCGGTCCCGGCCGTTTTCGATTCCTGCCTAGAAGGCGGTCTGGAACCGCATGCTCAGGTAGTTGAAATCGTAGTCGCCCTTGTAATCGCCACGGCCGGTGGCGTACTCGTCGTTGTCCACGATGCCGTAGTTCATCATCATCTTCACGTTGGCGTTGGGGTAGTAGTTCACGCCCAGGGTGAAGGAGGTGGAAGAGCCGAAGCGCACGGGATCCCCGTCATCCAGGGTGTCCTCGTCGTTCAGGTCCACGAAGGAGTAGCGCGCGGCCACTTCCCAGGCGCCGCTCTTGCTGCTGGGAACCAGACGGCCGAACTCGGCATCCTTGTAATCGTAGCTGTAGCTGTCGTCGGTCAGGAAGTAGCTGGCGAAGAGGTACCCGCCGGAGTTGCTGACATCATCGCTCATGTCCGAGTCTTCCAGGAACTTGTACTGGCCCAGCATGTACTCGCCCTGCACGCGCAAACGGCGCATCTGGTACACCAGTTCGGCACCCGTGACGCAGTACTTGTCCACGTCCTTGTACTTGGCGTACACGAACTTGGTGTCCGACACGTTGGTCTCCGGGCGGGTGTTGACCTTGACGTTGAAATCCGTCCAGGTGGGCTTCTGCATGGAGCGCGACAGGCCGATCATCAGGACGCTGTCGTCGGTCTTGATGGCGTTGTAGTTCAGGCGGGCGGCGAAGCTGACCTGCTCGTTGGCCTTCTTCGTGAAATCTTCCACATCGCCGCCGAAGGCGGACAGGCTGAAGCGGTACTTGGGATCCCAGCGGGTGACTTCCAGGCCCATGCGGCGGCCGACCACGAAGGGTTCGGTGCCCTGGCTGCGTTCCATGAAGGTCAGGTTGCGGCTGGTGGTCACTTCTTCCAGGCCGAAGGGCTGGCGGAAGTTGCCGACGCGGACCTGGCCGGTGCCGTCGAACAGGCCCTTGTAGCTGATGTAGGCGTCCTTGACGGCGGTGGCTTCCTCGGCGAAGTCGAAGTCCACTTCACTGTACCAGTCGCCCCACAACTGGGACTTGAGGGCCAGGCGCACCCGACGCAGGATCATGCCGCCGGTCAGGCTGTTCTGGCGCTTGAAGAAGCCGCCGAACTCTTCCTTGTACTCATCCCAATCGTCGGGGTCGGAAAAATCGCTCTCGCCGTAATACAGCGGACCGTCGTCCATGTAGGTGGCCATATCGATGTACGCCCGGGCGTCGAACCACCACTTGAACTGGGTGTTCGGGGATTCGAAAACCAGGATGCCGTCCACGGATTCGGCTTCCAGAGATTTGCTGCCCGCCTGGGCCCCTCCCACCATGGCCATCATCAGCACCAGAGCGAGGGTCAGTTTCATGAGCCAATTGTGCATGTCGTCTCTCCTTATTGACGGTTTCGGGACTCTAGGCGGCCCCCTCTTGATGTTCCCCGGTCAAGGGTCAGGACTCATCCACCACGGATTGGTCCACCTTGAAAAGGCGTCCGAGGTACTCCAGCTTCTTCTTCAGTTCCTTGTTCGACTTCTTGTTCAACGTCGTATCGGGCAGCAGACGCCATTGGGGCGAAACCTCGGCCAGGGCGCGCGATAATTCCCAGAAGTGGGAATAGCTTTCTCCCGCCAGGGATTTCAGACCGATAAGCTGATCGGGCGTCAGCCAAGTCTGGTCCAGTTCCTCGGCGATGATGCCGCGGTCCACGCGCCAGGCCCCCACCAGGGCCAGTTCCCGCACCTTGTCCGCCTGGTCGCCCGTCAGCCCCCCTTTTTCGATCAGATCGTGCTTCAGGCTGATGGCGTTGGTGTAGTCCCGGCTTGTCAGCTGCTGCGGATTATCCAGTTCCAGGCCCTGCCGCTGCAGCTCCGCCAGCACATGGCGGTCCAGGCGGAAGTGCCGCACCTTGTAGACTTCCTGATCGAAAACATTATCCACAAAGAATAGAAGGAAAAAAGCCACGATGCCCGCCAGGACGGGCGTGGCGATCCAGCCCAGGGAGATACCGCCCAGCACGTGCTTGCGGATGCCGGCCCCCTTGTACAGGCTGATGCCCACGATGGCCCCCACCACCGCCTGGCTGCTGCTGACCGGGACCAAGGGCAGAGTGGGCAGGCCCAGGCTGGCCAGAAAGTGCTCCAGCCCCTCGGAAGCAAACAGGAACAGGGTGATGGACTGGGACAGCACGATGACCAGCGCGCTGACCGGCGAGATGCGCACCAGACCACCCCCCACCGTGTCCATGACGCGCCCGGAGTAGGTGAACACACCCACGGCGATGGCCACCGCCCCCAGGAAGAAAAGCTGTTGGGTCCCGCTGATTTCCAGGATACCGAAAACGCTGATATCGCTGAAGGGGTTGTCCGGCACGAACACCCCCATGACGTTGGCGATGTTGTTGGCGCCCAGGCTGTAGGACCCGAAGGCGCCCACCACCAGCAGGCCCAGGCGCGTGCCCGCGTCCAGCCGCAGCAGGTGCAGCTTGGTCCAGCGGATGATGTTGCGCACCAGGATGAACAGCCCCACGGCCATGACGCCGCTGAGCACCGGACAGGCCACCCAGGTCAGCATGATCTTGGTCAGGGAAGAGGAATCCGTCACCGAGGCGCTGTAGAAGTTCCAGCCGATGATGGCCCCCACGATGGCCTGGCTGGTGGAAACGGGCATGCGCAGCCGCGTCATCCAGAAGGTGGTCAGGGCCGAGGCCAGAGCCACCGTGAAGGAACCGGCCAGGGTGTTGACCGCGCCCAGACGGCCCAGGGTATGGGCGGCACCGGCACCGCTGATGGTGGCGCCCAGGATCACGAAGATGGAGCAGACGACGGCGGCCGTGCGGAAGCGCACCATCCGGGTGCCTACCGCCGTGCCGAAAACATTGGCCGCGTCGTTGGCGCCCAGGCTCCAGCCCAGAAAAAGTCCACTGCTCAAAAAGATGAGAATGTCCACGTCGTCCGCCTAAATTTTCCGCTTGATGGCGTAGATCGCCAGCCGGTCCGCGACGCTTTCGGCCATGTCGCTGACCTTCTCTACGTTCAGGGCGAAATAGCGCAGGTGGATCTTGTGGGCCAGATCCATGTCCGTGGCGAAGATCGCGCGCTTCAGGGCGTCGCTGATCTGGTCCGCCTCCTTCTCGTAGTGGTACACCTTGTAGAGGTTGTCCTTCACCGAATCCACATCGCGAAAGAAGCTGCGCGCGGCCACACAGACGGCCTCGACGGCCTCGTTGCAGGCATCGGCCAGCTTGATGTAGGACGCGTGGAACTCGTCGGGAATATCCGGCTGCTCCACGGAAAATTGGTAGAGGCTGGTCTTGGCCGTGTCGATGATGTTGTCGGTGTTCTCCAGCAGCCCCAGCACATCACCCCGGTGCTCGGGGATGAGGCTGTGGGCGTAAAGATACGACTCGATGGACTTGCTCAGCTTGTCGGCGCGAGATTCCAGCCGGTCGATGGCCTCGATGCGCGCCTCGAAATCCTCCCGGTCCTCATCCAGGTAGGCGCGGACGCCGGCTTGATAGACCAGAACGCCTTCGGCCACCGTGTCGATGAAATCATCGATCTGTTTCTCGGTGGACTTGCTGTTGAACAGGGGCATGGATGCTCTCTTTCCCAGGCTCGATGGCCAGGCCTTCCTTGTCCAGCAACAGGACCAGGAAAATCGATACCAACAATATGACGGACAGCATCAGCAGGATGGTGATCTTGGTGCCTTTCATCCCGTGACCTCCCGGCGCGAAGCCCGCTTTTACCACGTCGTGTAGGGATTGGCGATGAGGTTGGAGTTGAAGTAGCGCGGATCACCGGTGACTTCCTCCCCGACCCATGCGGGCTTGTCGACGATCTGATCTTCGCTTTCCAACTCGCACTCGGCCACCACCAGACCCTGGTTCGCGCCGTGGAACTCGTCCACTTCCCAGATCAGGCCACCGGCCGCGATCCTGTAGCGGGTTTTTTCGATCAAGGGCTGCTCACACAGTTCCAGCAGCTGCTCGCAATCGTCGAAGGGGATTTCGTATTCGAATTCCAGACGCGTGGCCCCCACGGTCACGCCCTTGATGGTCAGGGCCGCCTTGGACCCCATGGTCCGCACCCGCACCACGCGCTCCTTGGCGGAGTTCAAGTAGCCCTGGCGGTAAAGGGTCCCCTCCGCCAAACTCTTCCAGGCGTCTCCAACCAGCAGGTACTTGCGCTCGATTTCCTTGCCCATATCCCCTCCTCGGGATGGCCGGCCCGAACCGGCTGCGTTTGAGATGGTCTGATTCAGCCCTGACAGGCAACATTTATGCCTTGGCGACTTTTTTTATTGCGCATTGCTTGACAACGATTTACAGACTGTAGGGCAAATTTTCAAGTCTGGAAGTGGCGAAATTTCGCTGGACACGCCACCTGCGATACCTGATGCTGGCAAGGTCTCGCCTCCAAGCTGTGAAGAAGGCAACGTGACCCCGAAACAGAAATACCCCCGGCTGACTCCGCTGGCTGCTGTCTTCCTGGCCCTCCTGGTCCTTGTGGTCCTGGTGGCCGGGGGTAATTGGGCCGTTTATATGGATCTGCTGGACATTCGGCGGGTAAGCGCCCCCCTGCCCGCGATGGAAGCAGGCCGCGACGCCACGACCGATTCCACCACGGTGGTGCGCGTGGGAGTGGTCTCCCGCTTTGCCCCCAGCATCATTTACCGACTCTACCAACCCATCATGGATTATTGCAACGCCCACAGCGCGCGGCGGCATCAATTGTCCCTGAGCCAGAGTTACAGCGACGCCGCCCAGCGCCTGCGCACGGGCGAGGACCAGGCCTCGTTCCTGGGGGCACTGATGTGCTCGCGGCTGCCGCGGGATTCGGAATTGGAACCCACGCTGATCCCCCTGAACAAAAGCGGTAGCACGGCATTCCATGTGGCCCTGATCGTGAAGGACAACTCTCCCATCGGTTCCCTGGCCGATCTGACCCACCGCCGGGTGGCCCTGCCCTCGCGCAAAAGTTTCAGCGGCATGTGGCTGCAACGGGCCGGGCTGGCCTCGGCTGGGCTGACGGTGGCGGATCTGGACACCCTGCAGCACTTCAAGCACCACGAGACGGTGGTCTGGCAGGTGCTGCGCGGGAATTTCGATGCCGGCGTGGTCAAGGAAAGCCTGGCCCGGCGCTACCGCACCCGCGGCCTGCGGGTGGTGGCTCTGTCGCCCGCCATCCCCGGCCCGCCTTTGGTCATCAACCGCCGCTTCCGGGACGAAGCCACCGATGAACTGGTGCGCCTGCTGTTGGCCCTGGACCCGACCGACCCGGCCGACCGCCGCCTGATGGCCACCTGGACCCAGGAGTTCGCCTACGGCTTCCGCGCCGTGGACCGCGCGGAGTTTCTGGATCTTTTCCAGGACCCTCTGCCCGCGCCCGAGGAGGAGCCATGAGAGGGCCTGGACTGCGCGGGCGCATCGTGCTGGCGGTGGGCTCCATCATCATCCTGATCATGGTGCTCATGTCCTGGGGCATCCTCTACCGCTGGCGTCAGGGCGCGGTGAACCGTGAAGAGGTCTCCGCCCTGGCCGTCAGCCGCGCCTTCAGTGTGGCCGTGCTGGACGCCCTCATCTATGCGGACCAGGGCTACGACCAGCCCGAAGGCGTGCTGGACCACTACATCGACCTGTTCATGACCCAGAACCGCCGCATCCGCAGCATCACCATCCTGGACCCCCAGGGGGAGCTGGTGGCCCGCAGTTGGGAAAGCCCCACGGGCTTGTTTCCAGCCCAAGATCGACGACGGCTGCCCCCCCTGCCCGGTCCGCGCACCATCATCGACACCGATGAAGCGGGAAATTGGCTCTTGGATGTCGTCATGCCCCTGCGCTCAGGAAGGCGCAGCTGGGGTGTGGTGGACATCAGCTTCGAGGCCCAGAGCGTGCGCGCGCGTATCAGTCGGGTCTTCTTCCTGCTGATGGTTTTCAGCACCTCGGTGACCAGCATCCTGCTGCTGCTTCTGTGGCTGATCCTGGGCCGCATCCTGGGCAGTTTGCAAGGGCTGGAAACGGCCATGGAAACGGTGGATTTCGAGAGTGGCCATGTGCCTCCCCTGCCCCACCGTTCCGATGAGATCGGCCGCCTGTATCAGGGCTTCCGGCGCATGGGCGAGCGCCTGCGGCAAAGCCGTCGCGACCTGCTGAGCGCCGAAAAGCAGGTCTGGCATGCCGAACGCCTGGCGGCCATCGGACGCTTGGCCTCGGGCCTGGCCCACGAGCTCAACAACCCCATCCACGGCGTGCGCCATTGCATCTACGTCATCAAGGCCGACCCGGACAACCGCGAGCAGACGATCCAGTACCTGGACATGATGGAAGAGGGCCTGGCCCATGCGGCGGATGTCATCGAGAAACTGCTGGGTTTCGCCCGCAAGCAGGCCGTGGGACTGAAGGCTGTCGTCCTGAACGACAGCACCGAGGCGGTATTGCGGCTGATCAACTTCCGCCTGGAGCGGGACGGCGCGCGGATCCTGACGGACCTGCCGCCGGACCTGCCCCTGGTCATGGCCGACCCCCAACTGCTGCAGGAAGTCATCATGAACCTGCTGATCAACGCCGCGGACGCGGTGGGCAAGGGCGGTTGCATCCAGGTGCGCACCCGCGCCCAGGGCGAGACCGTGGCGCTGGAGGTCCGGGACGACGGGCCCGGCATCCCCCATGAGCTGCAGGATCAGATTTTCGATCCCTTCTTCACCACCAAGGATCCGGGCCAGGGCACGGGCCTGGGCCTGTCCATCAGCCTGGGTATCATCCAGGCCCTGGGCGGTAACCTGGCCGTCGTTAGCGAACCCGGGAAAGGTACCGTATTCACCGTGACCCTGCCCATGGCCGACCAGACAAGCGAGCAGACAAGCGATCACTCTCTTGCCGACGCTTCCCTTCCTAACTCTTCTCCCTTCCTGACAAGGACGATACATGAAGATCCTGCTGGTTGAAGACGAACGCATGGCGCGGATCAGCCTGACGGGCATCCTGCGTACCGAAGGTTACGAGGTGGTGCCCTGCCCCGATGGTCCCTCGGCCCTGGCCGCCCTGGACGGAGGCCGCTTCGCGGTGGTCTTGACGGATCTGAACCTGCCCGGGGCCAACGGTCTGGCCGTGCTGGAAAAGGCCGTGGCGCGCGATCCTGAATGCAAGGTCATCATCATGACGGCCTACGCCAGCACCGAATCCGCCGTGGCCGCCCTGCGCAAAGGGGCCTACGACTACCTTTGCAAGCCCTTCCAGCCCGACGAAGTCTTGGCCCGCCTGGGCCACATCCAGGCCTTGCTGACCGTGCAGGCGGAGAACCGGGATCTGAAGCGGCGCATCGAGGATATCGGCGCGCCGGCCATCGTGGGTTCATCGGCGGTGATGCAGAAACTGCTGAAGACCATCGATGCCGTGGCGCCCGGCGAGTTCAACGTGCTGGTCACCGGGCCCAGCGGCACCGGCAAGGAGTTGGTGGCCCGCACCCTGCACCGGCGCAGCGCGCGGCGCAACGGGCCCCTGGTGGCCATCAACTGCTCCGCCATCCCGGAAACCCTGCTCGAAAGCGAGCTTTTCGGTTACCGCAAGGGAGCCTTCACCGGCGCGGACCGTGATCACGACGGCTACATCCGCCGCGCCCAAGGCGGCACCGTTTTCCTGGACGATGTGGACGACTTGCCCATCACCGTGCAGATCAAGCTGCTACGCGTCATCCAGGAGCGGGAGATCGAACCCGTGGGTGGCCAGGAGACCGTGCCCGTGGATTTCCGGCTGATCTGCGCCACCAAGGTGGACCTGCAATCCCTGGTGGCCGAGGGCAAGTTCCGCGAGGACCTTTACTACCGCCTGAACGTGATCCCCCTGGAACTGCCCACCCTGGCCCAACACAAGGAAGACATCCCCGCCTTGGTGGAGCATTTCAGCCGCCGCTTGAACTCCGACACGCCCCTGGCCCTGGATGATGAGCGCCTGGAGACCCTCCTGGCCCACGACTGGCCCGGCAACGTGCGCGAGCTGCAGAACGTGGTCGAGCGCATGGTCGCCCTGCCGGATATTCCCCCGGCCAACCTCTTCGACGCCCCCCTGGCCGGCCGCAGCGCGGCCACCGTGGTGCCCCCCCGCGCCCCCGACCCCGCCGCCTTCCCCGGCTACCGCGCTTACATCCTGGAGTGTGAAGACCGCATCATCCAGTGGGCGCTGCGCAAGGCCGAGGGCAACATCAGCACCGCCGCCCGTCTGCTGGACCTGCCGCGCAGCACCTTGCGGAGCAAGCTCGAGAAACTATAAGAGGGGAGACCGAAGATCGAGTCGATCGGCATGGAGGGTGCCGGTTTGGCGGTGGAGCGCCAATTTGATGGCGAAATATCGCCATCATCCGTTCGGGGGGAAAGAGGGTCTGTCCACCGGGACAGCACAATCCATTGATTTTTATAAAATTAAAAGAAAACAACATTCTTCGCGGCACGGGGATATCGTCATCAGGCGTTTGGTATGTCAGTTGCTGTCCCCTGACGCATGGAAGGATGATCTTGCCCTGGGATGATTTTGCCCTGGACAATGGATCCGGATTCACGGCTCACCTGAGCGCCGCGACCAGCGCGCGCTTTATCTGGAGGCTCATGCGAAGGTTCGTTTTTTTTCTCATCCTGATGAGCATCCTGGCCACCGCCGGAGGACTGCGGGCGGAATACCCGGATCGCCCCATCGTCATCATCGTGCACGCCAAGCCCGGCGGCGCCATCGACCTGACGGCCCGCATGGTGGCCAAGGTGGCGCGCAACTACACGACCACGCCCCTGGTGGTGGAGAACCGCTACGGCGGCTCGGGTGCCGCGGCCATGCGCGCGGTCATGGGCAGCAAACCCGACGGCTACCAGATGCTGGCCTTCCCGGCCACCTTCATCAGCACCGTGCAGGTCACGCGCAGCAAGATCGGCATGGACGACTTCCGTTTCCTGGCCTGCCTCATCGAGGCGCCCGAAGCCCTCATCACCAACCGCAACAGCGACGTGGTCAGCCTTGAGGATATCGTGCGGGATGCCCGCGAGAAAGCCGGGCGGCAGCTCTGGGTGGGCCCCGGCGTGGGCAGCCTGGATCACCTCATGGCCGTCAAGACCTGGGACGCCCTCGGCATCCAGGCCATCTGGATGCCCTACGACGGCGGCGGCGAGGCCATCGCTTCTTTGCTGGGCGGCCACGGCACCGTCTACGTGGGCAACCCCGAGGATGTGCGCGGGCGACCGGATCTGAATATCGCGGCGGTTTCGGCACAGCGGCGGCTGGAGCTTTTCCCCGACGTGCCCACCCTTCCGGAAAAGGGCTACGACCTGCCCGCCGAGATCATGTGGCGCGGCTTCGCCGTGCACAAGGACACGCCCGAACCCATTTGCCGGTGGCTGACGGAACTGCTGCGGAACGTCAGCAACGATCCCGAATGGCAGAGCTTCGTGACCAAGAACTCGGCCAGCAGCGTCTTCTACGCGGGCGACCGCTTCAACTCTCTGGTGGCGCGGGACAGCGAGCAATCCCTGCGCTATCTGAAGGTGGCCAACATCATCACCGGCGAGCCCGACAAGGCGGCCCGCCGTCTGCAGCAAGCCGGCCTGATTTCCGTGCCGCTGATCCTGCTGGGCCTGTTCGGCGGTGTTCGCCTGCGCCGAGGCACCCTGACCGGACAGACCGTCATCGCCGGTGTCAGCCTGTCTCTGGCCTCTCTTTTCTTCTTTTACGCTTTGGGCTTCCCGCCGCCGACGGTGGGGCAGAGCGTGGGTGCCGGCACCATCCCCATCATCTGGGCCCTGGTGCTGGGGTTGTTCAGCTTGGTGCAAATCGTCTCGGGCTTGCGCCATCCGCAGGAGAACAGTCGCGGCCAGGTGGGCAAGGTGCTGATCATTGCCGTCTTGCTGATGGTGTTCGTGTTCCTGCTGCCCCGGGCGGGTTTCTTCCCCGCGACGGTGGTGCTGCTGGTGGGCGGCATCTATACCATGGGCTACCGGAATCATCTGAAAACGGCCCTGCTGGTGATGGGCGTGCTGCTGTTCTGCTGGCTCGTCTTTGTCCAGACCCTGGGGCTGCCCCTGCCCATGCCCGGCCTTTTCAACTAGGAGACGCGAGAACGCATGGAAATCCTGCAGAATCTGGTCGAAGGTTTCGGAACGCTGGTGGGCTCGGGAATCAGCGATATCGCCTGGTGGCAGCCCATACTGGTCATCGCCGGCGGCGTCATCATCGGTATCTTCGTGGGGGTGATGCCCGGGCTGAGCGCGTCCACCGGCGTGGCCCTGATGGTGCCCTTCACCTACGGCATGCATCCCTTGATCGCCCTGATCCTGCTGGCGTCGGTGTACACGGCCAGCGCCTACGGGGGGTGCATCACGGCCATCGCCATCAACACGCCGGGCACACCGGCGTCCGTGGCCCTCAGCTTCGACGGCTACGCGCTGACGCGGAAAGGGGAGCCGGGACGGGCCCTGGGAGCGGCCGTGATCGCCAACTGCACCGGCGGTATCGTCGGCACCTTCATCCTGATCCTTTTCAGCGTGCCCCTGGCCAAGGCCGCCCTGGCCTTCGGGCCGCCGGAGTACTTCGCCCTGGCCATCTTCGGGCTGACCATCGTGGTCAGCCTGGAGCAGAAGAACATGCTCAAAGGGGCCGTCAGCACGGTGCTGGGGCTGCTGCTGATGACCATCGGGCTGGACCCCATCAACGGGTACATGCGCTTCACCTTCGGCCGACCCGAGCTGGCCGACGGCATCAGTTTCATCCCCGCTTTGATCGGCCTGTTCGCCGTGGGCGAGGTGCTGCTGAACATCGAGCGCCTCAAGCCGGTGCAAGCCGGGCTGCAAATCTTCAGCAGCAAGATGCCCGGCCGCAAGGAGTTGCTGGGGCTGCGGCGCAGCATCGTGCAGAGCAGTGCCCTGGGAACCGTCATCGGTGTGGTGCCCGGCGCGGGAGCCACCATCGCCGCTTTCATCGCCTACAACGAGTCGCGGCGGATCAGCAAGCAGCCCGAGATGTTCGGCCAAGGCAGCCTGGAAGGGGTGGCGGCCCCGGCGGCGGCGGCGGGTGGCTCGGTGGGCGGGGCGCTGATACCCTTGCTGACCTTGGGGATTCCCGGCAGCGCGGCCACCGCCGTGCTGGTGGGGGCCCTCATGCTGCACGGCATCACGCCTGGCCCAGAGCTTTTCACGGGCAAGAACAGCTACCTGGTGTACGGCCTCTTCGCCAGCTTGGTGCTGGGCAACACCATCCTGCTGGTGCTGGGGATTCTGGGCAACCGGCTGTGGGTGAAGATCATCGCCGCGCCCAAGGCCCTGCTGTTTCCGGTGATCCTGGTGATCGCCTTCGTGGGCAGTTTCGGCGTGGCCAACAGCTTGTTCGATGTGTCGGTTTGCCTGACCTTCGGCATTTTCGGGTGGATTCTGCGGCGTTACGGATTCCCCACGCCCCCCATGGTGCTGGCCTTGATCCTGGGCTACATGGCCGAGAGCAACTTCCGGCGCGCCCTGGTCATGGGCGACGCGAGCATCTTCCTGACGCGGCCGGTGAGCGTCGTGATGTTGACCCTGGCGTTCTTGTCGTTCAGCATGCCGTTCATTCGGGCGTGGCGGCAGAAGGGGAAGGAGCGGCCCTTGTCTTGAGGTTGTTTTGGAAATTTAAAAAGGGATGGGCTTCGAGCGGCTTGGCTGATCTTGCTGTTTTTTCTGGCCCTGGGCGAAGCCTTTGGTGGCGGATTATGGTTACACAGTTCAGTTGACACACCCAGCCCAGGGTCAACACGACATATATCAATCTTTTACTCATGACCCACCTCCATATCCTCCATTATTCTCTCCAACATATAAGATGACAAAACACTCGGGCCCTCAGGAAGTTTTCTTTTATTCAAAACCTCTAACATGATTCTATTGTAAGCGGCTAGCCTCCGCCGTCTTCCCCCACCCCCCTCTTTCGGGTAAAACGGTCAAGTTCCCTCGCCGAACCTGACCACCCTTCCCCAGGAGGACCCCATGCCCAAGACCCGACGCACTGCGGATCAGTGGCAAGCCCTCATCCAACAGCACGACCAAAGCCCACTCTCCACCGCCGAGTTCTGCAGAAAAAAAGGGCTGACCTTATCCAGCTTCTATCACTGGCGCGGCAAATTGCGCCAAAAAATCCAACCAAACAACTTCATCGAAGTCACACCTCCCGCCGACACCGACCGCGATCACTCCTGGTCACTGGAAGTCGATCTGCCCAATGGCGGCCACCTGAGCCTCAGGTACAAGCCATGATCCTCTCGAACCGACCCACCGGCCGCATCCTGATCTGGCGACAGCCCGTTGACATGCGCAAAAGCTTCAATGGCCTTGTTGGCCTTGTGCGAGACGCCATGCACGAAGACCCTCTCTCAGGAAGCCTCTTCGTTTTCGT
>PDQT01000245.1 GCA_002747875.1 bacterium DOLZORAL124_64_63
GACCCCGTAGTCGTCGCGATGCTCGTCAATGAACGAGACCATTACTTCGGTTTGCGGTCGAGCTCCGCCTGGGCGAAAAAAGCTGAGGCCTTACGAAGGATCTCGTTGGTCTGACGGAGCTCGCGGTTCTCGCGCTGAAGTTCCTTGATCAGGGCCTTGTCTTCGCTGCTGCGTCCATCCCGGCTGCCGTTGTCCACCTCATACTGCTGGATCCAGCGTCGCAGAGACTCAGCGGTGCAACCGAACTTGCTGGCAATCGAAACGATAGTTTGCCACCTCGAGGAGTAATCTCGCTCGTGGTCGAGGACCATCCGAACAGCGCGTTCGCGGACCTCTGGGGAGTATCTTTGTTTTTTTGACATGACTCCATCCTCTCAAATAATGGAGTCTCCGTCAAACCCGGGGCGGTTCAAATCTGAATTTATTTGGGATAATGATTTATTTCATAAAGGTTTTAATTTTTACGAGAATCCCCTGCAGATTCCTCCAGTGGAAATTTTTCGCCAGGGTAAAAAAGCGATTGCCAGTTATTTTTCTCAATTAAAAGACTAGAGTGCGAGCCATATTTTGGCAGCCGAAATGCTTATTGTTGGAGAATTTGGGGCTGGGATAGTTTTATGGGATACCAAAATTCGGGGGAAGGCGGCGCAAAATGATCGATTATCCCGCAGTCACCGTCCTCCCCCTCGCACAAAGCCCTCCCTAAAGGCCGGCCACCCCCAAAGATCGGTTGATCCCGTAACGAAAATCGCCTACCTTGCCTCCACACGGAAACTCCCGAAATGCGCTCCTCAGCCGCATTTCGTCCCCATATCCCCGCCCCATGGAGGCGTACCATGGCCACAAGGACGTTGCTGACCGCCGGCATCACCGGCATCGGGATGAGCCTTCCCGAAAAGAAACTGACCAATGCCGACCTGGAGAAGATGGTCGACACCAACAACGAGTGGATCCTCGAGCGCACCGGCATCCGGGAGCGCCGCATCGCCGAGAAGGGCGTGGGAGCCAGCTTCCACGGTGCCAAGGCCGCCGAGGCGGCCCTGGAGCACGCGGGCGTCAAGCCCGAGGACGTGGACCTGATCATCGTGCCCACCGTCACGCCGGACATGCTCTTCCCGGCCACCGCCTGCCTGATCCAGGACATGATCGGCGCCAAGAACGCCTGGGGTTTCGACCTGGAGGGGGCCTGCAGCGGGTTCCTGTTCGCGCTGCAGAACGCGCGCGCCCAGGTGGAGACGGGCCACGCCAAATGCGTGCTGGTCATCGGCACCGAGGTCATGAGCTCCATCGTGGACTACACCGACCGCAACACCTGCATCCTCTTCGGCGACGGCGCCGGGGCGGTTGTCGTGCAGCCGGTGGACGAAAGCCGCGGCGGCATCATCGACGCCATCAACCACATCGACGGCATGGGCGCCCAGTTCCTGCACATGAAGGGCGGCGGCAGCCGTCGTCCTCCCAGCCACGAAACCGTGGACCAGAATCTGCACACCATCTTCCAGGCGGGGCGGGACGTCTACAAGTTCGCCGTCAAGGGCATGGCCGGCATCACCAAGGAAATCGTCGAGAGGAACGGCTTCACGGGTGAGAACGTGGACCTGTTCGTGCCCCACCAGGCCAACATCCGCATCATCGAGGCGGCGCAGCGTCGGGTCGGGCTGACGGACAGCCAGGTGGCCATCACCATCGACCGCTTCGGCAACACCACCAGCGCCAGCATCCCCTCGGCCCTGAAGGTGTCCCTGGATGAGGGGCGCATCACCGAGGGCAGCCTGGTGGTGCTGACGGCTTTTGGCGCCGGCTTCACCTGGGGCAGCTGCCTTCTGCGCTGGACAGCCCCCTAGGTCCGGCGTTTATATAGCAGCATGATCAAGGTCCAGAATCTTACCCGCAAATTCGGATCCACTTTGGCCCTCCGCGACCTCAGCTTCGAGGTGGCGGAGGGCTGTATCGTGGGTTTCCTGGGGCCCAACGGGGCGGGCAAAAGCACCACCATGAAGATCCTGACCGGCTCGTTGGCGCCCACCGGCGGCCATGCGGGCGTGGCCGGCCACGATGTGCTGGACCAGCCCCTGGCCGTGCGCCGGCTGGTGGGATTCATGCCCGAGAACGTGGTGCTCTATACCGACGACACGGTGACGGATTTCCTGCGCTTCGTGGCGGAGCTGAAGGGGGTGGACCGGGACAGCCGGGATGCCCACATCGAAGAGCTGATCCGGCAGTGCGGCCTGCAAGACGTGCGCGGCAAGCTGGTGGGCAACCTCAGCCACGGCTACACCAAGCGCTGCGGCTTGGCCCAGGCCCTGGTGGGCGATCCCCCCGTGCTCATCCTGGACGAGCCTACCAGCGGGTTGGATCCGCACCAGATCGTGGAGATCCGCCGCCTCATCCGTTCCTTCCGCGGGCGGCGCACGGTCCTGATCAGCAGCCACATCCTGTCGGAAATCGCCGCCACCTGCGACCGGGTCCTCATCCTGGATCGGGGGCGTCTGGTGGGCGAGGAAAGCCCCACCGAGGGCTTTGGCGCGCGCGCCGGCCGGCGGGTCCGCCTGAGTTGGGATGGGCAGCGGCCGGCCGTCCTGGCCGCCCTGCGGGATGTGGCGGGCGTGGCCGAACTCCAGGCCACCGACGACGGGGCCGAGGTCCACATCGCCGGCGATCCTTCCGAGGCGCGTCCCCTGCTGGCGGAAGCCGTCCTGCGGGCGGGGGGGCGGTTGCAGCAATTGCAGGACCGCGGGCCCAATCTGGAGGAGATGTTCCTCAGCCTGACGGGGGTGGACCGCCAGGCCCAGCGGGAGGCCGCCAAGGCCGACGCCCTGGACCGCGAACCGGTCAACCAGCCCGACAATCAGTTCGGCAACCAGCCCGACAACCAGCCCGAGGAGCGCCCGTGAGACAGTGGCAGGCCATCGTGCGCCGCGAGACCGGCGCCTTCTTCCACTCGGCCATGGCCCCGGTGCTGCTGGGCGGTTTCCTGGTGCTGGTGGGGTTCCTCTTCGCCAAGATGATGGTGGGCTACAGCGACCTGAGCACCAACGCCCTGCAGAGCGCGCGCAGCGGCAACTACGTCAACCTGGCCGAGAGCGTCTTCCGGCCCCTGGTCAGCACCATGCTCATCTTCGTGGTGCTGCTGATGCCGTCGCTGACCATGCGCCTGTTCTCGCCCGAGTACCGCAGCGGCCGCTACAACCTGCTGGCCAGCTGGCCGGTGGCGGACCATGTCTGGGTCCTGGGCAAGTGGTGGGCGGCGGTGCTGTCGGCCTGGGTGCTGCTGGGCAGCACGCTGGTGTTCTTCCTGTCGGTGTGGCTTTTCGGCTCGCCGGAGCCGGGCCCGCTGCTGACGGTCTTCCTGGGCCTTTTCCTGCTGGCGGCGGCGCTGACGGCCTGGGGGCTGTTCTTCTCCACCGTCTTCAGCCACCAGATCCTCAGCTACTTCGTGACCCTGGTGCTGGCCATGCTGCTGTTCATGGTGCATCTGCTGGAGCGTTTCCTGCCCGGCGTGCTGGGGCAGGCGGCCCTGGACCTGTCCCTGCTGCTGCATTTCGAGCGCTTCAGCCGCGGCGTCCTGGATTCCCGGGACGTGATCTACTTCCTGCTGCTGATGCTGGTCCCTTTGACGGGGGCCACCGCCTTGCTGGCCGGCCGGCGTCTGCCCGCCCGGCGGCGCGGGGCCATCTGGCTGCCGCCCCTGCTGGCGATGCTGGTGGCCTGCGTGCTGTACGCCCTGGCCGGCTATTTCCCCGTCAGCCTGGACACCACCGGCAACAAGCGCTACAGCCTGGCCCCGCAGACGGTCAAGATCCTGCGCGGCCTGGGCCAAGACCTGGAGCAGCTGCAAGACGGGAACGATGTCGTCGTCTATGGTTTCTTCCAGCGCCATGACCCCATCTACGACAGCGTCGACGGCCTGCTGCGCAGCTTCCGGCAGCAGAACCGGCACTTCCGCTTCGAGATGCTGAACCCGGAAACGGAACTGGAGATGCTGCGCCGCTACGATGTGAAGGTGGCGCGCACCATGGTGGTGACCGTGGGGGACCGCCATACCCTGGTGCTGCAGCCCCAGGAGAGCGGGTTGATCAACGCCGTCTATCGCCTGGTGCACGGGCGACGCCCGGTCATCGGCTACCTGCAGGGCCACGGCGAGCACCAACTGGACAATACCGAACTGGCCGGCTACGCCTCCACGGAACAGGCCCTCACGGAGCAGGGCTACGACGTGCGCCCCCTGGTCCTGAGCGAAACCGGCGGCGTGCCCCGGGATTGCGATCTGGTCATCCTGGCGGGGCCGCGCACCGATCCCCTGACCCCGGAGACGGTGGCCCTGGATCGCTTCCTGGCTCGGGGCGGCTCCGTGCTGGCGCTGTGCGATCCGCCCACCCCCAGCGGCTGGGTGCGCTGGCTGGCCGGTTACCGGGTGGCGCTGACGGGCGATGTGATCATCACCGCGTCCAGCCGCACCACCATCTCGCGCCTGACCGAGGTGGTGGATAGCTACGGCGGTCACGAAATCGTCAAGCCCTTGCTGGGGGTGCGCACGCTCTTCCCCTTCGCCCAGCCCATCGGCATTCTGGAGGGGAAGGACACCAGCATCGAGGGGGCCGTGCTGCTGGGCAGCAGCGAGGTGAGCTGGGCCGAGCGGGATCCCGGGACGCGCTTCAGCGGTCGGGCCGGCTTCGACCCGGGCGAGGACGTGCAGGGTCCTTTGCCCATGGCCGTGCTCCTGGAGAAGAAATCCGACATGAGCGGCCCGCCCGGCCGCATGGTGGTGGTGGGCAACAGCGAGTGGTTGAACAATTCCATGGCCAACCGGGACGGCAACCGGGATCTGCTGCTGAACATGGTGGGCTGGCTGGCCCGGGAAGAAGACCTGATCGAATTGCGGGGGCGCGATCCCTTCAGCCAGCC
>PDQT01000025.1 GCA_002747875.1 bacterium DOLZORAL124_64_63
GTGATCCAGGCGGATGATCTGGTCTTTCTGGCCGGCCCGCGCACCATCGTGAACAAGAGCCTGATCCACTTCCGTGTTCCGGGTCGCAAGCTGAGCAAGGTGATGATCCTGGGGGCCAACGCCATGGGCCGCGAGCTGGCGCGGGATCTGCAGGGCACCGGTGTGCGGGTCAAGCTGATCGATCGCAACGAAGAGAAATGCCGTCTGGCCAGCGATCAATTGCGCGGCGTGCTGGTTCTGCACGGCGAGGGGACTGACGGCTCCCTGTTGGAGAACGAGGGCGTGGCGGATATGGACGGCTTCGTTTCGGTCAGCCAGGACGATGAGACCAACACCATGGCCTGCCTGCTGGCCAGCCACCACGGCGCGCGCAAGACCGTCTGCCTGGTGAACCGGCCGGACTACGTGCCTCTGCTGCCCCTGTTGGGGGTGGATTCGGCCATCAGCCCGCGCCTGAGCACCTCCGCCTTCATCGCGCGTTTCGTCAAGCGCGGTGCGGTGATCAGCAGCGAGAGCTTGGGTTACAGCGGCTCGGAAATTCTGCAGTTGCGTGTGGTCGACGGTTGCCCCTGGCTGGGCAAGCCCCTGTCCAAGCTCAATTTCCCGGATAAGGCGGTTATCGGCGCGGTCCTCAAGCAGGGCCGTGTGCTGACCCCGCGGGGAGGCACGGTGCTGGAAGTGGGGGACGAGGTGGTGGTCTTCGCCCTGAGCGACGGGGTGACGGCCGTGGAAGACTTCTTCGCTGGCGGTCAACGTTGAATTATCGCTCTGTCATCAAGGTCCTGGGTTTTCTGATGCTGGTCACGGCGGCCTGCCTGCTGGTGCCCGCGGCCATCAGCGCCGGTTATGGCGATGGGGATTGGCCCTACTTCCTGGCGGCCGCGGGTGTTGGGGTGCTGCTGGGCGGCACCGCCCTGCTGTTTCTGCGCGATGCTCCGGATCTGCGCGTGCGCGAGGGTTTCGCGGTGGTGGCTGTCGGCTGGTTCTGCGTGGGGCTGCTGGGAGCGTTGCCCTTCTGGCTGAGCGGCCAGATCCCGTCCTTCACCGATGCGGCTTTCGAAAGCATTTCCGGTTTCACCACCACCGGAGCCAGCATTCTGACCGATATCGAAAGCCGCAGCCACGGCACCCTTTTCTGGCGGGCCATGACGCACTGGCTGGGGGGCATGGGCATCGTGTTGCTGGCCCTGGCCATTTTGCCGCTGCTGGGCGTGGGGGGGATGCAGCTGTTCCGGGCCGAGGTCCCCGGCCCCGTGGCCGAGCGCCTGACCCCGCGCATCCGCGAAACAGCCAAGATCCTCTGGTTCGTGTACTTCCTGCTGACGCTGGCCGAGACCATCGCTCTGATGGTGGCGGGGATGAGCCTTTTCGACGCCGTCTGCCACAGCTTCGCCACCATGGCCACCGGCGGTTTCAGCAACCACAACAGCAGCGTGGGGGGCTACGGGAATCCGGCCGTGGAGTGGGTCATCATCGTTTTCATGTTCCTGGCGGGGGCCAACTTCAGCCTGCATTACCTGGCCCTCAAGGGGAACTGGCGGGCGCATCTCAAGGACGAGGAATTCCGTTTCTACGGAAGCATCGTGCTGGTCTGCACGGGCCTGATCCTGGCCGTGCTGCTGCCCATCCACTTCTACCCCCACTGGGGCGAAGCCTTGCGGCAAAGCCTTTTCCAGGTGGTTTCCATCATCACGACCACCGGTTTCGGCACCGCCGACTACCTGCTGTGGCCCCCCCTGGCCCACGCCCTGCTCCTGGTCCTGATGGCCGTGGGCGGCTGCGCCGGTTCCACGGGCGGGGGGATCAAGGTCATGCGCGTGCTCATCCTTTTGCGGCACGCCAAGCTGGAATTGCGCAAGATGCTGCATCCGCGCGCCGTGTTGACCCTGTGGTTCAACAACCGGGCCATTTCCCCGGCCCTGCAGACCAACGTGCTGGGGTTCTTCCTGCTGTTCATGATGGTCTATGTGAGCGGCGTGCTGCTCTTGACTCTGGGGGGGCGTGACTTGGTCACCAGCGTGGGGGCCACGGCGGCCACCCTGGGCAATATCGGCCCTGGTCTGGGGTTGGTGGGGCCGGCCAGCAACTACTCGGCTCTGCTGGACTGGGAAAAATGGCTGCTGGTGGTCCTGATGGTCATCGGCCGGCTGGAACTGTTCACCGTGCTGGTTCTGCTCCTGCCCGGGGCCTGGCGCCGGAGCTGATCATAGCCGAACGAGGGATGATGGGAATGGACATCAACAGTCTGCCCCGGCCCGCCTGGGCCTACGATCCGGCCATGGCCGCCCAGCACTGCGGCGCCTTCATCAAGGACACGTTGGAACGATCGGGGCTGGACCGCCTGATCCTGGGGCTGAGCGGCGGCATCGATTCCGCCGTGAGCGCGGGTCTGGCCGTGCGCGCCCTGGGCCCGGACAAGGTGCGGGGCGTGATGATGCCCTACACCAGCAGCAGCGCCGAGAGCCTGACCGATGCCCTCGCCGTGGCCCAGACCCTGGGCATGGAGACGGAAACGGTGAACATCGCCCCCATGGCCGACGCTTTCTTGCGGGATATTCCCGCCGACGCGCTGCTGCGGCGGGGCAACATCATGGCCCGCTGCCGCATGGTGGTGCTGTACGATTGCAGCGCCCGCGACGGGGCTCTGGTGCTGGGAACCGGCAACCGCACCGAAAGCCTGTTGGGCTACACCACTCTGTTCGGCGACAGCGCCTGTGCCCTGAATCCTCTGGCCCGGCTTTACAAGACCGAGGTGCGCCTGCTGAGCGCCTGGTTGGGGTTGCCCGATTCCGTGCTGACCAAGGCCCCCAGCGCCGACCTCTGGCCCGGTCAGTCCGATGAGCAGGAGCTGGGTTTCACCTACACGGAGGTGGACGAGTTGCTGCACGCCATGGTGGATCGTCGTCTGGATGCGGCGGCGTTGCGCGCGGCCGGTTTCGCGGCCGACTTCATCCGCACGGTGAGCGCTCGTGTGCGGGCCATGGCTTTCAAACGGCAGCCGATTCCGGTGGCCGAATTTGCCGGCCGTCTGGATCCGGATCCGGACCTCGTCCGGGCGCAAGACCCGGTTCAAGACCCGGATCAGGACCCGGATCAAGAAAAGGGCAAGGACAAAGACGGGGGCTTCCATTGATCGCTGTGCCGCTGCCTGAAGTGGATTTCCCCGGCGGGATGTGCCATTTCGTGGCCACCCCCATCGGCAATCTGGCCGATATCAGCCTGCGGGCCCTAGCCGTTCTGGCCGCCGCGGACGAGATCTACGCGGAGGACACCCGCCACACCCGCCGGCTCCTGAATCGCTACGGCCTCGAGGCTAAGCTCTCCAGCTACCATGACCACAACAAGAAGCAGGTGGTGCCGCGCATCGTCCGCGAACTGCAGGACGGCCGCAAGGTGGCCGTGGTCAGCGACGCGGGCATGCCCTGTATTTCCGATCCGGGGTTCACCCTGACCCGGGAGCTGTTGCGCCGGGGCATGGTCTGGACGGTCATCCCCGGCCCCAGCAGTACCCTGAGCGCTCTGGTGCTGAGCGGTTTTTCCACTGACCGATTCCTCTTTGTAGGGTATCTTCCCCGTAAGAAGGGCAAACGGGGCAAGCTGCTGGCGGAGCTTCTGCAGGAGCCGGGAACGGTCATCTGCCTGGAGTCCTGCCACCGGATCGCCTCCACCCTGGAGATCCTGGCGGAGCAGGACCCCCGGCGGCAGGTGGCGGTGGCCCGTGAGATCACCAAGCTGCATGAAGAGACCCTGCGTGGCACCGCGCCGGAGCTGCGGCCCCTGATGACGGGGGCCCGCCTCAAAGGTGAGTTGGTGCTGGTCCTGCAGGGGGCGGCGGAACACGCCGCAACGGAGGAATGATGGATTTCACGCAATTCAAACAGGATTTTCGCAAGGGCGTGCGGCCCCTGGTGCTGACCCTGGACCGCCTGGGCTTCAACCCGTTGGCCGTCTCCTTCCTGGGGCTGGCCATCACCGCCGTCTCCGGCTGGATCATCAGCACGGGGGCCCTCTTTCTGGGGGCCATCGTCTTTCTGCTCGGTTCCGGCTTCGACATGCTGGACGGGGACCTGGCCCGTTTGCAGGGTACGGTCTCCAAGCGGGGGGCTTTTCTGGACTCGTGCTTCGACCGCATCGGCGAGGCCTTCCTCTTTGCCGGCCTGACCTGGCACTACGCCGGCCTGGGCGTGACCGAGGGGCGCCTGCCTTTGCTGCTGATCGTGATGACGGTGGTCGGTAGCCTGACCACCAGCTACGTCCGGGCCCGGGCCGAGGGGGTGGGCGAGACCTGCTTCGTCGGCTTCCTGCAGCGTACGGAGCGGGTCGTCCTGTTGACCATCGGCCTGCTGC
Source organism: bacterium DOLZORAL124_64_63 (assembly GCA_002747875.1). Taxonomy (GTDB): domain Bacteria; phylum Krumholzibacteriota; class Krumholzibacteriia; order LZORAL124-64-63; family LZORAL124-64-63; genus LZORAL124-64-63. Next base: position 4,348 of record PDQT01000025.1, read on the forward strand.
TGGGCGGGAGGGTGCTGGTGGGTATCCTGGCCTTCCTGGCGTTCGCCACCCTGGGGACCACCATCCAGCGTATGGTGCACGTGGCGGCCAAGCTGCCCGGCCCCGGCGCCGACGAAGCGCCGCCCGCGGAGGAAGAAGAGTGAGTTCGCATGGCCTGAAGGGCAAGTCCGAGCGCGGTCTGCTGATCACTTTCGAGGGGCCCGAGGGCAGTGGCAAGACGACCCTGATCAAAAGCATCGCCGCGGAGATCATCCGCTGTGGCGATGACCCCTTGCTGCTGCGGGAACCCGGGGGGACGGCCATCGGGGAGAGGATCCGCAACATCTTGCTGGACCGGGCGTCCGGAGAGATGTGCGCCGAGACCGAGCTGCTGCTGATGGAAGCCAGCCGGGCGCAGTTGGTGCGTGAAAAAATCCGTCCGGCGCTGGAAGCGGGGCTGATCATCCTTTGCGACCGCTTTGCCGACGCGTCCGTCGCCTATCAGGGCTACGGGCGCGGCCTGGGCGAGGAGACGGTGGAGCAGTTCAACAGCTTTGCCCTGGGCGGGGTGGAACCGGCCTTGACCTTCTTGTGTCTGCTGCCCCCCGAAGAGGGCCGCGCGCGTCAGAACCGGGAGCGGACCGACCGCCTGGACCGGGAGACGAAAGAGTTCCATCGCAAGGTGTACAAGGGGTATCAGGCGTTGGCGGGATCGGGGAAAAGCCGTTTTCATGTTCTGGACGCGGCCGCCCCCGCGGCGGCGGTTCTGCAGCAGGCGCTGGATCGGCTCAGATTGCTGGAACATGGACTGCTGAAATACCTTTAAAGGATCCCGTTCGGTGCGAAACAGATGAAAACGACGGCCACCCGCCCGGTGGCCGCTCATGCCGGCAGCCAGAAAAGGATAGACCATGGCCGATTTTTCCCGTAAGCACTCCCTGGGCAGAATTCCCTCCCCGCGCTCCGCCATTTTGAGCCTGCTGCTGGTCGTGATGACCTGTGGCAGCGTGTGGGCCGCCGATGATCCCGCCGCCCGCCGTCGCGAATTCTACGACAACTTGAAAATTCTGGGCGAAGCCTACGAGCGTATCATCAACAACTACGTGGATGAGAAGGACCCCAAGGAGATCATGGAGGCCGGCGTGCAGGGTATGCTGGACGTGCTGGATGAACACTCCAACTACCTGCCGCCCGTCAACTACGAGGACCTGATGATGTCCACCGAAGGCGAGTTCGGCGGCCTGGGCATCACCATCAATATCCGCGACCATTTCCCCACCGTGGTCTCGCCCATCGAGGGCACCCCGGCTTATTACATGGGCATCCAGGGCGGTGACCAGATCATCGAGATCGATGGAGAGAGCACCCGAGACTTCACCAGCCGCGACGCCGTCAAGAAGTTGCGCGGGCCCAAGGGCACCAGCGTGAACATCACCATCCGTCGCCCCGGTCAGGAAGAGCCCCTTCCGCTGACCATCGTGCGGGATATCATCAAGGTGGAGAGTGTGCCGTACGGTTTCATGATGGGCGACATCGGCTACATCCGGATCCAGAACTTCGCGCGCACCACCCACGATGAGCTGGAAACCAAGCTGAAGGAACTGACGAAACAGGGCATGAAGGGGCTGATCCTGGATCTACGTTTCAATCCCGGCGGGCTGCTGAACGCCGCCCAGGGTGTCAGCGAGCTCTTCCTGGAGAAGGGCCGGCTCATCGTCTACACCAAGGGGCGTTTGCGGGAAACCAACCGCAGCTACTACAGCGAGGCGCGCGGGACGGTGTACAACAAGGTGCCTATCGTCGTGTTGGTCAACGGCAGTAGCGCCTCGGCCAGCGAGATCGTCTCCGCCGCCCTCCAGGACCACGACGCGGGGCTGGTGGTGGGCAAGACCAGCTTCGGCAAGGGCAGTGTGCAGACCGTTTTCAGCCTGGACCAGGATGAGGCCCTGAAGCTGACCACGGCGCGCTACTACACGCCCAGCGGGCGCAGCATCCACAAGGACCGCAGCAAGCACGGCAAGGCGGATGAGATGCCGGAAGAGGCCATCGCGGATCAGCCCGCGGACCCGTCCGAGGAAGAAGAAGTTGATCGCTTCAGCAAGGAGAAATACTACACGGACAGCGGCCGTGTGGTGTACGGTGGTGGCGGGGTGACGCCGGATATCGAGATCGAGCAGGACCTGATGGGCGAGTTCGAAATTGCCGTGGAACGGGACGGGGCCCTGTTCAGCTTTGCCGTGGACTACGTGAACGACCACGCGGGCACCTCCGAGAACTTCCAGGTGACCGATGCCGTCTACGGCCGCTTCAAGACCTTCCTGCGGGAACGCGAAAATTTCGAAAAATACCTGGAAGATTACGATCTGGCCTGGAGCGATTCCCTGGTCAGCGCCAACCGGGACTTCCTGGAGCGCGGCATCCGCCGCGAGGTGGCCCGCCGTGTGGCCGGGCCGGTGGCGGCCTACCAGGTGGCCATCGAGGCCGATGTCCAACTGCATGAGGCCTTGCTGCTGTTCGAGAAATACCCCACCCTGGATCTGTTGCTGGAGGCGGCCTCCCAGTGGAACGAGGAGCAGATGAAGCTGCTGGCCGCCGAGGCCAAGGGTGAAGAAATCCAGGAGGCGGGGGCCTCCAACTAACGGGCCGAGGGGGCTCCGAAACCAAGGAAAGACCTGTCATGCTGGACCATCTCACATCTCTGGCGCGGGCCCAGACCGGCCGTGCTCCCCAACCGCCGGATCTGACCCGCCGGGAGGACCTGGAGCTGGCGCGCGGATTCGCCGAAGAGCTGCTGGCCGCCGATCCGGATGCCGCCACCCTGCGCGCCATGGAGGAGGAGCTGACCCGGGATCGGGACGCCTGGCCCCTGTTGGTGCACCTGGGCCTGAAGCTGGCCCTTTCGCGCCGGCTGGTGCGGGACCTGGAGGGCCCTGCCCACCTGTCGGTGGTCTTCGCCATGTTCAAGGAGCACCAACGCATCCTGACCCCGGCCGAGATCCCCGGGGGCGAGGACTTCCTGCGGCGCAAGGCCGCCCAGCTGGACTGGCTGTGCGCGGAAAAAGAGGACCTGGATTGGAGCATGGTGGCGGTCGATGACGGCTGCCCCGAGGGCAGCGGGGACATCGCCGAACGCATCGCCCAGGAGGCGGGGCTGGCGCCCAGGGTGCAGGTTCTGCGGCTGGCCGAAGCCATCCGCACCGGGGAGCCCGTGGTGGCCGGTCTGCAGGACCCTTCCGAGAGCATGAAGGGCGGGTCGGTGGAGCTGGGGCTGTGGCACGCGGCCCGCGCGGACTATCCCAACCACGTGGTGGCCTTCACCGACGCGGATCTGAGCACCCATCTGGGGCAGTGCGGGCTGTTGATGGATGCCATCCTGCGCGGTGGGGCGGACGCGGCCATCGGGTCGCGCCGGCTGGCGGCCAGCGTGGCCCTCAAGCAGGGCAGCCGCAACCTGCGCGGCAAGCTTTTCATCTATCTCTGGAAGCGCATCATCGGCGTCATTCCGGAGATCATCGACACCCAGTGCGGTTTCAAGGCCTTCCGGGCGGAGGTGGTGCGCGACATCGTGCCGGGCATGCTGGAGCGGCGTTTCGCCTTCGATATCGAACTGCTCATCAAGACGCAGTTGCGCCGGGAAAACTCCATCCGTCAGATTCCGGTGGCGTGGATAGACAGCGACACCCTGAGCACCACCACCGACCTGCAGCCTTATCTGCCGATGCTGCGGGCCATGGTGGGCATGTATCGCCACTACCTGCCTGCCGACCCCACGGCCGACACCTTCGCCGCATTCCTCGACGGCCTGGATGAGGCCGGCTGGGAAAGGTTGCAGGACAACATCCCCGCGGCCATCGCCGAGCGGGCTCCGGCCGAGTTCGTGGAATTCGCCGGGGTCAGCGCCGCGGATCTGGAGGCGGCCAGCCGGGCCTGATCTGCGGATCCGGTCACCGCGTGGACCTTGGAGAAAACGGATCTTGGAGAAAACGGACCTTGGAGAAAAGAGCCCCGACCGTTTTGGTCGGGGCTCTTTGTGGCCGGAGTTGCACCGCCTTTGCGGGCGACGGATCAGCTGGTCGATTTGAGCATCTTGGTCACGGCCCCGACCATGCCGCCCACATCGCCCAGATCCGCAGGGATGATCAGGGTGTTGTTCTGTTTGGCCAGCTTCCCGAATTCCTTGATGTACTGCTCGGCCACGCGCAGGTTCACCGCGTCCGCGCCACCGGGCTGGTTGATGGCCTCGGCGATGGTGCGGATACCCTCGGCCGTGGCGTCGGCCACCAGACGGATCTCTTCGGCGCGCCCGCCGGCCTCGTTGATGCGCTTGCGCTGTTCACCCTCGGACTGCAGGATGGCCTCCTGGCGCATACCCTCGGCCACGTTGATCTTGGCCTGCCGCATACCTTCGGATTCGGCGATGGCGGCGCGTTTCTCACGCTCGGCGCGCATCTGCTTTTCCAGGGCGTCGCGCACGGTTTGCGGCGGGTGGATGTTCTTGATCTCGTAACGGGTGATCTTCACGCCCCAGGGATCGGAAGCCTTGTCCACCGCCGCGATGATGGCGTGGTTGATGGCCTCGCGCTCCTCGAAAGTCTTGTCCAACTCCAGCTTGCCGATCTCCGAGCGCATGGTCGTCTGGCTCAGCTGCGTGGAGGCGAAGAGGAAATTCTCGATGCCGTAGCTGGCCTTGACCGGGTCGGTCACCTGCAGGTAGAGCACACCGTCCACCTCCACGGCGATGTTGTCCTTGGTGATACAGACCTGGGGCGGAACATCCACCGCCACTTCCTTCAGGGAATGCTTGTAGGCCACCCGATCCAGGAAGGGTGTCAGGATGTGGAAGCCGGCGTTCAAGGTCCGGCTGTACTTGCCCAGACGCTCGACGATGTAGGCGCTTTTCTGGGGCACCACCCGGGCGGTGTTCAACAGCGTGATAATCACCAGGGCCACCAACCCGGCGGCGACAATGGTTCCAACTGGCATGCCGATCTCCTTCTGTTCGGTTGTCAAACGGGTTCCACGAATAGAACGGTACTCTCCACGGCGCGGATGCGCACGCGCCGGCCGGCGGGCACGGCCGTCTCGGCGCGGGCGGTCCAGACCGCGCCCTTGAACTCCACCTTGCCGGTCAACGTGTTCGCGGCGATGTCCTCGGTGACGGTGACGATCTGACCGTCGAACTCATCGATGTTGTCATGGGGGTCCTGGCGTCCGCCCTCGAAGCCCGTCAACCGGGCCTGGAACCAGCGGCGCAGAAGGATCAGATAAACCACCGAGGTGATGCCGAAAACCAGAAGCTGGCCCGTCCAGCCGGTTGTCAGGCCCAACCAGGTGGTGACAGCCGCGGTCCAGGCGCCCATGCCGAAGAAGACCAGGATGATCCCCGGAACGATGAATTCCGAAAGCACCAGGGCCAGCCCGATAAGAAACCAGATCAGTTTGGGGTCAAAGATCATGCCCATCTCCTTCGTCGGTTTTGTATCGTCTTGTGACGCTGGGGAGATTTAACCAAGAGAATCGGCCTTTATTCAAGACCAATCAGTTGTGTGGGGCGATAGGGTCCGATCACGGCGGATCACGCCCGAACGAACGACGGCGGTGGCTTTTTATCCACCGCCGCAGATTCTTCAGGAGAAAACCGATCATGCTCCTTGGCGCGGACTAGCGATCGGCCGGATCCTTGTGCAGGGCGTGTTCGTCCAGCAGATCCACCAACATGGTGAACTGCGGCTTGGTGATGTAGGCATCGGCCCCCACATCGCGGCACTTGCGCGCGATCTGTTCATTGATCAGGCTGGAGAACATGATCACGGGCACATCCTTCATCATCAGGTTTTCCTTGATGTTCCGGCACATGGCCAAGCCGTCCATCTGCGGCATCTCGATGTCGCTGATCACGCAGCCGAGGTATTCGGCAGGGGACTTGCCCTCGGTCGTGGCCTGCTGGTGGATCTGGGTGATGGCCTGATAGCACTCGAAGCCGTTGGGGAAGCAGCGCACGTTCACGTAATTGGCGCGGCTCAGCTCTTCCTTGACCTTGTCGCGGATGACGGCGCTGTCTTCGGCCAGGAAGACCTGCACGGTGGCCCGCTCTTCGGCGATGGGGCCCTGCTCGCGGCGGACGCTGAACATGTCCTGGCCCTTGGGCAGGATCTCGGTGATGACCTTCTCCATGTCCACGATGAGGATTTCCCGGTCTTCGATTTTCAGCGAACCGGTGAACTTGCTGTCGGTGGAGGCCAGGAAGGGGCTCAGGGGGCTGATGGATTCCCAGCTCACCCGGTGGATGCGGTTGACGCCGTCCACCAGGAAGGCGGTCTTCATGTCGTTGAATTCCATGACCAGGGTCAGCTTGTTGCCGGTGGGGTCGCTCTGACCCGTCTGCTCCTCCTGCTGGCCGTCCGCTTTCCGGGAGGACAGCACGGCACCCACGGCAGCTTCCACGGCGGAATCCTGGGCGGTGTCGGTGGGGTCGGAATCGTCCATCTCGGCCGCAAGGTCCACCAGGGTAATGCAGCTTTCCCGGAACAGAAGGGTCCCCACCACGCTGCTGTGGGACAGCTGAATCTGGGTGACACGCTCGGGATCGTACTGCTCGATGGCCTGGATCTTCAGCACGTTGACGCCGAAAGGCTGGCCGTTGATCATGAACTCGAGGATTTCGACTTCGTTGGTGCCCGATTCAAGAAGGATTCCGTTGTTGGCCATGTTCAAACCTTTCCCGATTCTAACCTATCAAAGTCATGCGATGCAGCACGTCTTCAAGCAGAAAGCCGTCGTTGCCGGGGAGGTTGAGAAAACGGATCCCGGCCTTGAAAAAACTGGGGTTGTTGTCCTGTTGCGACCAAACGACCTCCGACTGAATCGTGATCTCCATCTTGCCGTCCACCAGCTGCGGCAGGATGATGCGCAGCGCCAGCCTCTGACCGACCGCCAGCGACTTCTTGCCCACGAGCATCATCCCATCGGCAGTGATGTCGACGACCCTGCCCAAGGATTTGTTGTTGCCGGCATCCACAACCCTCACCGTGTGTGGCGTGTTCTTGCGAGGTCTGTTGCGCTGTTGGAACATCACGGTCCTTTCGGAAGAGGTTCTTCTGCCCGCTCATCTTCGGTCCGCGCACAGGATTCTTGAGTTCCTTTTTGGAAGATTTCCGGGGATCGCGGAGAATTTCTGCCGCCTTGCCGCCGTGGGGGCGGGGATGTATCATGAGGCCCGGCACGCGCGTTTTCTCCCCTGCCGAAGGAAAAAGATTATGGCCGACCAGTTCGATATTTACGTGGGCTCCGAAGTGGGCCGTCTGAAGGGCGTGTTGTTGCATGATCCGGGGCCGGAAGTGGCCAACATGACCCCGGAGACGGCCGAGCGCGCCCTGTATAGCGACATCCTGAGCCTGCCGGTGGCCCGCAGGGAATACGAGCAGCTGCGCGGGGTGCTGGAAAAGCGGGCGCGGATTTTTCAGGTGCGGGACCTGCTGACCGACATCCTGGGCAACAGCCGGGTGCGGAGCGGTCTGATCCGCCGCGTCTGCGAGGCGGAAGAAGCGGCCGCGGTGGCCGATGAACTGATGGATCTGCCGGCCGATGAACTGAGCCGTCTGCTGATCGAGGGCGTGCCGCTGGTGAAGGACAACCTCTCGCGCTTCCTCAGCCGGGATCGCTATTCCCTGCCCCCGCTGCACAATTTTTTCTTCACCCGGGACAGCGCGGTGGCCATTCGGGACAAGGTCCTGATCTCGCGCATGGCCAATCGGGTCAGGGGGCGTGAGACCCGCATCGTGGAAGCCATCTTCGACTTCCATCCCAGCTTCAACGCCCGCACCGTGAATCCCACCCGCCTGGGCTCTCTGGGGCCGGACGTGACCATCGAGGGCGGTGATGTGCTGGTGGCCTCGCCGGACATGCTGGTGGTGGGGATCGGGGCGCGCACCACGGCCAAGGCGGTGGACTTTCTGATCGACCGGATCAACGACCTGGGCCTGCACCAGCATATCCTGGTCCAGGAGCTGCCTTTGACGCCGGAATCCTTCATCCACCTGGACATGGTTTTCACCTTCCTGGACCGGGATTGCTGCATGGTCTACGAACCGGTCATCATGCAGACCCATCGCTATGACACCGTGCACATCGAGATGGACCACGGTCGGGTGATTTCCATCCGGGAGGAAGACAACCTGCCGGCGGCCCTGCGCAAGCTGGGCTGGGAAATGAAGACCGTGACATGCGGTGGTCGTCAGGATCGCTGGATTCAGGATCGGGAACAGTGGCACAGCGGGGCCAATTTCTTTGCTCTCGGTCCGGGGCAGGTCATCGGTTATGGGCGCAACCAGCACACCTGCGAAGAACTGTCGGCGGCGGGTTTCGAAGTGGTCAAGGCGCGGGAAGTCATCGAGGGGAAGGTGGACCTGGAGGCGATGGGGCGTTGCGTGGTGACCATCGACGGCTCGGAGCTGGCCCGGGGCGGCGGCGGATGCCGCTGCATGACCATGCCTTTGGGCCGCGAGCCCTTATCGGGGGTGGGGCAGGACCGCTAGCGGCCACGGCCGGGAGAGTTGACAGTTATGGAAATAAGACTGATCCTGTCATGAATTAGATTCAACAAGAAGGAGAAGGTATGTCTCAGGGATTGAAGCGCATCCACCATGTGGAGTTCGTTGTCGGCAACGCCAAGCAGGCGTCCTATTTCTATCGTCAGGGCTTCGGCTTCGATCAGGTCGCCTACCGGGGGCCGGAGACGGGCAGCCCCGACCGGGCGTCCTACATGCTGAAGCAGAACGACATCATCCTGATCCTGACTTCTCCCCTGCGGCACGATGATCCTCTGACCACCTGGCTGACCCTGCACGGGGATGGCGTCCGGGACGTTGCTCTCGAGGTGGATGACCTGGAAGCCGTCTACGGGCACGCCGTCGAGGCGGGGGCGCGCAGTTATCAGGCCCCCGGTGAACTCGCCGACGACACGGGCAAGGTCCTCACGGCGGGCATCCACGCCTACGGCGAGGTGTTGCATACCTTTGTCCAGAAAGACGGTTACGAGGGTGTCCTACCGGGTTTCGTGCCCGCCGAGATCAAGGGACGGCCCACCGGGCTGGCCTACATCGATCACGTCGTGGGCAATCTGCCCGACCGCCAGATGGACCGCTGGGTGGAGTGGTACGACAAGGTGCTGGGTCTGAGCAAGTTCGTCTCCTATGACGACAAGGACATCAGCACCGAATACACCGCCCTGCGCAGCACCGTGGTGGCCAGTGCGGATCGCGTCATCAAATTCCCTCTGAACGAGCCGGCCAAGGGCAAGAAGAAGAGCCAGATCCAGGAGTACATCGATTCCAACCTGACGGCCGGCGTGCAGCATCTGGCCCTGCGTTCGGAGAATATTCTGGAAACCATCGCCGCGTTGCGTCAGAACGGCGTGGACTTCCTGCCGGTTCCCGAGGGATACTACGACAACGTCTGGGACAGGGTCGGGGTGGTGAAAGAGGACAAGGACGCAGTCAAGGATCTGCGTATCTTGGTGGACAAGGATGACAAGGGTTATCTGTTGCAGCTTTTCACCCGGCCTCTGCAGGATCGGCCCACCTTCTTCATCGAGATCATCCAGCGCGCCGGTTCCGACAGTTTCGGCAAGGGCAACTTCCGGGCCCTTTTCGAGACCATCGAACAGGAGCAACGGCAGCGCGGCAACCTGTAGGGAGAGGCCATGCCATTCTACGTCCGTCGCGGGGATATCCCCGCCAAGCGCCACACCGTGTTCCCCAAGCCGGGTGGCGGCATCCATTTCGAGCATCTGATGGGCAACCTGGGTTTCACCGGGCTGCAATCCCTGCTCTACAGCCTGCATCGGCCCACCACCGTCAAGAAGAGCGAGGTCCTGTGGCACCAACCCCGCCTGGCGGACCAGGACCCGCGCCTGCGCATGCGCCATCTGCGCGCCCATCGCCTGGAGATGGGGGGAAGCCATGTGCGGGACCGGCGGCTGGTTTTCTTCAACGATGATGTGGCCATCAGCCTGAGTCGGCCCACCGGCGCGGATGACTACCTCTATCGCAACGCCCGCGCGGACGAGATGGTCTACATCACGCGGGGGGGCGGCCTGCTGGAAAGCCAGTTCGGGCCCCTGGAATACCGCGAGGGGGACTATCTGGTGATTCCGCGCGGTATCCTGCATCGTCTGGTGCCGTCCGACGGGGAGCAGATCTACCTGGTTCTGGAAAGCCGAGGGCATTTGCGCACGCCCAAGCGTTACCGCAACCCGCACGGTCAGCTCCTGGAGCACAGCCCCTTCTGCGAGCGGGATATCCGGGTACCTGAGAAGCCCGAAGCCATCGACAAGGCGGGGGATTTCGAGACGGTCGTGCGCGCGGGAGACACCTGCCATCGGGTGATCCTGGACCACCACCCCTTCGACACGGTGGGCTGGGACGGTTACTACTATCCGTGGGCCTTCAGCATTCATGATTTCGAGCCCATTGTGGGCCGGTTGCACCAGCCGCCTCCGGTGCACCAGACCTTCGAGGGGGACGGCTTTGTGGTCTGCAGCTTTGTGCCGCGCCTCTATGACTTCCATCCGCAGGCCATCCCGGCGCCCTACAACCACTCCAACGTCATGACCGACGAGCTGCTGTATTACTGCAAGGACCAGTTCATGAGCCGCAAGGGCATCGAGCTGGGCAGCATGACGCTGCATCCGGACGGCCTGCCCCACGGCCCGCAGCCGGGCCGCGCGGAAGCCAGCATCGGTGCCACCGAAACGGACGAATTGGCCGTCATGGTGGACACCTTCAAGCCCTTGAGCGTGGCGGCGGACGCCACGGAGTGCGAGGACCCGGACTATGGCGTGTCCTGGCTGGGGGAGGACCCGGTTTGAGTCCCGCGCTGCGATCCTTCCTGGCCGGGCTGGTGGATTACGCCGGTCTGTTCCCGCCCGCGGGCCTGGAAATGACCGCCGCGGTGGACCAGTACGCCCGCCATCGCGGCGAGACGGTGTCCTGGATGCTGGGCCGCTTCGTGGTGCCGGCCGGCCGTCTGGCGGATCTGCAGCAGGCGGCCGCCGGGCTGATGACGCCGGAGCGTCCCTGGGCTTTTTCCGTGCTGCTGGGAGATCGGCAAGATCCGGCCCGTTCCTTGACGGCCCTGGGCGAACAGGCCACCGCCGTGGCGCGGTTCCTGGACCGAGGGCAGGCCGCGGTGGCTGTGGACGCTTTCGAGATCGCCGTGCCCGCGGATTTGGCCGTGGACCAGGTCTCTGGTTTCGTCACCGAAGCGATGGCCATCCTGCGGAGCGCGGGGCTGGCCGGGCGCGAGGTGTTCTGGGAGATCCCGCCTGACGCGCCTCAGTCCGCGGAGGCCCCTCTGCTGGCCGGCCTGCGGGCCGCCGCCGACCATCTGACCGGTAGCGGTCGATCTGCGGACCGCCTGGGCGTGAAGCTGCGTTGCGGCGGCATCACGCCGGAGGCCTTCCCGTCCGTGGAGCGGGTGGCGCGGATCATCGGTGGGGCGCGGGACCGCCGCTTGCCCCTGAAGGGCACGGCCGGTCTGCACCATCCGGTGCGTTTCCAGGCCGCCCGACCGACGGTCATGATGCACGGCTTCTTCAACTTCTTCGGCGCCGGGTTGCTGGCCCACGCCCACGGCTGGGACGCGGAGCGTCTGGCAACCGTGGTGGCCGAGACCGATCCGGCGGCCTTCGGTTTTTCCGCCGCGGGTTTCCACTGGCGCGAGCACCGGGTGGCGGCCGAGGATGTGGCCCGCCTGCGTCGGGACTATCTGCGTGGCTTCGGCAGCTGCTCCTTTGCCGAGCCGCGGGAGGATCTGGAAAATCTGGGGCATCTTGTCTGACCCTGAACAACGTCGTCTGAGCGAAAGGATGAATCCCCATGGCCAACCGCCAGGACCCCACCACCGACCCGTCGCTGAAATCTTTCATCGCGGTCGATCCCGAATCCCATTTCCCCATCCAGAATCTGCCTTTCGGCATCTTCTCACCCACCGCTCAGGAAGGGCCGCGGGTGGGCACGCGGATCGGCGACTTCGTGCTGGATCTGGCCATCTTGCAGGATTGCGGCCTGCTGGACAGCGCCTCTCTGCCGCCGGGCATCATGGGTTATCGGGTGTTGAACCCCCTGATGGAGTTGCCCGCGGAGCAACGCCGGGCCCTGCGCCTGCTGATCAGCGGTCTGCTGCGCGCCGATGAACCGACCTTGCGGGACGACGAGGCCCTGCGCCGCCGCGTGCTGCTGCCTGCCGACCAGGTGACCATGCACCTGCCGGTGGCCATCCGTGACTACACGGATTTCTACTCCAGCCGGGAACATGCCACCAACGTGGGCATGATGTTCCGGAGCAAGGAAAACGCCCTGATGCCCAACTGGCAGCACCTGCCGGTGGGATACCATGGGCGCGCCAGCAGCATCGGTATCAGCGGCGAGCCCGTCATCCGGCCCATGGGCCAGATGCTGCCCGCCGATGCGGACACGCCCGTCTTCGGCCCCTGCCGATTGATGGACTTTGAGCTGGAGATGGGCTTCTTCGTGGGCCGTGACACGCGCCAGGGCGAGCCCATCCCGGTGGACCAGGCCGATGACCACATCTTTGGTCTGGTTCTGGTCAACGACTGGAGCGCGCGGGATATCCAGAAGTGGGAGTACCAGCCGCTGGGGCCTTTCAACGCCAAGAACTTCGCCACGCATATCTCGCCCTGGGTGGTCACGTTGGAGGCTTTGGCGCCTTTCCGGGTGGCCGCGCCGGAGCAGGATCCGGAGCCGTTGCCGTACCTGCGGCAAAGTGACCGCGGCACCTACGACATCAACCTGGAGGTGGAGATCCGGGCCGAGGGACAGACCGACGGGCTGCGGGTCTGCGCCAGCAATTTCAAGTATCTGTACTGGACCATGGCCCAGCAGCTGGCCCACCACAGCATTTCCGGCTGCAACATGAGCAGCGGCGACATGCTGGCCAGCGGCACGATCAGCGGGCCCGAGAAGGGCAGCTTCGGCAGCATGCTGGAGATCTCTTGGGCCGGCACCCAGCCGGTGACCCTGCCCGGCGGTGGCGAGCGCAAGTTCCTGGCCGACGGCGACACCGTCACCATGAGCGGCTGGTGCCAGGGCGATGGCTACCGCGTCGGTTTCGGCGACGTGAGCAACACCATCCTGCCCGCGCGGGATCGGGCGTGACCACCGCCGCGGACGGCATCCTCTGGCGCCCATCGCCTGCCCGGCAACGCCAGGCGACCCTGACCGCCTTCCAGGAGGCGGTGAACCGGCGTCATGGTCTCAAGCTGGGTTCTTACGCGGAACTTTTCGGCTGGTCCACGGACCAGCCGGAATCTTTCTGGCGGGAAGTCTGGGAGTTCTGCGGTGTGGTGGGCAGCGGCCCCGGCACCGTCGTTCTGGAAGACGGGCAGCGCATGCCGGGGGCCCGCTGGTTTCCCCAGGCCCGCCTCAATTACGCGGAGAATCTGCTGCGGGGGGCGGATGACGGGGCCGAGGCCATCGTCTTCCGTAACGAGCGCGGCGATACCACCCGGCTCAGCTTCGGTGAACTGCGCGCCCGGGCGGCGGCCTTTGCCGCCGCTTTGAAGGACGCCGGGGTGGGGCCGGGGGACCGGGTGGCCGCTTTCCTGCCCAACCTGCCCGAGGCGATCATCGCCATGCTGGGCGCTGCCA
>PDQT01000257.1 GCA_002747875.1 bacterium DOLZORAL124_64_63
ATCCAGCGAGCGCACCTCCCGGATACGGGCGGGGATGCGCTCGGCGATGGCCTCCTGTCGTCCCGAGAGCGTCAGCATATCCGCCGCCAACCGCCGCAGGCTGGAGGTCTGCCGATTGTCCATGGCCGCCTGCATGGCGCTCTGGGTCTTGAGGATGACGTGGTACAGGGAGCCCAGGTCCCGCAGGGCCTGTTCCTGCAACTGGGCGGCCATCTCGGGGTTCATCTGGGCCAACTGCTCGCCGGCCTGGTCCATGCTGCCCTGGCTGTCTTTCTGCTCCATCTGCTTGAGGGCCTGCTCCAGGGCCTGCCGCATTTCCTCGCTGCCCGGGTCATCCTGCCGCCCGTCGTTCGCGTCCTGCTCCTGCAGCTCGGCCAGGGCCTGCTCCAGTTTCTCCCGCAGCTGCTCCATTTCCTGGGCCAGGGCCTCCTGGCGGCGGGCCAATTCCTCGGCAGAGGGTTGCTCACCGCCGGGCTGGTTTTCGGACTGCTGGCCTTCAGACTGCCCGTTTTCAGACTGTTCGCCTTCGGACTGTTCCCCTTCGGACTGCTCCCCTTCGGATTCCCCGCCTTCAGGTCGCCGCTCCCCAGACGAATCCTCAGCAGCCTGCTCCCTGCTCAAATCGGCCAATTCCTGCTGCTTGCGGATCATCTTCTCCAGCAGGCTGGCCAGCCCCTCCAGTTCCTGTTCCCGGTCCATGGTCTGCAGCATGGACAGGGCCGCGTCCAGCCGACGGGCCATCTCCTTCTGGTCACGGGCCACGTCGCGCATGGCTTCGGCCAGTTCTTCGGGCTGGAAGCCGGCATCGTCCTGCTGCATCTTGCGCAGGGCCTCGGCCAGGCTCTCGCTGGAAGGCTGCTGCAGCAGCTCGCCGATCTGCTCGGCCTTTTCCAGCATCTTCTCGCTGGTCATCTGCCCGGAGGCCAGACGCTCCAGATCCTGCATCAGCTGCCGCGCCACCCGGGACAGTTCCTGCTGCATGCGTTTCTGGCGCTCCAGGGCCGCTTCCATCTCCTGCTGGCGGGCCCAATCCGGCACCGGGTTCTTCAGCAACTCGCGGGTCAGCCGGTCCAGATCCTGTCCCAGCTGCCGGCCGCGGCGGCGCATCTCATCCAGCTCTCCCTGCCGCTGGGCACTGCTGTCCGCCTGAGCCGCCAGGACATCCGCGGCGCTGGGCAAGGAAAGACGCAGCACGCTGGAGCGGCTTTCACCCGCGGGGCCGGGCCGGCGGTTGTCCCGGGCCAGGGCGCGCAGTTCCAGCACATCGCCCGGCATCAGATCCAGATCGCCGAACCCCGTCTCCAGGGCCAGGCCCGCCTGCAGGGGTTGCCGGGCCGCGGAATCCGTCCCCGCCAGCGGCCGGAACACCAGACCCGCCGCCCCCCAGGGCGTGCTCCAATCCTCCTGGCCGGCGCCCAGGGGGGCATCCCCCCGCCACAGAGTCAGAAGGCGGAAGTCGGGCCCCTCCTCCGGTCCGGCAGAGATATCCGTCCCCGCCAGAACGCGCATCTCCAGCCCCAGGGCCGTCAGACCGTAATCATCGGCGGCATCCAGCTGCAGATCCAACCGGCCATCCACCGGCAGGATGCTGTCGTCGCCCTTCATGCCCAGATGGACAGCCGGCGCGCCATCGGGCACGGCCACCACCTCGTAACGCAGGGGGGCGCGGTTCCGCAGCCCATAAGCATCCCGAACCACCAGCTGGAAAACCTGATTCTCCATGATCTCCAGCGTACCCTGGAAGGTGCTCCCGGCAACCGCCAAAGCCAGAGAATCCCCGCTGTCGGCCACCAGATGAACAGATTCCGGCGGGTGGTTGGTCCGGCCGTCGAGGATCAGACGCGAGTTCGCCGGGGCCTCCAGCCAGGTGGGCAGGCGGGGCATTTCCCGATCGGCCAGCCGGGTGTAGGCCGGCGGCGCGATGGTGCCCGCCAGTTCCGTGACCAGCGGGTAGTGGCGCACCTGCACCCGGCCCACCCGCGAAACCATCGCGCCGCGCCGGAAACGCCATTGGAAATCCTCGCGCACATCCTGTACCTCGGCTTGCCAGACGCGCAAGGGGGCGCACCACGCCGGGCAGGCCTGGTTCAGGAATCCGCGCCGAGTGGGCACGGGCTGCCACATGCCGGTGCCGACGCGGATTTCGCAGACGGCGGCATCTTCAGGCAGATTCGCGTCCGGCAAAGTCGCGTCCAGGGCCTGCAACGGCATCGTCTCGCCAAAGACCACATGGCCCGACGTGACCTCGGCCAGCAAACCGCCCGTGGGCGGCGGTGCCCACAGCAGAGCCGGGTTCAGGAAACGCCGCCAGCCCCTTTCCAGAACCCCGCCCGGAGCGGTGGCCAGGAAGGTGGCCAGCACCAGGCAAAGGGCCAGGCCCAGAATCGTTTGCCCCCGGCGTTCCCAAGGCGCCGCGTCCGCCGGCCCCACATGCCGCAGGCGCTCGGCCGCTTGTCGCAGCAGGCGGGCGCGCAGCTCCCGAGTCACGGGACGGCTCCCTTCCCAGCGGGCAGGGTCCCGCACCGCCTCCTCGGCGGCCACCAGCAGATTGGCGAAAGACCCCTGCCGCTCCAGATGACGCACCAGTTGCCGCCGCGTGCGCAGCCGCCACAGACGCCCCAGCAGCTGGGTCCACAGCAGGGCCCCCACAGCCATCGCCAGGCTCACCAGCAAACCATAGGTCAGGAAGCGGCCCGGACCATCGGCCAGCCCCAGCAACCACAGGGTGGCCAGGACCATGGCACCGCCCAACCCCAGGCGCGCCACCCCGAGACCGGCCACACGCCACAGGGTGCGGCGGTGCACCCGGCGTAGCCGGTCCAGGAAAATGGCCTTGGGGTCGGAAGTCCGCATGGGCGCCGGCGCGTCCTTTCTCAGGGATGGGTCAAGGCGTACATCATGATGTTGACGGCCATGCGGATCGCCGCTTCCCGCACCTGCGGCGGGTTGCCGTGCACGGCGGCGTCTTCCAGGCCGTCGCCGATGTCCGCGGACCAGGTGTAGAAAATGACCAGCCGTCCGTTCCTCCATACGCCGAAACCCTGGGCCGGTTCCCCATCGTGCTTGTGAATCTTCGGCAGCCCCGGCAAATCATAAAACGTATGATAGATGGGATGGTCCGCGGCGACGGGCACCAGGGGGTTGTCCGGGTACAGCCGGGCGACCATCTCCCGGAAGGAGGCGTCCAGCCCGTAGTTGTCATCGGCATACAGGAAACCGCCCGCATCCAGGTAACGCCGCAAGTCCGCCAGTTCCTCATCAGCCAGCAGAATGCGGCCATGGCCCGACACGTACAGGAAGGGATAGCGATAGAGGTCCTCGCTGTCCAGGGTCACCACCGCCTCCTGCCGGGCGGTGGGGATGCCCGTGCGGCGGCCGAACTCCTCCAGCCAGTTGGGCAGGCTGCTGGGGTCGCAGTACCAGTCGCCGCCCCCCTCGTAGTGCAGGCGGGCAATGCGCACCTCCGGCTCCAGCGGGGTCGCCGCCGACGCGGCCAGGAACCAGCCCATCGCCAACAGCAGGGGCACGCTTGCGCGCAGGATTCGCGGGAACATCAGGATGCGGGTCCTTCCGGGTGGTGTCGGGGCAGACTCAGTTCCGCCAGGGCGCCGGGGCCGTCGGGCCGGTTGCGCAGGACGATGCCGCCCCCCATCCGGTCGGCCAAGTTCCGGCAGATGGCCAGCCCCAGACCGGTGCCCTTGCTCTTGGTGGAAAAATACGGATCAAAGAGCCGATCAGCCACCTCCGGGTCCAGCCCCGTCCCGTTGTCGGCCCAGAGCAGGACCACGCGCTCGTTCTCCACCCGCCAACGCACCACGATCCGCGGCTCCCGGTCCGCCGGCACCGCGTCCAGGCTGTTCTGCATGAGATTGCCCAGAATCTTGCGCAGGCTCTCCTCGTGGGCCAGCACCGCCGGCAGGGTGGCCTCCTGCAGGTCGACGCCGACGGCGCCCTGGGGGTTGCCCGCCCCATAGCGGTCCACCGTGGTCCGCACCAGCGTCGGCAGATCCAGAGGCGCCCGCTCCAGTTCCCCGGGCCGACCCAGCAGGCTGAATTCCGAAGCGATGGTGCGCAGCAGCTCCACCTGGTCCAGCACCCGCCGCGTGGTTTCGGGCACGATGCGATCCAGGTCCGGATGAGAATCCTGCCAGGCCTGCTGCAGCAGCTGCACCGAAAGCTGGATGGGCGTCAAGGGGTTCTTGATCTCGTGGGCCACCTGACGGGCCAGCTCGGCGTTGATGGCCATCTTGCGGGTCTTGAGGAATTCGGTGATATCCTCGAAGACCACCATCGTGTCGACCCGGCCATCGGGCAGATCCAGCGGGGCCATGGCCCCCCGCACGGTGCGCAAACCATCGGCACTGCGCGCCTCGCCGCCCCAGCGGGCCCGCCCCGCCGCCAGCTGGACGAAACGTTCCCGCAGGTGGCGCGCGCCCGCCGCCTGATCCGCGCCCGGGACGAACTCGGCCAGGATCTGCCGCCCGGCGGGATTCAGGCTGACCACCCGGTCATCGGCCGCCAGCACCGCCACCCCCACGGTGACCCGCTCCAGCACCAGACTCAGGAAACGCTCCCGGGATTCCAGCTTCTCCCGGGCCTGGTCCAGTTCCTGCCGCATACCGCCGAAGGCGGAGGTCAGGCGTCCCACCTCGTCCCGCCCGGCCTCCGGCAAGGGCGCGTGGAAATCGCCCCGCGCCAGGCTGCGGGTGGCCGTCAGCAACAGGCGCAAAGGCCGGAACAGGTTCCAACTCATCAACAGGGCCAGCAGCAGGGCCGTCAGCAGGATCAAGTTGGCCAGCCCCGTCAAGAAGAGGTTGGTCTGCCGCCGCTGCTGGGCGTACTCCCGCTCCCTGTCCGGGAAGGCCAGGCTCAGCACCGCCGGTGTTTCCTGGTGCCGGAACCCACCCTGGGCTCCGGCCCGGAAAAGGGGCAGGGGCTGGGAACCCCGGAAGGCGAAGGGGCGGCTTTCCTCGGCAAAGACGGCGGCGGCCTGCCCGTGGTCCAGCAGGGTGGCCATGCGGTCGGGATCCTCCAGCAAAGGCTCGCTGCCGGAGAACACACCCGCCGGATGGCTGGCCAGCACCGGCACCCCGTCCAGGCGCACGGTGGCCTGCCCGCGGACCAGATCCGCCAGCCCCCCCAGCAGGCTGCGGTCCAGTTGCTGGCGGTACAGGAAGTAACCGTTGCGGTAACGCCCGTCGCGCAGCGCCAGGGTATCGCGCGGGACCAGCACACCGGACAGATCGATGGGGATGACCGTGCCCACGTACAGCCCCGTCCGGTCTTCCATCATGATCATGG
This sequence comes from bacterium DOLZORAL124_64_63, assembly GCA_002747875.1. GTDB lineage: Bacteria > Krumholzibacteriota > Krumholzibacteriia > LZORAL124-64-63 > LZORAL124-64-63 > LZORAL124-64-63. The sequence goes on from PDQT01000257.1 coordinate 5,302, forward strand.
GCGAGGTCCGCCCCGCCGCCAGCAGCGTGTCCGCCTCCTGGCGCGTCAGGTCGCTGAGGGTCTCGTCCAGGATCAGGTCGCCCCCCTCATCGAAGACCATGGCCTGGCGCACATCCAGTTCCCCCACGGGCCTTTCGCCGGCCAGCTGACCGATGAGCAACTCGTTGATGTAGTCGCTGCGCGAGAAGCTGCGCGCCTGTTCCACAAGCAGACCACGCAGCTGCTGCACCGCCGTGTCCAGGCCGCTGCGGGTGCGGGTGGCGGCCTCTTCGCGGATGCGTTCGTGCCCCATGCGGTCCACCGCCGTCCCCACCGCCAGCAGCAGCAGCAGGCCGAAGAAGAGATAACCGCTGAGAAAACGCTCCTGGAAGCCCGTGGGCAGATTCAGAGACAGGCGCGCCCCGTCCCCCGCAAGTCCGGCCCTCAGTCCCCGCCCCAGGGCCACCAACAAAGCCCAGCCTCCCAGGAAGACAAGGTTCAGGAGCATGAGGCGGGACAGGTCCAGCAGTTTTTCCGGCAAGGTGGGCTGGCGCAGCCCCAGCAGATAGCCCTCGTTCCGAGAGGTTGCCGCGTCCGGTTCCAGAGGCTGCCAGAGGCAGAGATAGGTCTCGTCGCCCACCGCCAAGCGGGCCCAGGGGCGCTCTCCGCTCCGCAAACGATCCAGCAAGGGGCGCGATTCCGGACCGGGAATACCCAGCGCCCCCACATCCAGCCAGCCCTGGCTGTCCCCACGCAGCAGCAGGACGGGCCGGTCCACTTCCGAGCGCGGACGGTACCCCGATGCCGGGCCGTTGCCGCGCCGGGTCAGTTCCGTCAGCTGGGTGTCCAGCCGCCGGCTGCGCAAGGGCAGTTCCACCCGGATCCAGCCCATATCCCCCAGCCGCTCGGTCCGGCCCCTCAGGATCCATTCGTCCCCGTCCGGATAGCGCCGCCACTCCTGCTCGAAAAGGCCGCCCCAGCGCCCTTCCCGATCCGGCAAATCCGCGGTCGACACCAGGGTACGGGAAAGGACCTGGTAGTTGGCGTCCGCCATGAACCCCGTGGCGAAGAAGCTTTCCTCACGGTCCAGCGCGTCGCTGATCTCCACCAGCAGCGGGTAGCCGATATCCCGCAGATCGGAACGGTACCACAGCTGGTAGGCCGCCTCGTCCCGCCACACGTCATGGTCACCGCCCGGGGGCACGGCCGCCGCCGCGTCCTGCTGACGCATCTCCGCCAAGGCCTCGTCCAGCAGGAAGGGGGCCAGAGGGTTGGACGGCTCCACCAGATGGGCGGCCTTGGCCCGCAGCCAGTTCAGCTCCTGGCGCTGGTAGACCTCGCTGAGGGAGGCATAATTCCACACCGCCGCCACCAGCAGCACCGCCGGCCAGGCAAAGCGCCGCACGAAGCGCACCCGCGCCACCACCGCCGGCGTCAGCAACCACAGGCCCGTCACCACCAGCCCCAGCAAAAGATGCCCCGCCCACCGCATATCCAGCAGCAGCCAGGAAAGCCCCGGCGCCACCAGCAGCACCAGCCCCGAGGCGAAAGCCCAGGACAGACCCGCCCCGCGCCCGGGCCAGGGTCGCGTGGCCGTTACGGACACCAGCAGGGCGAAGAACGCCAGCCCCATCAGCATCAAGACCAGATGCAGTCCCCAGAAGGAGAGGAAAGAAAGAGGCACCCCCTCACCGATGAGTCGCGGGTTGGCGTTGGTGGCCAGCAGATGCCCCAGGAAGCGGACCGCCGCCAGCGCCAGCACCCCCGCCCCCGCAAAGGCCAGACCGGTGCGCGGGCCCTGCCCCAGACTCAGAACCAGATCACGCGGAGCGTCCGACCTGTCCTGCCGACCCGCCACACCCCGCCAACGCGCGAAAAACCCCACGGTGGTGGCCAGCAACACCGCCGTCAGCAGGGCGTCCAGGGTGGAGGCGAAAAACCCGAAGGCAAAGGGTGTGGAGAAATAGGCCGGGTCCAGCAGGCTCACCAGCCGCTCCGGAGCCGCGGGCAACGCCACCTCCGGAAAGGCCCAGGCGCCCCAGCGGAAAAAAGCCACCCCGGACAGCACACCGCGCCCCAGCCAGAAGGCGCCCAGGAAAAGGGCCGGGCCTCCCGCCAGCCGGGCCAAGGCCAGCAAAGCCAGGAACCAGGCCGTCCCCGCCATCAGCATGATGCGCGCGTTGTGCCGGTTCATCCCCTGGGCCCGCGCCACCGGCGCGGAGTCCAGCACCAGCCCCAAGCCGTTCCCCTGATCGGCAAGAAAAACATCCGGTTCCGGTTCCCCTTTTGGGTCCGCAACGGGCAGGCGGGAAGCCTCCTCAAGGGGGATCACCCGCCAGACCAGAGGCACGCCCTCGAATTCGAAGACCGCGGCCGGCAAAGGGATCTGGAATTCCAGGGTCATCCCCGCCCCCAGCGCCCGCAACCGCCGGTTCACCCAGCAGCGACGGCCCCGCGCCAGACCGGCCATGGCCGTCGTCACCGATTCAGCGTCCAGAGGCACGGCCGCCCGGGTCCAGGCCACCCGCTGCCGATCCAACCAGACCACCGCTTCCAGGGGGAAAGGCCCGTCGCGCCTGTCGGCGTTCCAGCCCTGGCGACGCAAGTTTTCCAAGGTGCGGAAAAGGTCGCCCCCCCGCAGGGAATCCGGATGCGCGGAGACGGCCTCCACCGTGAGGGCCGTGATGGCCTCCAGGTCCTGCTCCAGGCTGTTCCATTCCCGGTGCAGATGCTCGCGGACCCGGGCCACATCTCGCGCGGCGGGCATGCTCCCATCGCCCGGTCCCGGGTCCGAGCCCGTCAGGGCCGCCACCGAAACACCTGTCAGAACGGTCAGAGAAAGCAGCAGCAAAGAGGGCCAAAAGCGGAAGGAGAAGCGGGCGCGGGCGGCGGGGTGGCGCTCCAGCAGGCTGACACAGAGCACCGTCAGCACCGTCAGTCCCAGAACGGCCCAGGGAGCGGCCATGCCGCGGCTCAAGAAACTGCCGCCGCCGCTCGCGAAAAGCAACGCCCCGATGGCCATCAGGCTCAGGAGCGCCAACCCACGGGCCACCTGGGCTGTCCGCCCCCGCATCCGTACCCACCTTGGAGAAGTCCACCCGAACAATTCAGAATCACACGTATTCTACGCGCAAACGGCGAAATATATCCACCGGAAGCACGATTTCCTTCCGCCGGCGACCGGCGGGCAGAAAGAAGGCCCCCACATTCCCACAGGAACCGGGGGCCTTCGCGGAGCCAAAGGCGCGCGGACTACATGTCCATGGCCATGCGCTTCTTGTCGGCGATGTGGCGTTCGTACCACCAGACCAGCGTGGGGCTGGCGATGAACATGGAGCTGTACGTACCCACGACCACACCGAAGGTCAGGGCGAAGGCGAAGTCGTGAATCACCGGGCCGCCCAGCAGATACAGCGTGATGCTGACCATGAAGGTGGTCACCGAGGTCAACACCGTCCGGCTGAGACACTCGTTGATGGAGCGGTTGATGACCTGGCGGTAGCTTTCCTTGCGGCGCAGACGCATGTTCTCGCGGATGCGGTCGAAGACCACGATGGTGTCGTTCAGCGAGTAACCGATGATCGTCAGGAAGGCGGCGATGATCGACAGGCTGATCTCCAGATTCAACAGAGAGAAAATGCCCAGGGTCAGGGTCACGTCATGCACCAACGCCAGGATGGCCGCGATACCGTAACGGAAGACGAAGCGCAGGGTGATGTACAGCACGATCAGGGCCAAGGCCCCCATGACGGCGCTGATCGCGCTCTGGCGCAATTCGTCACCGATCTTGGGGCCGACGCTCTCCTCGCGGCGCAACTCGATCTTGCGGTCCGGCATGGAGGCGCTCAGGTCGTTCAGCAGCAGCTGCGCCTGGTCCAGGGTCTGGGCCTCGACGTCGTGGTTGGGGAAGGTGATGAGGAATTCATCGGCCGAGCCGAATTCCGTCACCTGCACGCCCTCGTAGCCCTTGTCGCTCAGGGCGCTGCGGATCTGGCCCACTTCCGGGGCGGGATCCATCTTCACCTGCAGCACGCTGCCGCCGGTGAAATCGATGCTCAAACGGGGCCCGCCGTGGATAATCAGCAGCACGGCGGAGAGGATGACCAGCGCCGTCGAAAGACTGAACGCCACCTTCATCGCACCCACGAAATTGATCTTGGGGTTCCTGAAGAATTCCATCTTCTTTTTCGACCTTTCCCGAGCTCGCGGCCCGGCTGAAATCCAAATCCTAGATGCTGATAGTCTTCTTGCCCTGGTTCCGGGTCATCAATTCCATGATGACACGGGTCATGACCAGGGCCGTGAACATGCTGGTGAGAATACCGATGCTCAGGGTGACGGCAAACCCCTTGATGGGGCCGGTACCGAACATGATCAGGATGCCGCCCGCGATCAGAGTGGTCACGTTGGCGTCGACGATGGTCCGGGTGGCGTTCAGGTACCCGGACTGCACGGAGGCCCGAACGGTCTTCTTCTTGCGCAGTTCCTCGCGGATACGCTCGTTGATCAACACGTTCGCATCCACGGCCATACCCACCGTCAAGATGATACCCGCGATACCCGGCAAGGTCAGGACCAGGTCGAACTGGGCCAGCACGGCCATCAGGATGAGGATGTTGCTGATCAGGGCGATGACCGTGACCAGGCCACTCATACGGTAGTAAATGAGCATGAACAGGATCACGAGGATGGAGCCGTACATGGCGGCGCTGACCCCCATGCGGATGGAGTCGCTACCCAGGCTGGGCCCCACGGTGCGCTCCTCGGCGATGTACACGTCCGCGGGCAGGGCGCCGGCGCGCAACAGCAGGGCCAGATCGCTGGCCTCGACGCTGGTGAAGTTGCCCGAGATGGATCCCTGACCACCGGCGATCCGGCTCTGGATCACCGGAGCGCTGGAAATGCGGCCGTCCAGGCTGATGGCCAGCTTACGGCCCACGTTGTCGCCGGTCATCTTGGCGAAGCTGCGGGCGCCACGGCTGTCCAGGGTGAAGCTGACCTCGAAGAAACCGGGCATCTTGTGGCTGGCGGTGGGGACGGCGCCCTCCAGGCGGTCACCCGTCAAGGCGGGCACGTTGTCCACCAGGTACAGGGGGCGCAGCCGAGTGCCGTCCTCCATGGTCAGGGGCTCATCCCCCATCTGGAATTCTTCATCCTTCAGGATGCGCCGCGCTCGCAGATCCTCCAGCATGGTCTGCACCGCGGGCACGTTCTTCTCGAACAGGAAAAGAGTGGCGCCCACACCGCCCAAGCCGGGTTGCGCGATGAGGTTGTGGCTGAAGGGATGCTCCGCAGCGTAGAGGTCATCGCTCACGTCCGGCGCGTTGCCGGGCTCCAGGGTGCCGAACGGATTATCCAGGTCGGTCCCGGCGCTATCCGCGGAGGCCGTCTGGTCGGCTTCGTCGCCGGCGGCCTCACGGGACTTGATTTCCGCCACCTTGGCCGGATCCAGGAAGGCCTTGTCCAGGGACTCCAGGACCCCCTGCAGTTCCGTGTCGGGACGCACCAGGCGGAACTCCAGGCGGGCCGTCTTGCCCAGCAGGTTCTTGGCCCGCTCGGGATCCTGCACACCGGGCAGCTTCACGATGATGCGGCTGGCGCCGAAGGTGGTGATTTCGGGCTCGGAAACGCCGAACTTGTCGACACGCCGCACCAGGGACTCCTTGGTCCGCTGAAGGGCGTCCTCGGCCTCGGCCGGGTCCATGCCGTCGGTCTCGATTTCCAGAACCAGGTACATGCCGCCCTTGAGGTCCAATCCGCGACGGATGGCCTGGGCGTCGATCTCGGCGATTTCGGCCAGGCGCTCGGGGTTCTGCTTGGCGGCCTCACGCTCTTCCGACGAGATGGAGATGGCCTTGTAGGTGGGCCACAGTCCGATGAGGGACAGCACGAGGACGATGACGCTCAATGCCGCCCTGATCTGCAGGGAACGATTCATTTTCTTTCTCCTGGATGACCTGCTCGCACCGACCGCGCGGCCGGCGATCCGGGCTCCGCGGCCCCTGGGGACCCACCCGGATTCCACAAAAAAAAGCACGCCTTGAAATCATGAACCGGCAGGGGACCCAGCTTCAAGGCGCGCGAAAAAACCCGCCCTGCCGAAAACGAGGGCCCGTCCACAAGGGAATCGGGCCGAAATTGACCGGGAGGAAGTATAACACAACGCCGTCCTTTTATCCAGTAAATGGCTTCCCCGTGGATGACGTTTCAGAAGATCTAGCCGGCGATTTTTTCCAGATGGTACTCGCGCTCCCCCAGCCCCCGGGCCGCGGCCGCGTCCAGCAGGTTCTCCGGGTCGGTGGGAAAACCCGACCATTGGCGCAGGCCCTGGGGCGCGTCGGCCACCAGCAGATCCCAAGCGGCCTGGTCCAGGGCCACCGGATCCGTCCCCACCAAGGCCCCCATGTTGGCCGGGCGGAAGCGCGCCCGCGTGAAGCCCCCCTGATCCCCACGCCCGATGGGCAGCAGGAAATTCACGAAAATCAGCTTTCCGCTACCGATCCCGCCGAAATGCCCGGCCGCGGCCTCGGCGGCCTCGGCCACCCCGCGCTGGAAAGCGGCCACCCCGCCTTCCCGGCGCGGGCTGATACCGGCCAGATGGCAGGCCGTCATGCAGGAACCGCAGCCCACGCACAGCTCATGGTCGATGGCGGCGCGGCCGCCCCGGATCTTGATCGCGTCGAAGATGCACGCCCCCAGACAGGAACCGCAGCCGGCGCACAGGGGCGTGTCCACCGACGGCCGCACCCCGCGATGCAGGCGCAACTTGGTGTCCCGGTCCATCAGGCCGCACCCCAGCTGAAAAACCGCCCCCGCGAACCCGGTGTGGGCAAAGGGCCGCACGGCATTGGCCACCAGCAGCCCGGAGGCCCGGGCGGCCTCTCCCGCCAGAACCACCGTCCCCAGGACCGAGTCCTCCGCCAACGCCAGGCTTTGCCCGGGCCGGCCCTCCGGATCATCGGCCACCTTGAACCCTGACAGGTTCAAGGCTTCGGCGCGGCGGCGCATGTGCTGCGGGGTGTGCAGCCCCACCGTGGTGATGCTCAACGTGTCCAACAAGGGCCCCATGGCCACCGGCCGTAGGGCCCGCAGCCAATCCGCGGGCAAGGCCGCCGGCTCCCCCGGAGCCCCCAGGGGCAGATCCAAAGCCCGGTCGGCGGCATCCCCCCGCCCTTCGGCCACCGAGCCGACCGCCCGGCCCAGGCCGCGCGCGAATTCCTCGCCCCACTGGG
>PDQT01000142.1 GCA_002747875.1 bacterium DOLZORAL124_64_63
ATTGTCTGAATAAGTTTGGGGCCCACGTAGCTCAGTCGGTAGAGCACTTGCATGGTAAGCAAGCGGTCAGCAGTTCAAATCTGCTCGTGGGCTCCACTTTTCTATCCCGTTCGGGGGATGAGACCCGGACAGAGGGATTGATGACGCGCCGGCCCTGTGGGGTGGCGCGATGCGGCAAAAGCATCATGGGGCTATCGTTGTTGAAGTCTTCATGGATGCTGGGTCAAGAAACGGGAGGAAGCCACTGATGGCGCGCGAAAAGTTTGAACGGACAAAAGATCACGTCAACGTGGGGACCATTGGTCACGTTGACCACGGTAAGACCACCCTGACGGCCGCCATCACCGTGATCCTGGCCAAGAAGGGCCTGGCTGACTACACCCCCTTCGACCAGATCGACAAGGCTCCCGAAGAGCGCGAGCGCGGCATCACCATCGCCACGGCTCACGTGGAGTACCAGAGCGAGACCCGGCACTACGCCCACGTGGACTGCCCCGGTCACGCCGACTACGTCAAGAACATGATCACCGGCGCGGCCCAGATGGATGGGGCCATCCTGGTGGTCTCCGCCTCGGACGGCCCCATGCCCCAGACCCGCGAGCACATCCTGCTGGCCCGTCAGGTGGGCGTGCCCTACATCATCGTGTTCATGAACAAGGTGGACATGGTGGATGACGAGGAGCTGCTGGACCTGGTGGACATGGAGATCCGTGAGCTGCTGGACCAGTACGAGTTCCCCGGCGACGACACCCCCGTGATCCGCGGCAGCGCCCTGAAGGCTCTGGAGAGCGGCGATCCGGACAGCGACGACGCCAAGTGCATCTTCGAGCTGCTGGAAGCCCTGGACAGCTACGTTCCCCTGCCGGAGCGTGACCTGGACAAGACCTTCCTGATGCCGGTGGAGGACGTGTTCTCCATCAGCGGTCGCGGCACCGTGGCCACCGGTCGTATCGAGCGCGGCGTCGTGCACACCGGCGACAAGGTGGAGCTGGTCGGTATCCGCGACACCCAGCACACCGTCTGCACGGGTGTCGAGATGTTCCGCAAGATCCTGGACGAGGGTATGGCCGGGGACAACGTGGGTCTGTTGCTGCGCGGCATGAAGAAGGAAGACGTGGAGCGCGGCATGGTCATCTGCAAGCCCGGTAGCGTGACTCCGCACACGAAGTTCGACTGCGAGGTCTACATCCTGACGAAGGAGGAGGGTGGTCGCCACACTCCGTTCTTCACGGGTTACCGTCCCCAGTTCTACTTCCGGACCACGGACGTGACGGGCAACGCCCAGCTGCCCGACGGCGTGGAGATGGTCATGCCTGGCGACAACATCAAGATGAGCGTGGAGCTGATCACCCCGATCGCCATGGAGGAGGGTCTGCGCTTCGCTATCCGCGAGGGCGGCCGCACCGTGGGCGCCGGCGTGGTTTCCAAGATCCACGAGTAAGTCTGGAGTAGGATCCGATGCGGGATATCATCACTCTCTCTTGCACCAAGTGCAAGATGAGGAATTACACGACGAAGAAGAACAAGCGGCTCCATCCGGATCGCGTGCAGTTCAAGAAGTACTGCCCTCGGTGCAACAAGCACACCGATCACAAGGAATCGCGTTAGTTCTGAAATACGGGATGGGCGGCCGGCGGTCCGGTCGCCTTCCCGGCTGAATATTGCAGGGGTATAGCTCAGTTGGTAGAGCATCGGTCTCCAAAACCGAGGGTCGCGGGTTCGAGCCCTGCTGCCCCTGCCACTTTTCGCTCCAGGGTCCGTTCCCGGAGTGCATCTGAAAGGTAAGCACCATGCTTGCGCGGTTTACCTCGTATTTGCGGGAAACCTCCCTGGAGATGAAGCGTGTGTCTTGGCCCAGCAAGGCTGAGCTGAGGGAGTCGACTGTTGTTGTCATTGTCACGGTGGCTCTGATCACACTCATGCTGTTTGTCGTGGATAAGGTCCTCGATTTTGGAATGCAGCAATTGACCAAGGGCTTGGGCTAGATCGGGCCCCGGGGATCGGCAAACGCAACAATCGGACTTGCCCAGCATCGAGAGGCTGATGCCTCTCGGTTTGGGCGTGTCTGTGTCTTTCTTTTGGGCGATGTTGACGGCCTATGAAATGGAGCGCCAAGGTGTTCGAATACGGCAAGAACAAGGAAGAGAACAAGGAATCCTCTGCTGAAGAGATGGGGTTGGAGGCTGAAGCGGCTGCCGGTCAGGACGCGGCCGGTGAAGATCCCGATCTCGGAGTGGATGATCTCTTCCTGGATCTGCCCGACGAGGATGTCGTCGAAGCTCCGGCGGAAGAGGTCAAGCCCACCGGCGAGGACCCGCTCTTCGATGAGGGCCCCGCCGAAGAGGACGATCTGCTGGCGGCGGTGGATATCGAGCTCTCTGCCGAGGAGTTGGCGGAGATCGAACGGCGCGGTCGCATGCGCTGGTTCGTGATCCACGCCAACACCGGTCATGAGAACAAGGTCAAGCGGAACATCGAGATGGCCATCAAGTCCAACAGCATGGAGGACTTCTTCGGAGAAGTCCTGGTGGCCACCCAGGAAGTGACCGAGATGAAGAACGGCAAGCGCAACACCGTCAAGCGCAAGTTCTTCCCCAGTTACATCCTGGTCGAGATGATCATGAACAAGGACACGCAGCACTTCATCAACTCCATTCCCGGCGTCACCCGATTCATCGGGGGGACGCCTCTGAAGCCCGAGCCCATCACCCGTGAAGAGGTGGACCGGATTCTCGGGCGGATCAGCGCCCCGCAAGAGGGACGCGAAATCCTGGACATCCCCTACGAAGTGGGGGACAGCGTCCAGGTCATGGATGGCCCGTTCACCGAGTGGGTGGGGGTCATCAACGAGATCAATCACGACAAGGGCAAGCTCAAGGTCATGATCTCGATTTTCGGTTCGGAGACCCCGGTGGAGCTGGATTTCCTGCAGGTCAAGCCTGTTTAGGGAGAGCCCTGCTCACACCGTCGGCTCATGTGTTCCGAGGGGTATGTCTGGCCCCGAAGGACACACCCGCCCGCGCCCCTCTCAGCGCCGGCGGACCCGTTATAGATGCTTGGTTGCCCGTCAGGTAAGGCCCAGCGCGCATGTGGACTGCGCGGAATCCGGCCCCGCGGCGCGGTGACCAGACCTCGAATTGAAGGAAGGTAGAGTCGACATGGCCAAACAAGTCATGACGCAGATCAAGTTGCAGATCAAGGCCGGGCAGGCCAATCCCGCCCCTCCGGTGGGTCCCGCCCTGGGCCAGCATGGTCTGAATATCATGGAGTTCTGCAACGCCTTCAACGAGAGGACCAAGGAAAACATGGGTCTGGTGATCCCCGTGGTCATCACCGTCTTCCAGGATCGAAGCTTCAGCTTCATCACGAAGACGCCCCCTGCCTCGGTCCTCATCAAGAAGGCTCTCGGAATCGACTCCGGTGCCAATCTGCCCGGTCGCGAGAACATCGGGACCATCAAACGCTCCGTGTTGCGTGAAATCGCGGAGCAGAAGATGACCGATCTCAACGCCGGCTCGCCCGAGGCCGCCATGCGTATCATCGCCGGCACGGCTCGGAGCATGGGACTGGATGTCGTTTAACCGGGACGACTGCGAAGCACGGCGTCGGCGGCCCCACGCGGGCTGAACCGTCACCGGAGAAAGGAACCCCGGACGCCTGGCGCGATCACGGGGAAGCCGATCGAAAGATCACAGTCAACGGAGAAACAATCCGATGAAGCACGGAAAGAATTACCGCAAGTCGAAGGAAAGCCTCGACCGCACCAAGGAGTACGCCCTGGCGGAAGCTTTGGATGTGGTGGAGGGATTCAGCAAGGCCAAGTTCGATGAGACCGTCGACGTGGCCTTCCGCCTGAACGTCAACCCCCGTCATGCCGACCAGAACGTGCGCGGAACCGTGGTTCTGCCCGCGGGCACCGGCCGTGATGTGCGGGTGCTGGTCATCACTCGTGGTCCCAAGGAGCAGGAAGCCAAGGACGCCGGAGCCGACATGGTGGGCGCCGACGAGTACCTGCCCAAGATCAAGGACGGGTGGACGGACGTGGATGTCATCATCGCGACGCCCGATATGATGGGTGAGCTGGGTCGCCTGGGCCGGATCCTCGGTCCCCGCGGTCTGATGCCCAACCCCAAGGTCGGTACCGTGACGATGGACGTGGACAAGGCGGTGCGCGAGGCCAAGGCCGGTCGCGTGGAGTACCGCGTGGACAAGGCCGGGGTCATCCACTGCCCCGTGGGCAAACGTTCCTTCAGCAAGGATGCTCTTACGCAGAACATCAAGGCGCTGTACAAGGAACTGGTCCGGGTGCGCCCTTCCACGGTCAAGGGTGCTTACATGAAGAGCGCCTTCATCTCCGCCACCATGAGTCCGGCGGTGAAGCTGAACATCTCCGACCTGGCCTAAGGCCGGCGGGGAATCCCGAATTGCGGCCGCGGCCCCTGCCGCGGAATAGATAAACTGAAGGAGAAAACCTCATGGCACGTCCAGAAAAAGTTGCCGAGGTTCAGGCCATCACCGAACGACTGCAGGCGGCACAGAGCCTTGTTCTGGCCGACTACCAGGGTCTGACGGTGGAGCAGATGACCAACTTCCGGGTCAAATGTCGCGAGAACAATATCGATTGCCGGGTCGTGAAGAACCGCCTGGCTCGGATTGCTTGCGACAACGCCGACATCGCGGTGCTGAAGGACCACCTCAAGGGTCCCACCGCCATGATCTTCGGCCCCGAAAGCCAGGTCGGTCCCGCCAAGATTCTTGTCGAATTCGCCAAGGAAAACGACAAGATGGAAATCCGGGGCGGGTATGTGGATGGCCAGTACCTCGATGCCGAGCAGGTTGTGGCCCTGTCCAAGGTGCCCAGCCGCGAGGAACTCATGGCGAAGATCATGGCCGGCCTGAACAGCCCGGCCACCGGCCTGGCCATGGCCCTCAACGGCGTGGCATCCGGTTTGGCCCGCTGCATCGACGGCATGGCCAAAGCCAAGGCCGAAGCCGAAGGCTAAGCCTGGGAACCGGAAATCAGACAAGAATCCCGGCCTGAGGGTCGGACCTGAACCGAAAATGATTGCTGGGGCCCCGAGCCCCGAGACTCCTGAGGAGAAATAGAACCATGAGCGAGATCAACCTGAGCGAGAACGCCGCCAAGGCCCTGGAACTGATCGACAGCCTGAGCATCCTGGAAGCCGCCGACCTGGTGAAGGCCATGGAGGAGAAGTACGGTGTCAGCGCCGCCGCTCCCGTGGCCGTGGCCGCCGGTCCCGTCGGTGACGCCGGTGGCGCCGCCGCCGAAGAGAAGACCGAGTTCGACGTCATCCTGACCGGTGCCGGCGACAAGAAGATCCAGGTCATCAAGGAAGTTCGGGCCATCACCGGCCTGGGCCTGAAGGAAGCCAAGACCCTGGTCGAGAGCGCTCCCTGCCCCGTCAAGGAAGGTCTGTCCAAGGACGAGGCCGAGCAGATCAAGGAAAAGCTGGAAGAAGTCGGCGCCATCGTCGACCTCAAGTAGTTCCGTGGCCGGCCGGATCGCGCAAGCGGTCCCGCCGGTTGGCTGAACACCCCGTCGCCCCGCCCATTTTCGGGTGGGGCGACGGAATCGTAAATGATCGTGCCCGGCTGATCGGATCGCGGTCCCCAGCGGCTCACCCCCTTTCCTCCTAGGAAGTGGTCCTGTGAAAAATATTTCCGTCGACAAGTTCACTGGACGCGTCAACTACTCCAAGATCCAGCGAGAAGAAGAGATGCCCAACCTGCTGGCTGTGCAGCTGGACTCGTATCACGAGTTCCTGCAGACCGGACAACAGGTCGAAGGCCGCTTCTCCAAGGGTATCGAGTCTGTTTTTCAGACGATTTTCCCCATCGAAGCCACCCGTGGTCATCTGATCATGGAATACATCAGCTTCAAGACCGGCGAGCCCAAATACGCCATCGAGGAGTGCCAGGAACGGCGCCTGACCTTCAGCGTGCCGCTCAAGGTCAAACTGCGCCTGGTGGTCAAGGAAGAGGCCGAGGGGCAGAACAAGGAAATGATGATCCGGGACATCCAGGAAGAGGAAGTCTTCCTGGGCGAGCTGCCCATGATCACCGACAAGGGCACCTTCATCATCAACGGCGCGGAGCGGGTCATCGTCTCGCAGCTGCACCGTTCACCCGGCGTCTTCTTCAGCGATGAGACCCATCCCAACGGCAGCCGCCTCTTTCGCAGCCGCATCATCCCTTACCGGGGCAGCTGGGTGGAATTCACCACCGACATCAACAACCTGCTGTACGTGCACATCGACCGTAAGCGCAAGCAGCCGGCCACCATGCTGCTGCGCGCCCTGGGCTTCCAGACCAACGAAGAGATCATCAAGCTCTTCCACAAGACCGAAACCGTGAAGATTCCCCGGGCCGGGACCAAGAAGTTCACCGCCCTGGAAGAGAATCTGGAGGGCCGCATCCTGGCCGCCGATTTCTTCAAGCCCGAAGAGGAAGAGCCCACGGCCATCGCCGGCACCGTCATCGACGCCGTGCTGCGCGAGACCCTGCTGACCTGCGGCATCAAGGAGATGGAACTGGTGGAAGAGGGCGAGGTGACCCTCAACGAGCCCAGCCTCATCCTGAACACCCTGCGCAAGGATCCCAGCACCAACCAGGACGAGGCTCTGCGCCGGTTCTACAGCCTGCTGCGTCCGGGCGATCCTCCGAACGAGGAAGTGGCCCGCGTTCTCTTCGAGCGCCTGTTCTTCAACGAGAAGCGCTACGACCTGGCCGACGTCGGTCGCTACAAGATGAACCGCCGCCTGGGGCTGGATGTGGACGCGGAGACCACCACCCTGACGCCGGCCGACTTCCTGGCCATCGTCAACGAGATGATCGGGCTGTTCCTGGGGCGCAACGATATCGATGATATCGACCACTTCGGCAACCGTCGCATCCGCTCCGTGGGCGAGCTGCTGGCCAACCAGTTCAGCGTGGGGCTGAGCCGCATGGCCCGCATCATCAAGGAGCGCATGAACCTGGCGGATAAGGAGAAGCCCCTGAGCCCGCGGGATCTGGTCAACGCGCGGACCGTTTCGGCCGTGATCCAGAGTTTCTTCGGCAGCAGCCAGCTGAGCCAGTTCATGGACCAGACGAATCCCCTGTCCGAGCTGACCCACAAGCGGCGCCTGAGCGCCCTGGGCCCCGGCGGCCTGCATCGGGACCGCGCCGGCTTCGAGGTGCGTGACGTTCATTACACGCACTACGGGCGCATGTGCCCCATCGAGACGCCGGAAGGCCCGAACATCGGTCTGATCGCCAGCCTGGCCACCTACGCGCGGGTGAACCACTTCGGTTTCATCGAGTCGCCTTACCGCCGGGTGGAGAAGGGCGTGGTCAAGTCCAAGACGGATTACCTGACGGCCGACGAAGAAGACACCGTGACCATCGCCCAGGCCAACGCGCCGCTGGACGAGAAGGGCCATTTCGTGGCCGACCGCGTGCTGACCCGTTTCAAGGGCGAGTACCCCATGGCTCGGCACGAAGAGATCGACTACATGGACGTGTCGCCGAAGCAGATCGTTTCGGCCGCCGCGTCGCTGATCCCCTTCCTGGAGCACGACGACGCCAACCGTGCCCTGATGGGCTGCAACATGCAGCGCCAGGCCGTGCCCCTGCTGCGCGCCGACAGCCCCGTGGTGGGCACCGGCATGGAGAAGAAGGTGGCCATCGACTCGGGCGCCGTGGTGGTGGCCGAGGCCGCCGGCGAGGTCATCGCGGCCACGGCCGCGAGCATCGTCATCCGCTACGACGATCCGGAGAAGGTCAGCAGCGGCAGCTTCTTCGACCAGGACGGCATCAAGGAATACCGCCTGCGCAAGTTCCGCCGCAGCAACCAGGACACCTGCTACAACCAGAGTCCGCTGGTCAAACCCGGGGACAAGGTCAAGAAGGGGCAGCCCATCGCCGACGGCCCCTGCACCCAGAACG
The DNA here is from genome assembly GCA_002747875.1 of bacterium DOLZORAL124_64_63. Classification (GTDB taxonomy): domain Bacteria; phylum Krumholzibacteriota; class Krumholzibacteriia; order LZORAL124-64-63; family LZORAL124-64-63; genus LZORAL124-64-63. Next base: position 7,948 of record PDQT01000142.1, read on the forward strand.
GCGAGCTGGCCCTGGGCCGCAACCTGACGGTGGCCTTCATGCCCTGGGGCGGCTACAACTTCGAGGATGCCATCCTCATTTCCGAGAAGACGGTCAAAGAGGACATCTTCACGTCCCTGCACATCGAGGAATTCGATCTGCAAGTGCGCGACACCAAGCGCGGTGTGGAGGAGATCACCCGTGAGATCCCCAACGTCGGCGAGGAGGCCCTGACCAACATCGACGAGGACGGCATCATCTTCCCCGGCGCCCGCGTGCGGGCGGGCGATCTGATGGTGGGCAAGGTCACGCCCAAGGGCGAGACCGAGCTGAGTCCGGAAGAGAAGCTGCTGCGCGCCATCTTCGGCGAGAAGGCCGGCGACGTGAAGGACGCCTCTCTGAAGGCGCCTCCGGGCATGGACGGGATCGTGGTGGATGTGCACGTGTTCAGCCGCCAGGACCGGACCACCCGCAGCAAGAAGGAAGAGACCCGGCAGCTGCAGGCGCTGAAGCGTCGCTACGACCGGGACCAGAAGAAGGTCGACCTGCTGGCGGAAGAGCGCCTGGGTCAACTCTTCGCCGGGCAGACGGCGCACCACATCATCGACGCCAACACGGGCGAGGTGCTGGTCAAGAGCGGCCGCAAGATGACCAAGAGCGTGCTGGCCGATCTGGATTTCCAGTCCATCCACTGGGGTCTGCCCCTGGTCAAGGACGAGAAGCAGGATGCCCGCATCCGCTCCGTCTTCGAGGCGGCCGCGCGGGAGCGTGACCGGGTGGAAGTGGAATACGAGAAGAACCAGGAGCGCGCCCTGCGCGGTGACGAACTGCCCCCGGGCGTGGTCAAGCTGGTCAAGGTGTATGTGGCCCGCCGGCGCAAGCTGAGCGTGGGCGACAAGATGGCCGGCCGCCACGGCAACAAGGGCGTCGTCTCCAAGATCATGGCCGAAGAGGACATGCCCTACCTGGCCGACGGCACCCCCGTGGATATCGTGCTGAACCCCCTGGGCGTGCCCAGCCGTATGAACCTGGGGCAGATTCTGGAGACCCACCTGGGTATCGCCGCCACCAGCGCCGGCGTGAAGATCCAGACTCCGGTGTTCGACGGCGCCAGCATCGATGAGATCAAGGTCGCGCTGAAGGAGCAGGGTCTGGATCCCAGCGGCAAGACCGTGCTGTACGACGGCCGGACCGGCGAGCGCTTCGACAAGGAAGTCACCGTGGGGACCATCTACATGCTGAAGTTGCATCACCTGGTGGAGGAGAAGATCCACGCCAGGAGCATCGGCCCCTACAGCCTGGTGACCCAGCAGCCGCTGGGCGGCAAGGCCCAGTTCGGTGGCCAGCGCTTCGGTGAGATGGAAGTCTGGGCCCTGGAGGCCTACGGCGCGGCGAACTGCCTGCAGGAGATGCTGACCGTCAAGTCCGACGACGTGACCGGTCGCAGCCGCATCTACGAGGCCATCGTCAAGGGCGAGAATCCGCCCGAGCCGGGCATTCCCGAGTCGTTCAACGTGCTGATGAGAGAGCTCCAGAGTCTGTGTCTGGACGTGAACCTGGAAGATTCTGTCTAGACCTTTTTCCCGTGCCGGAAGCTGCGGCTTCGGCGAGGAGGACATAAATGCTCGGCCAGACTTTTCGTGATGACCATTCGAAGTCGGTGGATCACAACGCGATCATGATCCAGCTTGCTTCGCCGGACAAGATCCGCGCGTGGAGCTGCGGCGAGGTCACCAAACCCGAGACCATCAACTACCGGACCTTCAAGCCCGAGAAGGATGGTCTGTTCTGCGAGCGCATCTTCGGCCCGGTGAAGGACTGGGAGTGCAACTGCGGCAAATACAAGCGCATCCGTTTCCGCGGCATGGTCTGCGACAAGTGCGGCGTGGAGGTGACCCAGAGCAAGGTGCGGCGCGAGCGCCTGGGCCATATCGAGTTGGCCGTGCCCATCGCCCACATCTGGTTCTTCAAGGGCCTGCCCAGCCGCATGGGCCAGCTGCTGAACATGAAGGTCAAGGACCTGGAGCGGGTGCTGTACTACGAGTCCAGCGCCGTCATCGATCCCGGCAACACCGAGCTGAACGTGGGCGACGTGCTCAGCGACGAGGATTGGTGGGAGCTGAAGGAAGAGCACCCGGACTGGGATTGCGAGCTGGAGATGGGCGCCGAAGCCGTGCGCAAGCTGATCCAGCTGCTGGATTTCGAGGGTCTGAACCAGGAGCTGCGCGCCCAGGTCAAGACCGAGAGCAGCGTGCAGCGCAAGAAGACGGTGCTCAAGCGTCTGAAGATCATCGACAGCTTCCTGCAGAGCAACAACGACCCCAGCTGGATGATCCTGGACTGCCTGCCGGTTCTGCCGCCGGATCTGCGTCCGTTGGTGCCCCTGGATGGCGGCCGTTTCGCCACCAGCGACCTGAACGATCTGTACCGCCGGGTCATCAACCGGAACAACCGGCTGAAGAAGCTCATCGAGATCAAGGCCCCCGGCGTGATCCTGCGCAACGAGAAGCGGATGCTGCAGGAGGCGGTGGACGCCCTGTTCGACAACGGCCGCCGTTCGCGCACCGTCAAGGGCCAGGGCAACCGTCCGCTGAAGTCCCTGAGCGACATGATCAAGGGCAAGAAGGGCCGTTTCCGCCAGAACCTGCTGGGTAAGCGCGTGGACTACTCCGGCCGTTCGGTGATCGTGGTCGGTCCGGAGCTGAAGCTGTACCAGTGCGGTCTGCCCAAGAGCATGGCCCTGGAGCTGTTCAAGCCGTTCATCATCCGCAAGCTGGAGGAGAAGGGCTACGTCCAGACCGTCAAAAGCGCCAAGAAGCTGGTGGAGCAGGAGCGCCCCGAGGTGTGGGATATCCTGGAAGAGATCATCCAGGACCACCCCGTGCTGCTGAACCGCGCCCCGACGCTGCACCGTCTGGGTATCCAGGCCTTCGAGCCGGTGTTGATCGAGGGCAAGGCCATCCGGATCCACCCGCTGGTCTGCACCGCCTTCAACGCCGACTTCGACGGTGACCAGATGGCCGTGCACGTGCCCCTGGGTTACGAGGCCCAGCTGGAGGCCCGCCTGCTGATGCTGGCCCCGCTGAACATCCTGAGCCCCGCCAGCGGCGAGCCCGTGGCCAGCCCCAGCCAGGACATGGTGCTGGGCTGCTACTATCTGACGTTGCACCGACCCGGCGCCAAGGGCGAAGGCAAGGCCTTCAGCGATCCGTTGGACGCCCTGGCGGCCTACGCCGGCGGCGTCATCGGCAAGCACGCCCTGGTCAAGATCCGCATGGGCGAGCCCCACGGCACCCTGGAAACCACCATCGGGCGCATGATCTTCAACGAGATCATCCCCGACAGCCTGGGCTATGTGAACGAGCCCCTGAACAAGAAGGCCCTGTCCCGCCTGGTGAGCCGCGTGCACGCCGCCGAGGGCATGACCGCCTGCATGAACTTCCTGGAAAACCTGAAGAACCTGGGCTTCCACCACGCCACCGAAGGCGGCATCTCCATCGGGATCGACGACATCATCATCCCGCCGGAGAAGACCGACATCATCACCGAGGCGCAGAAGGTGGTGAACAAGTTCGTGAAGGACTACCGCAACGGACTGATCACCAACCGGGAGCGCTACAACCGCGTGATCAACAAGTGGACCGAGGTGACGAACGAGGTCAAGGACCGCATGTTCGAGCATCTGAGCCAAGACGACCAGGGCTTCAACAGCGTCTACATGATGAACGCTTCCGGCGCCCGAGGCAGCACCGACCAGATCAAGCAGCTGGCCGGTATGCGTGGTCTGATGGCCAAGCCCCAGAAGAAGATCACCGGTGGTTTCGGTGAAATCATCGAGCAGCCCATCATCGCGAACTTCCGCGAGGGCTTGACGATGCTGGAGTACTTCATCTCCACCCACGGTGCCCGTAAGGGTCTGGCCGATACCGCCCTGAAGACCGCCGACGCCGGTTACCTGACGCGCCGGCTGGTGGATGTGGCCCAGGACATCGTCGTCACCGAGCATGACTGCGGCACCCTGCGCGGCGTGGAGATCAGCGCCCTCAAGGAGGGCGAGAAGACCATCGAGGGTCTGCAGGAGCGCATCCTGGGTCGGACCACCGCCGAGGATGTCATCGACGGTCTGGGCGAGGTCATCGCCGAGGCCGGCACCCTGCTGGACCGCAATCTGGCCCGCAAGATCGAGGAGTCCGGCGTGCAGTCCGTGCTGATGCGTTCGGTGCTGACCTGTGAGAGCCGGCGCGGCATCTGCGCCCTGTGCTACGGCTTCAACCTGGCGGAGCACAAGCTGGTGGATATCGGCGAGCCCATCGGCGTGGTGGCCGCCCAGTCCATCGGCGAGCCCGGCACGCAGCTGACCCTGCGGACCTTCCACATCGGTGGTACGGCCAGCCGTATCGTCGAGCAGACGGTCAAGCAGGCGCCCGCGCCCGGCAAGATCGTCTTCAACAAGGACGTGAATCTGGTCAAGGACGAAGAGGGCAAGATGGTCAGCATCGGCCGCAAGGGCGAGCTGAACTTGGTCCTGGAATCGGGCCAGACCCGCAGCACCATGTCCCTGCCCTACGGCGCCGTGGTCTTCGTGGAGGACGGGCAGAAGGTCAACCCGCAGGATCCCCTCTTCGAATGGGATCCGTTCGCGGACTTCGTCCTGGCGGAGGACAGCGGTATCGTGGCCTTCAGCGGCATCTTCGACGGCCTGACCCTCAAGGAGGATCTGGACGACAAGACGCGCATGAAGCAGCCCGTGATCGTGGAGAGCCCGGACAAGAGCATCCATCCGGCCATCCAGGTCATCAGCGAGAAGACCGGCAAGAAGACGGCGGAGTACATCCTGCCCACCGGCGCGTTCCTGCTGGTGGAGGACGGCGCGGCGGTCACACCCGGTTCGCACCTGGCCAAGATCCCCCGGGAAGTCAGCCACAGCGGCGATATCACCGGTGGTCTGCCCCGCGTGGTCGAGCTGTTCGAGGCCCGGCGCCCGCGCGAGTGCGCCATCGTCACCGAACTGGACGGCGTGGTGGAATTCCGCGGCATCACCCGCGGCCAGCGCAAGGTGGCCGTGGTGGGCGAGAGCGGCATGGAAAAGGAATACCTCATTCCCCACGGCAAGTACGTCCGCACCTACAACGGCGAGCACGTGCTGGCCGGCGACCGCCTGACCGAGGGCCCCATCAACCCCATGGACATCTTGTCCATCGCGGGTGTGAACGAGGTGCAGCAGCATCTGGTCAACGCCGTGCAGGAGGTTTACCGCCTGCAGGGTGTGAAGATCAACGACAAGCACATCGAGGTCATCGTCAGCCGCATGCTGCGCAAGGTCCTGATCCTGAACCCCGGCGACACGCCCTTCCTGGAGGACGAGCAGGTCACCAAGCAGGACGTGGAGGAGTTCAACAAGAAGATCATGCGCAAGAACCTGGAGCTGCGCGCCACCGGCGAACCCGAGCTGGAGCCGGCCACCTTCGAGCCGCTGCTGCTGGGTATCACCAAGGCCAGCCTGACCACGGACAGCTTCATCAGCGCCGCCTCCTTCCAGGAGACCACGCGCGTGCTGACCGAAGCGGCCACCCGCAGCAAGCGCGACGAACTGCGCAGCCTCAAGGAGAACGTGATCATGGGTCATCTGATCTCCGCCGGCACGGGTTTGACGCAGTACAAGCACCTGGCTGTGGAGGATCCGGCGGACGAGGACATGCGGATTATCGAAGGTATCCACCAGGCTGAACTGGCGGCCGCCATGGCGGCGGAGGCGGCGAAGCTGGCGGAGAGCGATGAGGCGGCGGAGGCGGCGGGGGGGGAATAGTTCTTCTTCCGCGGTGAAAGCGCCGAGTTGATTGTTTCGGGCCCCCTGGAGCTTTGACTTCGGGGGGCTTTTTTTGTGTTTGGCGGGTACCCGACCCCGAAAATCCTCCCTCTTCCCATTTCTCCCCCATTATTCCCTTGACACCATCCCCACCAACCACTATCGTTCCGCCTCC